>NZ_JBELLZ010000013.1:0-54635 GCF_042096255.1 Sphingomonas sp. | reverse complement strand
GATGGATAGCACGATCGTCGCGACGATGCCCCCCATCACCACGATGATCGCCGGCTCCAGCAGCGACAAAGCGGTGGCGGTGAAGCGGTCGAACTCGCGCTCGAGGTAATCGGCCGCGCGCTCCAGCATCTCGTCCAGTCGCCCGGCGCTCTCGCCGCTCGCCGCCAGATACGTCAGCAGAGGGGGAAAGACGCCCGCGCGGCGCATCGCCGCGGACAGGCTGCCGCCGCCGCGCACCGCCTCGGCGATCTCGTCGGACGCGATACGAAGCCGCCGGTTGTGGATCGTGCCCGCGGTCAGCGTCAGCCCGTCGAGCAAGGGCAGCCGGCTCGCCACCATCGTGGAGAGCGTCCGAGCCATCCGCGCCGCATGCAGGTCGCGCAGCAGCCGCCCGAGCAGGGGCAGCCGCAGCAGCCTTGTGTCGAACGCCAGCCGGATCGGCGGCTGGCGCAACGCGAACCAGCCGCCCACGCCCAGCGCCGCCACCCCCAGCAGCATCAGCCACCACCAGCCGACCAGCAGGTCGGACAGCGCGATCACCAGCCGGGTCAGCAGCGGCAAGGTCTGGCCGACATCCTCGAATTGCTCCACCACCTGCGGCACCACGAACATCATCAGCGCCACCACCACGCCCATCGCCACCAGCGCCAGGATGGTGGGATAAGCGAGCGCGGTCAGCAGCTTGCCGCGGATCTCCGCCTGCCGTTCCAGCAGGATCGCCAGCCGGTCGAGGATCGCGGGCAGCGACCCCGATCCCTCGCCCGCCGCCACCATCGCGCGATAGAGCGGCGGAAAGCTCTTCGGCTCGCGCGCCATCGCATCGGCGAGGCGGCGCCCCTCGACCACGCCGGCGTGCACCGACTGGACCACCGCCTGCACCCGCTCCTGCTCGGTCTGCCGGGTGATGGTGCGCAGCGATTCCTCCAGCGGCGCGACGCGGTTGAGCGTCGCCAGCTGGCGGGTGAAAAGGGTCAGCTGCTTGCCCGACATCTTCGGCGCACCGAGTGTCAGCCCGAACAGCGGTCGCCCTTTCGCAGCGGGCGCGCTCCCCGGCTCGATCCGCACCACGTACAGCCGCCGCCGGTCGAGCAGCGCGCGCGCCGCGTCGAGGCTGTCCGCGGCGACATGCCCGCGCGTCTCCTGCCCGCGCGTGTCGATGGCGAGGAAGTCGAAGTCAGCCATCGAGACTCTCCTCCCTGGAAGGGAGGGGCCGGGGGTGGGTGGAGGCCTGGCGATACGGATGCCCGATCGCCTGACCTTGCCGTATCACCAAGCCTCCACCCACCCCTAGCCCCTCCCTTCCAGGGAGGGGGATTCCGATCCATCCGCCCGCGACACCCGCACCGCCTCCTCGGCGGTCGTCACGCCCTCCTCCACCAGCCGCCGCGCATTCTGCGCCAGCCGGCCGCCACGCGCGAACGCGTAAGCGGCGATGGCATCCTCGTCCGCGCCCTCGTTGATCATCCGCCGCACCGTCTCGTCGACGCGGATGCCTTCATAGACCCCGATCCGTCCGCGGAACCCCGTCCGCGAACATTGCTCGCAGCCCACCGCCTCATAGACGGTCGCCTCCGGCGCCACCCCCAGCAGCACCGCAACCGTCCCCTCCGCCCGCACCGGCCGCCGGCACGACGGGCACAGCCGCCGCACCAGCCGCTGCGCGATCACCGCGCGCAGCGTGGAGGCGAGCAGGAACGGCTCCACCCGCATGTCACGCATCCGCGTGATCGCGCCCGCGGCGTCGTTGGTGTGGACGGTGGAGAGCACCAGGTGCCCGGTCAGCGACGCCTGCACCGCGATCTCGGCAGTCTCGCGGTCGCGGATCTCGCCCACCATCACCACGTCGGGGTCCTGGCGCAGGATCGCGCGCAGGCCGGCGGCGAAGGTCAGTCCCACCTTGGCGTTGACCTGGGTCTGGCCGACGCCCTCGACCGCATATTCGACCGGGTCCTCCACCGTCAGGATGTTGCGCGTGCCGTCGTTGAGCAGCCGCAGCGAGGCGTAGAGCGAAGTCGTCTTGCCGCTGCCGGTCGGCCCGGTGACCAGCACGATGCCGTTGGGCTCGGCGATCGCGCCCTTGAGCAGCGCATACATCGCCGGGTCCATGCCAAGCGCATCCAGGTCAATCCCCGCATTCTCCTTGTCGAGGATGCGCAGCACCACCCGCTCGCCCGCCCGGCTAGGCAATGTCGAGACGCGAACGTCGAGCAGCTTCCCGCCAAGCGTCAGCCCCATCCGCCCATCCTGCGGCACCCGCCGCTCGGCGATGTCGAGCCGCGCCATCACCTTGACGCGGCTGACCACCACCGGCGCGACGTGCGGCGGCATGCGCAAGGTCTCGCGCAGCACCCCGTCGATGCGCATCCGCACCACCAGGCCGGTCTCGTAGGGCTCGATATGGATGTCGGACACGCCGTTGCGCGCGGCATCGGCGATGATGCCGTTGATCAGCCGGATCGCGGGGGCGTCATCGGCGGTGTCGAGCAGGTCCTCCGCGGTCGGGATGCCGTCGGCGAGCAGGTCGAGCTCGTCGCCCATCCCCACCGCAGCGGCGGCAGTCGCCTGCCCGTCCATGGCGTAGTGGTCGGAGAGCAGCCGGTCGAACTCGGCCGGCGCCACCACGCGAATGTCGAGCGGCCGACCGACCACCCGCCGCACCTCGATCAGCGCGCGCGGGTCCGCGCCCTCGCGCAGCGCGACACCGTCTCCGTCGAGCACCACGCCGAACTTGCGCGCGAAGGTGTAGGGGAGCGGCAGCAACGATGCCAAGGCAAGCCCCTCCCCTTCAGGGGAGGGGTTGGGGTGGGGCAGTGCCGCGGGCGCAAGTCTCGGCGAGACATCCCTCACCCCCATCCCCTCCCCTGAAGGGGAGGGGCTTGCATCGATCTCCCGCCCCGTGCGGATCACTGGCCCCGCACCCGCACGGTCGATTGCGTGTTCTTCATCACCGGCACCGCCACGCGCGGGTCCTCGATGTTGCCGGGCACCGGCGCGGAGGGGATCGGCGGCGCCGCGCCCATGTAATCGCGCACCAGCTCGTCGATGGTCGGCTCCCGCGTCGGGTCCTGCATGCCCTGCTGGAGGCGAAGGTAGCCGTAGCGCTGCTCGGTCACCCGCCGACTGTCCTCCGGCGTGCGCAGGATCGTCGGGCGGATGAACACCATCAGGTTGGTCTTGGCACGCGTCTTCGCCTTGGAGCGGAACAGCACGCCCAGCGCGGGAATGTCGCCCAGCAGCGGAATCTTCTCGATCGTCCGCCGCTCGTTGTCGTCGAGCAGGCCGCCGATCACCGCGATCTGGCCGTCGTCCACGGTCAGCGTCGTCTCCACCTCGCGCTTGTTGAGGATCAGGTCGGAATTGTCGTTGCTCACCGGCCCGGCGATGCTGCTCACCTGCTGGCGCAGGAACAGCTTGATCGCCCCCGAGGAATTGACCTGCGGCCGCACCTCCAGCTCGATACCGACATTCTCGCGCTGCACCGTGCGGAAGGCATTGTCGAAATTCTGGCTCAGCGCCTGGCCGGTGGTGATCGGGATCTCCTGGCCCACCAGGATGCGCGCCACCTGATTGTCCAGTGTCAGCACGTGCGGCGCCTGGAGCAGGTTGGAGGTGTTGTCGCTCTTCACCGCATTGATGATGCCGCCGAAGATCGTGTCGCCGCTGCGCCCGCCGCCGCCCAGAATGCCGCCCCCCGCGCCCAGGATGGAGTTGGCCGCCTGCTGGAGCAATTGGTCGCTGATCGTCGAATTGGTGCTGGTGGTGACGGTCGATCCGTTGATCGTCGTGGTGGTGGTGTTGAGCTCGCGCGCGGCGATCGCGCCCGCCACGGTCAGCAGGTTGGGCGCCGAGTTGGAGAAGCTGGTCGCGCCGAACGCCCCGCCCGAGAGGTTTCCGAGGAGGAATTGGAAGCCCAGCCGGTTGACCGTGGTGTCGGACACCTCCGCGACGATCGCCTCCACCAGCACCTGCGCGCGGCGGGTGTCGAGCTGGCGCACCACTTCCGAAAGCTGGCGCTGGATGTCCGCCGGCGCGGCGATGATGATCGCATTGGCCCCGGCGAAGCGCGTCACCACCGCGGCGGTGCGCCCGCCCTCGGTGGTCAGCGCCGCCTGGGTGGGCGCACCGCCGGGTGCCGCCGCCTGCTGCTGGCTGGCGCCGCTGGTGGTCGGCGCCGCGGCCTGCGCCACCTGCCCGTTGCTGCTCGAGCTACCCGAGGTGCTGAAGCCCGATTGCGACAAGGTGGATTGCGGCACCTGGTCGGGCGTCTGGCCGACGAGCTGCTGGAGCACGGGCAGCAGCTGCGCCGCATCCGCATTCTCCAGGAACACCACCTTGATCTCGGTGCCGCTCTTGGCCTTCTGGTCGAGGTCCAGCGCGATCGCGGACAGGCGCGCCACCGTCTGCGGATCGCCGCGCAGCGCCACCGAGTTGGCGCTGTCGATCGCCACCACGCTGGCCGTCGTGCCACCCCCCGCCGCCGCGCCCTGCCCGCCCGCGGGCGCTGCGCCGCCGCCGAGCAGCCCCTGGAGCGCCGCGGCGATCTCCTTGGCGCTGGCGTTCTTCAGCGCGATCACCCGCGTCGCGGCATTGTCGGTGTCGATCCGCCGCAGCACCTCGCGCACCCGGCGCACGTTGTCGGCGAAGTCCACCACCACCAGGCTGTTGCCGCCGCGATTGGCGGTGACGGAGCCCTGCGCGCTGACCAGCGGCCGCACCGTGTCCACCGCGGTGGAGGCGTCCACCGACCGCAGCCGGACGATCTCGGTCACCAGACTGTTGCGATTGGCGCCAGCGCTGCCGATCCGGCTCGGCTGCTGAGCCGCATTGTCGATCGGCTGGACGCGGAACGCGCCATTGGCGGTCGGCACCGCGACCAGCCCGTTCGCGCGCAGCGTGGAAAGGAACACCTCCAGATACTCGCTGCGGCTCAGCGGCCGGTCGGTCACCACCGAAACCTTGCCCTGCACCCGCGCGTCGATGATGAAGGTGCGGCCCGTCACCTTGGCGGCATCGGCGATGAACGCGCGGATATCCGCATCGCGCACGTTGAGCGTGGTCTGGGCAAGGCCCGGCGCGGCGCAGGCGAGCGCCGCCGCGAGAACGAGCTTTCTCATTGCCCAGCCACCTTCACCGTCAGTTCCAGGGCGTCGCCGCCGCGCTCCACCGTGATCGGGATCGCCCCGCCGGCGGGATAGTCGCGCCGCAGCCGGTCGAGGTCGTCGGGCCCGCTCACCGGCTTGCCGCCCAATGCGGTGACCACATCGCCGTCGCGCAGCCCCGCCGCGGCAAAGGCGCTGCCCTCGCCCTGGCGGCGCACCACCAGCCCGGTGATCGCGCCGCGCTGGATGCGCGGGATGGCGCCGATCTCCTGGGTCAGCTGGTCGATGCTGACGCCGCGATCCGCTGCCGGTGTGGCCGCAGGGGCCCCGCCCGCCCCGCCGCCCGACTGGTCGAGGTACAGGTCCTCCGGCACGCCGCCGCGCGCCAGCGTGACGTGATCGAACGCCACCGCCTGCAGCGTCACGCCCGGCGCGATCTCCTCGCCCACCGAGACGCTCTTCTGCACCCCGTCCGGCCCCGCCACGATCGCCGAGCCGCGCCCCATCGCCTCGTCGACGCGCACGCCAAACAATTTCACGTCGCCTGCGCTCACCTGCGCCGGACCTTGCTGGCCGCTGATCCGGAAGAACGGGTCGAACCCCGCCAGCACGCCCGCGGGGTCACCCGGCACGCTCGGCTCGGCCGGCCGCCAGTCACCCAGCGGCGCGATCGGCGTCGCGATCGCCCAGGTCAGCCGCGCGCCCTGCACCGCCAGCAGGCCGAGCAGCGCCAGTTCCGCCAGCGAATAGACGTTGACCGGCAACCGCCGCAGGATCGCCCGGCCGCGGGCATCGAACCTCAAGCGCATCGGTGTCCGCCCGTCTCGCGCGCCGCAGCGGCGCGCCCCATCATGTCCCGCATCGCCGCGCCTTTTGAAGCAATTGGCCGGACGTTGCTAGGCTTTGCGCGCGGTGGCATGGGCGACAGCATGGCGACGGTCCCCACCGCATCCGGGCTCGACCCGACCGAAGCGGTCGCACGGCTCTCGGCGCGCGCGGGCGTGCAGCGCGTCCCCAGCCCCAAGCTCACCCTGTTCCTCCACCGCGGCTTCCTGGAGCCGGAGCTGTGCGTTGAACTGATCGCGCGGATCGACGCGCGCCGCCGCCCCTCCACCATCTCCGATTCGAACGGCGACGCCGCCTATCGCACCAGCGAGACCTGCGACCTCGACCCCGCCGATCCCGTGGTCGCCGAGGTGGACCGCCGCATCGCCGAGATCACCGGCTTCGATCCCGCGCATGGCGAGCCGATCCAGGGCCAGCGCTACGCCGTGGGGCAGGAGTTCAAGGCGCACACCGATTATTTCGAGCCGCAGGGCGTCGATTTCCACCGCTATTGCTCGGTCGCCGGGAATCGCACCTGGACCGCGATGATCTACCTGAACGAGCCCGAGGCGGGCGGCGCCACGCGGTTCAAGGCGATCGACAAGATCGTCCAGCCCGAGACCGGCAAGCTGCTCGCCTGGAACAACCGCCGTGCCGACGGCAGCCTCAATCCCGCCACCATGCATCAGGGCATGAAGGTGCGCGCCGGCGTGAAATACGTCATCACCAAGTGGTTCCGCGAACGCCCCTGGGGCTGACACGCGCGCTCAGGCGGCGGCGGCCATCGCTTCCGGCGCGCGGAGCGTCAGCACCGCCACCGCGCCGCGACCCGGCCCCTCGCTGACCAGCACCAGCGATCCCTCCATCGCCACCATCGAGTTGGCGCACCAGTGCAGCCCGAGTCCGCCCGACTTGTGCGCCCGGGTGGAAAAGCCGCGCTGGAAGAAGTGCGGGGCCTCCTCCGGGCGGAAGCCCTCGCCATCGTCGCGGATGCGGATCACCACGCCCGCGCCTTCGCGATGGACGGTGACCGCGATCGATCCGCTGTTGCGCCCCGTCGCGGCAATCGCCTCCGCGGCATTGGAGAACAGGTTGCCGATCACCTGGCTCAGGAGCACGCGGTTGGCCATGGCCCGCATCGGCTGTGCCGGGAAGCTCAGCGCCACCGAACATGCGTCGGAATAGCGCGCGATGGTGGCATTCTGCGCCACCACCTCCGTCACGTCCACGTCGCTGAGCGCCGGCCGCTCGTGTGCCTGCGCCTGCTGCGTGCCGATGATGTCGAGCACGTGCGCCAACGCTTCGCGCCCGATGCCCAGTTGCCGCACCTGCTCGGCCCGCGCCGCGTCGGTCGCGTCGATGCCGCGCCGCACGAACGCGGCCAGCTTCTCGCGCCGATCCTCGCCAACGTCGCCGCCGGCAAGCTCGTCCAGCGCCCGGTCCAGCATCGCGCGGTCCACCGGGGGCGCCTGTCGGATGCCGTGGCTGAGGATGGTCGAGACCGGGTTCAGGGCATTGCGTACGTTGTGCATCACCGCCACGGCGCTCTCCGTCCGGCCAAGCGCGAACGACTGGGCCTCGATCTGCTCGCGCAGATCCTCCAACTGCCGCAGCATCGCGTTGAAGCTGCGACCCAGCGAACCGATCTCGTCGCTGCGATCCTCCTCGTCGAGCAGCCCCAGCGAGCCGGAGGCGCGGACATGCTGCATGTGCCGCTCCACTCGCCCCAGCGGTGCCAGCACCTGCCGGTCCACCGTCCGCCGCAGCACCACCAGGATCAGCAGCAGCAGCAGCGTCGATCCTGCTACCGCCAGCAGCAGCACGCGCCGGCCCAGCACGAAGACGTCGCGCCCGAAGGCGAAGCGCGCGGACGCCACCGGCACGGCATTTGGCCCGTCGATCGGCACCGATAGCGCGATCCGGCTCGGCGTTCGTTCCACCCTCTCCCTCTGGGAAGCGGCCGTATCAATCTGGGCGTGCGTTCCCAGCAGCGCGGACAGGCGCGCAGACGTGATCTCCTTGGCCATCAGCACGAAACCGAGCGGCGCGCCCGTTCCATCGCTGCGGCGCACCCGCGCGACCGCCACAGCCGCCACTCGGTCGCCGAGCCGAAGATAATAGGCGTTGGATCGCTGGCCGGACAGCACGCTGGCCGGGTCGCTGCGCTTGATCGCAGCGACCAGGTGCCGGCGCATGGCGGGGTTGTCGCGGCCATCGGCGTCGATCCAGCGTGCGATCACGATCCGTCGGGCGTCGCGCACATAGGCCATGCCGTTGACGCCAAGATTGGCCATGGCCGGCGGCGAGAAACTCTCCCGCTCGAACGCGGTGTTCGGCCGACGCATGTAGTTGTAGCTGGCGTCCCAGTCGCCATAGTCGCGCACCGCGCTCTCGACCTTGCCGGCATAGTCGTCCAGCACAGCGCGGGTCCGCTCCACCTCCCTCTCGATCGATTGCGCCTCCAGCGCGCTGAAGCTGGGCGTGATGATCGCGGCGAGCAGCAGCGTGATTGCGACGGCGCCGGCCAGGCCGATCGCGGTCAGCGTCAGCACCAGCCGTGCGCCGAGCAACCGCGGCCGCAGCCGGACGACGAACCAGGCGGTTGCCAGGGCGCCGCGGATGGCGGCGCCGGCCATCAGCCGTTGGTTCCGTCGGCGGGAGCCTCCTCCGCGCCGATGAAGCGCTGCCGGGCGAGCGCGAGCGCCGCATCCGCCGCTACCGGCCGGGAGAAGAAGAAGCCTTGAAGGTGGCTGGCGCCGGCGATCCGCAGGGATTGAACTTGGGACTCCGTCTCCACGCCTTCCGCGATCACTTCCAGCCCCAGCGCGCGGCCCAGGTGGATGATCGAGTGGACGATCGCCGCCGATTCGCGCTCGCGGCCCATGCCGTCGATGAAGCTGCGGTCGATCTTGAGGCTGTCGAGCGCGAACTTGCGGATGTTGTAGAGCGAGGAATAGCCGGTGCCGAAATCGTCCAGCGAGATGCGGAAGCCCATCTGGCGGAGCCGGTACAGGGTCTCGGCGGCGCGCTCCGCATCGTCGAAGATCGCGGTTTCGGTGATCTCGATCTGGAAGCGGGAGGGTGCGATGCCCGCACGCTGCACGCGCTCCATCACATAGCCGACGAAGTTATGCCGGCGGAACTGGCGCGGGCTGAAGTTCACCGAAACATACTGGCCCGGCCATTCGGCCAGCACCTTCAGGCTTTCGTCGATCACCCAGTCGCCCAGTTCGTGGATGAGGTTCGATTCCTCGGCGATCGGGATGAAAATCGCCGGGCTGATCGGACCGTGTTGGTCCGTATGCCAACGCAGCAGCGCCTCGAAGCCGACGATCTCCAGCGTATCGCGTCCGACGATCGGCTGGAACACCATGCCCAGCTCGCCCTTCGCGATCGCCTGTGACAGGCCGCTCTCGATTCGACGGCGGATGCGGATGCCCTCGTCCATGCTCTCGTCGAACAGCCGCGCCAGGTTGCGGCCCTCGCGCTTGGCGTCGTTCAGCGCCAGGTCGGCACGGCGCATCAGGTCGATCGGATCACGCGCCCCGTCCTCGCCGGCGACCACCACGCCGATCGAGGCCGAGCCATGCACCGAATGGCCCAGAACCTTCATGGTCGTGTTGCAACCCAGGATGATATGGTCGCACGCCATCTTCGCCGCCTCGTCGCCGGGCGTTTCGAACAGGATACCGAATTCGTCGCCGCCCAGCCGCGCCACCAGCGCGTCCTCCGGCGCGGATCGAATGAGGATGCCGTAGATCTCGCGGATCAGCTCGTCGCCGGCGAGATGGCCCAAGGTATCGTTGACCAGCTTGAACCGGTCCAGGTCCACCATCGCCACTGCGAACATGCCCTCGCCGCGGGCGCGCATGGCAAGCGCGCGGGTGAAGGCGAGCCGGTTGGGCGCGTCGGTCAGCGGATCGTGGCTGGCAGCGTGGTTCGCGCGGCTCTCGTTGGCGGAAAGCTCGGCGGCCTGCTGCTCCAGCTGGCGCACCTGCGCCGCCAGCGTCTCGCGCGCGGCCGCCAGTTCGCGGTCGGCCTGCCAGCGATGTGCCAGCGCGGTCGCGGTCTGGCAGATCTCCACCACCTCGAACGGCTTGGCGACGTAGAAAAGCTTGTCCACCGGGCCTGCAACCTGGGCGATCTCCAGCGGGGAGAAGTCCGAATATCCGGTCACGATGACGATGTTGATGTCGGGATCGAGCGCGCGGATGCGCTGCGCAGTCTCCTTGCCGTCGATACCCGGCGGCATGCGTATGTCGATGAAGGCCACCGAATAGGGCTGTCCATTGGCCAGCGCGCGCTCCACCGCCTCCACGCCGTCCAGGCCCTGGGTACAATGAGTTGCATCGATCTTCGGCTGGCACGGCTCGGGCTTCGGCTCCGCGTCGTCGTCCCACAGCTCGCCGGCCATCGCCAACAGCGCGTCGCTCGCCTCCGTCGTGACGGGGGCGAAGCAGCGCCGATAGGATTCGTGAACCGCAGGCTCGTCGTCAACGATCAAGATGCGCATCCGCCGCCCCTTTCTCCGGGCCGAAGTTCGGCCGCGGTAGTTTCCGGCAGGTAGCGAAGGAAGGTTAATGCGCGCCTAAAGCCTGTTGTCCCAACAGGATGGTGCCGAGCGGCCCGGCATTGTTGCCCAGCGCCGCGGGCACCACGTATGTGTCGGCATCCTCCACCTCCGGCAGGGCGACATAGCCGTTCAGCGACGCCTTGAGCGCCTCGCGGATGCGCGGCAGCAGGTGCGGATTGCCCACCGCGACGCCGCCGCCCATCACGATCCGCCGCGGAATGCCGGTCAGCACCGCTGCATGCAGCATCTGCGCCAGCGCATCGGCGACCAGCAGCCAAGCCTCGTGATCCGCGGGCAGCTCGGGCGCGGCGATGCCGGTGCGCGCGGCGATCGAGCCGCCTGCCGCCAGCCCTTCCACGCAGGCGCCGTGGAACGGGCAGGCGCCCACCCAATCGTCGCCCGGCACACGTCGCGGTCGGACATGGCCCAGCTCCGAATGGGTCAGCCCGTCGACGGGCCGCCCGCCCGCGACCAGCCCCACGCCGATGCCCGTGCCCACGGTCACATAGGCTAGGTCTCCCAGCCCCTCCGCCGCGCCCCAGCGCGCCTCCGCGAGCGCCGCGGCGACCACGTCGGTGTGGAAGCCGGTCGGAACGTCGAAGCGCGCCGCGATGCGCCGGGCGACATCGGTGTTCGCCCAGCCGGGCTTGGGGGTGGAGGTGATCCGGCCATAGTCGCCGGACGCGCGGTCGATCGAGACCGGGCCGAAGCTGCCGATGCCGATCGCCGCAAAGCCGCGCCACCCGTCCAGCACCGCCTCGATCGCCGCCAGCGTTTCGGCCGGGCGCTCGGTGGGCAGGCGCTTCTCCTCCAGGATCGCGTCGGGCCCGCGCGCCAGGATAAGGTTGCACTTGGTGCCGCCCAGCTCGATCCCTGCGACGAGCGGCGCTTCGGTCATGCTTCCTCCTGCGCCGCCGCATCGATCCGACGGAGCATTGCGGTGAACGTCTCCAGCTCCGCCGGCGTGAAGCGCGAGAACAGCCGCTCCTCGATTTCCATCGCCTTGGGCGCGACCGAGCCATAGAGCGCCTCGCCCTCCTCGGTCAGCGACAGCAGGTGCGATCGCCGGTCGTTGGCGTTGGGCGTGCGCGCCAGCAGTCCACGCCCGACCAGCGCGATGGCGGCGCGGCTCACCGTCACCTTGTCCATGCGCGTCCGTTCGCCCAGCTCGGCCTGGGTGATCGCGCCCGCCTCGGCCGTGACGGTGATCAGCCGCCATTCCGGAATGGAGAGCCCGAACAGCGATTCATACACCCGCGCGATGCGGCCACTGACCAGGTTGGACGTGATCGACAGGCGGTACGGCAGGAACCGATCGAGCTGGAGGCGGTTGGCCATGTTGTCCGATGGGTAGCATTTGACACGAACGGCTCAAGCGAGGATATAGTATCATCTGATACCAAGAGGAGCGACCATGACCGACGTCCATGTGCGCGAGGATCGTGAAGTTACGGACAACCCGCTCGGCCTCAACGGCTTCGAGTTCGTCGAATTCACCTCGCCCGACCCCGACGCGATGGCCCGCCAGTTCGAGCAACTCGGCTTCGTCGCCACGCATCGCCATCCCTCGAAAGCGATCACCCGCTACAAGCAGGGCCGCATCAACCTGATGCTCAACCGCGACGAGACCGGCCGTGTCGCCGCCTTCCGCGAGGCGCACGGCCCCTCGGCGAGCGCGATGGCGTTCCGCGTCTCCGATCCCGCCAGGGCGCTCGAATGGGCCCTCGCGCACGGCGGCGAGCGCACCGACGAGGACGACACCGTCATCCAGGGTATCGGCGGCAGCTACCTCTACTTCATCCAGGACGGCACCGATCTCTACGCCGACTGGCAGGAGATCCCCGGCTGGCAACAGGCAGAGGCGGAGAACAACGTCGGGCTCGACCTGCTCGACCACCTGACCCACAATGTCCGCCGCGGCCAGATGCGCGTGTGGAGCGAGTTCTACCGCACGCTCTTCGGCTTCGAGGAGCAGAAGTATTTCGACATCAAGGGCAAGGCGACCGGCCTGTTCAGCCAGGCGATGATCGCGCCCGACAAGGCGATCCGCATTCCCCTGAACGAGAGCCAGGACGACAATTCCCAGATCGAGGAGTTCATCCGGCAATATCACGGCGAGGGCATCCAGCACCTCGCACTGACCACGGAGGACATCTTCGACACCGTGGAGCGCCTGCGCGCCCGCGGCGTCAAGCTGCAGGACACGATCGAGACCTATTACGAGCTGGTCGACAAGCGCGTCCCCGGCCATGGCGAGGATCTGGAGCGGCTCAAGAAGAACCGCATCCTGATCGACGGCAACGTCGGCGAGGAGGGCATCCTCCTCCAGATCTTCACCGAGAACATGTTCGGCCCGATCTTCTTCGAGATCATCCAGCGCAAAGGCAACGAGGGCTTCGGCAACGGCAACTTCCAGGCGCTGTTCGAATCGATCGAGCTGGACCAGATCCGCCGCGGCGTGATCAAGGTCGAGGAGTGACTTCTCCCCTCCCTTCAAGGGAGGGGTCGGGGGTGGGTGGAGTGCTCGCGTCACCGCCCGGTCAGGCTGAACCCCATCCGTATCACTTGGACGCGACCCACCCCAGCCCCTCCCTTGAAGGGAGGGGAGCAAGGTAGGCTCATGACCCACTATCTCCCCGGCTTCGGCAACCACGTCTCCACCGAGGCGGTGCCCGGTGCACTCCCCATCGGCCGCAACTCCCCGCAGAAGCCTCCGTTCGGCCTCTATGCCGAGCAGCTCTCCGGCACCGCCTTCACCGCGCCGCGGCAGGAGAACCGCCGCGCCTGGCTCTACCGCCTGCGCCCCACCGCGCAGCACCCCGCCTTCACACCCTATCAGGGCGCCAAGCTGCTCCGCTCCGGGCCGTTCAGCGAGGCGCCGCCCTCCCCCAACCGCATGCGTTGGGATCCGCTGCCGATGCCCGCCGAGCCGACCGACTGGCTCGACGGCCTCGTCTCCTATGGCGGCACCGGCAGCGTCGCCGAGCAGAGCGGGGTCGGCATCCATTGCTATGCCGCCGATCGCGACATGGAGCGCGCCTTCTTCTCGGCGGACGGCGAACTCTTGATCGTGCCCCAGCACGGTCGCCTCGAAATCACCACCGAGCTCGGGCGGATCGACCTCGCCCCCTTGCAGATCGCGCTGATCCCGCGCGGCGTCCGCTTCCGCGTCGCGCTGCCCGACGGCGCCGCGCGCGGCTATGTCCTCGAAAACTACGGCGCGCTGTTCCGCCTCCCCGACCTCGGCCTGATCGGGGCGAACGGTCTCGCCAACCCGCGCGATTTCGAGACGCCTGTCGCCTGGTTCGAGGATCGCGACGAGCGCTGCGAGGTCATCCAGAAGTTTCAGGGCGGGCTGTGGCAGACCCGCCTCGACCACTCACCCTTCGACGTGGCCGCGTGGCACGGCAATCTCGCGCCCTGCCGCTACGATCTCACCCGCTTCAACACGATCAACACGGTCAGCTTCGACCATCCCGATCCTTCGATCTTCACCGTGCTGACCTCGCCCAGCGACACGCCCGGCACCGCGAACTGCGACTTCGTGATCTTCCCGCCGCGCTGGATGGTGGCGGAGGATACGTTCCGCCCGCCCTGGTTCCACCGCAACGTGATGAGCGAGTTCATGGGACTGATCGCCGGCGCCTATGATGCCAAGGAAGGCGGCGGCTTCGTGCCCGGCGGGGCGAGCCTCCACAACCAGATGAACGGCCATGGGCCCGACCGCGCGACCCACGAGAAGGCGAGTGCCGCCGAGCTCAAGCCGGTCAAGATCGACGGCACCATGGCGTTCATGTTCGAAACCCGCCACGTCGTCCGCCCCACCCGCTGGGCGACCGAGACGCCGACCATGCAGCTCGACTATGACGACGTCTGGTCCGGCTTCGCCAAGGCGCAGCTGCCCTGACCGACCGCCTGTCCAAGACTCCGGCCGGCGTCCGCCTCGGCCCGCTCGATCAGATCGCCGATGGCGCCGCGCGCGCTTTCGTTCTGGAAATGCGTGCCGGCCGCTTCCACGGTTTTGTGGTGCGCCGCGGCGAAAGCGTCCACGGCTATGTCGATCGCTGCCCGCACATGGGCCTGCCGCTCGCCCAGACCCTGGACGACTATGTCCACGAAGGCGCGATCCTCTGCTCCTGGCACGGCGCGGTGTTCGCGATTGAGGACGGCCGCTGCGTCGCCGGGCCCTGCGCTGGCGGGCGGCTCACCCCCTGGCCGGTCATGGTGCAGGGCAGCGAGATCGTCACCGCCTGATTGCAGCCAAAGCCCCAGCCGTGCATTGACGGGCGATGGCAAGGATCCGCGCGAACGGCCTCGACCTCGAATATGAGATGCACGGGCCCGAGCACGGTCCTCCCATGCTGCTGATCATGGGCCTGGGCGCGCAACTGACTCTGTGGCCCACCCCCTTCGTCGAAGCACTCGGCCATCGCGGCTATCGCGTGATCCGGTTCGACAATCGCGATTGCGGCCTGTCCACCAAGTTCGATGCGGCCGGCACCCCCAACATCTATACCCTGGTGCTCGCCCGCATGTTCGGGATGCGCCCGCGCGTTCCCTATTCGCTCGCCGATATGGCCGAAGACGCGGCGGGGCTGCTCGACGCGCTCGATATCCCGCGCGCGCATGTCGTCGGCGCTTCGATGGGTGGAATGATCGCGCAGCATCTCGCCGCCCGCCATCCCGAGCGCGCGCTCTCGCTCGCCTCGATCATGTCCACCACCGGCAATCCCGCGCTGCCGCGCCCGCGCCGCGAGGCGCTGCGCGTGCTGCTCCGCCGCCCCCGCGCCAACGACTTGGAGGCGGCGGTGGCGCACGGCATTCGCACCGCCAGGGCGATCGGCAGCCCGCGCTATCCGGTGGACGAGGCCGCGCTCGCCAGCCGCGTGCGCGCCATCGTGTCGCGCATGCACTATCCGCCGGGCATCAGCCGCCAGCTCGCCGCGATCATCTCCGACGGGGATCGCCGCGCGATGCTGCGCGGGATCCGGGTGCCCACCGTGGTGATCCACGGCACCGCCGATCCGCTGATGCCCGTCGCGGGCGGGCGCGACACCGCGGCGAACATCCCCGGCGCCCGCCTCGTCGAGTTCGAGGGCATGGGCCACAACATGCCGGTCGAGTTGATCCCGCACATCGCCGATGCGATCGTCAGCGATCTACGCCGGGCCGCCTGAATGGCCGACGCGCTCGCCCTCGCCACCGCGCTGCTCGCCTGCCCCAGCGTTACGCCCGCACGCGGGCCGGTGTTCGACGTCCTCGAAGCCGCGCTGCACCTGATCGGCTTCGACGTCGAGCGGTTCACGGTCGGCGAGGCGCCCGACGGCCCGGTCGAGAACCTCCTGGCGGTTCGCGGCACCGGTGGGCGCCATCTCGCCTTCGCCGGCCATGTTGATGTTGTCCCGCCGGGCGAGGGCTGGACCGGCAATGCCTTCGTCCCCGAGGTGCGCGGCGGCCTGCTCCACGGCCGCGGCGCAGTGGACATGAAGGGCGCGATCGCCGCCTTCGTCGCCGCCGCCGCCCGCACGGCGCCGGAAGGCACGCTCAGCCTGATCATTACCGGCGACGAGGAGGGGCCCGCAGTATTCGGCACCCGCGCGCTGATCGAGCGGATGGCCGCGCGCGGCATCCGCCCGGACCTGTGCCTCGTCGGCGAACCCACCTCGGACCAGCGCTTCGGCGACACGGTCAAGATCGGCCGGCGCGGCTCGGTCAACATCTGGATCGAAGTGCCCGGCCGACAGGGCCATGTCGCCTACCCGCACCTCGCGGATAATCCGATCACCCCGCTGGTCGCCGCGCTGGCGGAGATCGATGCGCTGGTGCTCGATACGGGCAATGCCTGGTTCCAGCCCTCCAACATCGAGATCACCGATCTCGCGGTTGGAAATCCTGCCACCAACGTCATCCCCGCGCGCGCCGCGGCGCGGCTGAGCATCCGCTTCAACGATCTCCAGCGGGGCGACGCCCTGGCCGCGCAGATCGACGAAATCGTCCGCCGCCACGCCCCCGCCGCGCAGGTGACGGCGCGGATCTCGGGCGAGGCATTCCTGACGAAGCCGGGCGCGCTCTCGTCCTTGCTGTCCGCCGCGATCGAGGCCCGCACCGGTGTCGCGCCGCAACTCTCCACCACCGGCGGCACGTCGGACGCGCGCTTCCTCTCGCAGCTATGCCCCACGATAGAATTCGGCTTGGTCAACGCTACCATGCACAAGGTGAACGAGGCGGTGGCGGTGGAAGACCTCTACGCCCTGACCGACATCTATGCCGACGTGATCAACCGCGCGGGCGCCGGCTGAGCCGCGGCATCGCTCGCCAGCCAGGCGAGCAGCGCATCCTCGTCCATCGGCTCGGCGACGCCGAACCCCTGGATCACGTCGCAACCCAGCACGCGTAGCACTTCGGCTTGGGCCCGGGTCTCGATCCCCTCGCCCACTGCTTCGCGGCCGATGCCGTGAATCAGTCCGATCAGCGCCTGCGCGATGCTGCGCGCCACATCGCTGCCGGCGACCTCCGCGGTGAGGCTGCGGTCCAGCTTGATGCGATCGACCGGCAGCATCCGCAGCCGGCCAATGTTGGTATAACCGGTGCCGAACCCATCGATTGCTACCGTCGCCCCCTGCTCGCGCAGTGCCTCGATCGCCGCGATCTGCACGGGGGAGCAGCGCATCGCGAGCGTTTCGCCAATCTCCAGCTCGATCAGCCGCGCCGGCGCGCCATGCGTCTCCAGCGCGGCGGCAAGCCGCAGGAAGAAATCCGCCCGCGCGATCTGGCGCGGGCTGACATTGATCGCCATACGCGCCTCTATCCCCGCCGCCGCCCAGCGCGCGAGGGTTCGCGCCACATCGTCGATCACCTTGTTGCCGATGTCGACGATCAGCCCGCTTTCCTCCGCCCGGATAAGGAAGCTGCCAGGTAGCCGGGTGCCGTCCGGATGGTGCCAGCGCAGCAGCGCCTCGACGGAGACGGTGCCGCGATCGCTGACCCTGCGTTGCGGCTGGAAAACTAACCCGAACTCGTTACACGCCAGTGCCTGGCGCAACTCGTCGTCTAGTGTAAGGCGCGCCGCAAGGTCGCGCTGGATTGCCGCGCCGAAGCGCTCGACACGGCCGCGCCCCAGGTGCTTCGCCCGGTACATTGCGGCATCCGCTGCCCGCATCAACTCGGTCAGCTGGGCGCCGTGAAGAGGGTGCATGGCCAGTCCCACGGACGCCCCGATCATCAGCTCGCTGCCGCCGATCTCGAAAGGCGCTTCCAGAACCTCGAGGACACGATGGCCCAATCGATCCGCATCCTCCGGCTGGCGGAGCGCGGGTACAAAGATGCTGAACTCGTCGCCGGCGATCCGCCCCACGACGGGCGCGGCGCCCGCGCCGTTGGCTGCCACCGTGCGCAGCCGCTCCGCGACTTGGGTGAGCAGCATGTCGCCAGCCGCATGACCATGGGTATCGTTGATCGCCTTGAACCGGTCCAGATCGATGAACAGCAGCGCCGAACAGGCGCCCTGGGTGGCCGATGCGATCAGCGACTCGCAGGCAGCGCGGAAGCTGGACCGGTTCGGCAGACCGGTGACCGGATCGACCATCGCCAGCCGCTCGATGCGGCTGAGATTTGCGCTGATCTGTCCGAATAGCGCAGTCATCGCTTCCGAAAGGCGCGGCGCGATTTGAAATACCGTCGGCGGGATGGGGCTGGCGAGATCACCCCCGGCCGCGTCGGCGAGCCGATCGGCCGCCAAATCGATCGCACCGGTAACATGGGTCGAGATCCGGATGATCGCAGCCCAGGCGATCGTCCCGCACGCGATCGCCAGCACCGCGGCACGCCACAGGTGTCCGGCCGACGGATCATCCTCGGCCAGGACAAGAGCGAACGCAAAGGCTGCCCCGCCCACGCAGAGCGCCAGTGCGATCGCACGGCTCTTCAACGTCGCGGCCTTCATCGCGCTTGCAGCTTCCCCAAAACGTGACGTCACGGGCGCCACCATCGGGGGAGCATGGCACGACGAGGGTTAAGACTTCGGTTCGCGCTCGCGACGAAGGATGATGTAGAGCGCGCCCACGCCGCCATGCCGGGGATGCGCGTTGCGGACCGCGGCAATGCTGCCGGCGAAACGCGATCCTGCCAGCCAGTCGCCCACCGCCGCGCGGATCGCACCGCGCGCGTGGGGCCGCTCGCTTTCCGGTCGCGGCGGGCGGCCCGTTACCAGCAGCACCACGCGGTCGCCCCGAGCCACCGCCCGGTCCAGCGCACCCTCAAGCAGGTCATGCGCGGAATGCAGCGTGTGGCCGTGCAGATCGACGGTCACGTCCGGCGTCACGATGCCGCGGGACAGGCGTTTGTCCCAGCTCGAGTCGAGCGTAGTACCCGGTCTTGGCGTAGAAGGGGCTGCCGGCTGTACCCGCTTGTCCATCTCCAGGCGCGTCGGAATCGTCGCGCTGCTCGTCTTTCTTGCCACCTGCACCGGAGCAGCGGGCGTTGCGACGGGCCCCGCCAATCGCATCGGAGGCGGAATCGCCCGCAACGGTCGCGCGGTCGCCATCACCCGCGCCCAGAGCGCCGCCTCGTCAGGGGCGAGCTTGCGCATCGCGCCGCGCCAGCGTGCCCGCGGGCAACAGAAGAAAAGCGGTGCCGCGCGCGCTCATCCCTCCCGCGATCGCCCGGGCCTCCTCGCCTGCGCCCCAGAAGGTATCGAAGCGATTGGCGCCCTTGATCGCGCCGCCGGTGTCCTGCGCCACCCACAGGCCGGTCGCGTCGGTGCGGTCCATCGACAGGAAAACGGGGGCGCCCAGCGGCACGAACTTGGGGTCCGCCGCCACCGTGGTCGCGTCCGCCACCGGCAGCCCGAGCGCGCCGAGCGGCGGGCCGTCCAGCTCGCGGAAGAAGACGTAGCTCTTGTTCTCGCGCATGATCGCCCGGCCTTCTTCGGGGTGCGCGCGCAGCCACGCCATGATCCCCTGCATGCTCGACTGGCCGGGCCCGAGCAGCCCGCGCTTCTTCATCAGTGCGCCGATGCCGGTATAGTCGCGGCCGTTCTGGCTTTGATAGCCGATGCGGACCACGCTGCCGTCGGGCTGGCGCAGCAGCCCCGACCCTTGCACCTGGAGGAAGAACAGCTCGATCGGATCCGCCGCCCAGGCGATGATCCGTGCGCGCCCGTCCAGCGCGCCTTCCTCGATCGCGGTCCGGTCGAAATACGGCACCAGCTTCGTGCCCTCCACCCGCCCACGGATCGACTTGCCCTTCAGCGCGGACGAGAAGGTGCCGAGGTCGACGTCGACCAGGTCGCCCGGCCGGCCATAGACCGGCGTGTCATAGCCGCTGCGTCGGGTGCGGGATCCCGCAATCTCCGGGATGAAATATCCGGTAGCGAAGGCGCGGCCGTCACCCACCTGTACCGCCTCGAACCACCGGCGGAAAAAGGCGAGCGCCTCGCCCGCATCGGTCCGCGCCGCCTCGTCGCAAACCGGCCGCCAGTCCGCCCGCAGGCCTGCGGTATCTGGCCGGCGCACCAGCGACGGGCAGCTCGTGCGAAAGGCAGCGAGCGCCCGCGCAGCATTGGCGGCGGTGATCGGCAGGGAGGCAATCGGTGGCCCCGCGATGGTCCCGACGCTGGCGGCGGTCGGCCCCGATCCCGCAGCCACCGGCGCCGGCGCGATCGGCGTCGCCGGTCGCGGCTGGCGTACCGGCGCAGGCGGGCGGCCCGCCGTTTCGGGTGTCGGCACGTGCCCGCCGCCGACGCAGGCCGAAAGCATCAGTCCCAGCGCAAGCGCGCCGCCCCACCGCATGCCCCGCGTTGCCATCAAGCGTCGTCGGTGTCCGCGAGTCTCCAGTTCGGGTCGCCCGTCTTGAGCGTGCGCGCGAAGGTCCACAGGTCGTGCGTCTCCACCGCATCGTCGGTGGAGCCGGCCACCACATTGCCCTCGGCGTCGCGCGTCACCGCCGCGATATCGGCATCGAAGCGCACCGCGATCCGCGCCTCGCGCCCGGCGAGCGACGCATCCGCGATCACCGCGCGCTCGATCGAGACCAGCCTGTTGTCCAATGTCAGCCCGTCCGTCTCGCGCGCCGCGATCGCCTCGTCGAACGAGGCATAGACGTCTTCGGTGGTCAGCGCGCGCAGCGCCTCGCGGTCGCCTTTCCAGAACGCTTCCAGGATCATGCGATACGCCGCCTGCGCGCCATCGACGAACTGCGTCACGTCGAACCCCGGCTCGGCGCCTACGATCGCGCGGATGCCGCCCTCGGCACCCGAGTCGATGGGGCGCGGCTGCACGTCGCGCACCTCGGGGGTGACGTCCACGGTGCGCGCCACCGGCTTGGGGCCGACGCGCTCCTCCGCCGGCCGCGCCAGCGGCTCGCCGCTGCGCTTGCCGAGCACGGAATAGAGACGGAGGGCGAGGAACGCCGCCACCATCATCAGCAGGATCGCGTAAAACACCGGACCTCCGATCATATCATCCGCCAACATAGGCCAGCCGACCCGGCTTTCAAAGAGCCGGAGGGCCTGCTAGTCGCCCGGGCCAATCCATTCGACAGGAAGAACTCATGAGCGACGATTTCGGCGCGGCCGCCGCCGGCACCAACGGCAACGGGCAGGACATGACTCCCTCCGCGGGCCTGATCTCGCAATACATCAAGGATCTGTCGTTCGAGAACCCCAACGCGCCGGGAATCTACCAGATCGAGCAGGCGCCGGAGATCAACGTCCAGTTCGACATCAACGCCCAGCAGGTCGGCGAGGAGGTCCACGAGGTCACGCTCAAGATCGAGGTCCGCGCCGAGACCCAGGGCAATGTCGCCTTCCTGGTGGAGCTGGCCTATGCTGGCCTGTTCGGGCTGCGCAACGTGCCCGACGACGCCACCCAGCCGTTTCTGCTCGGCGAGGGCCCGCGCCTGCTGTTCCCCTTCGCGCGCCGCGTGGTGGCCGATGCGATCCGCGACGGCGGGTTCCCCCCGCTGCTGCTCGATCCGATCGACTTCAACGGCCTCTACTACCAGCAACTCGCAGCGCAGCAGGATCAGCAGGGCACGCTCGGCCAGGCCTGATCCCGACAGCCTGATCCGATGAACCTCGCCCGCGCGCTCGGCTCGGTCGGCGGGCTCACGCTCGCCAGCCGGGTGCTCGGGCTGGTCCGCGACAGCCTGTTCGCGCGCTTCGTCGGCGCGGGCTTCGCGTCCGACGCCTTCCTGATCGCCTTCCGCCTGCCCAACATGTTCCGGGCCCTGTTCGCGGAGGGCGCCTTCTCCGCCGCCTTCATCCCAATGTTCAACCGCAAGGTGGCGGACAAGGACGGACGCGGCCTGCCGGACGGGATTGCCTTTGCCGAGGACGCGCTTTCGGTCCTGCTCCCGGTGCTGCTGGTGATGACCGCGGTGATGGAGCTTGCCGCCTGGCCTGTCACCTGGCTGCTCTCGGGCGGATTCAACGAAGCGGGGGCGGACGAATTCGCCTTTGCGGTCACGCTGTCGCGGATCACCTTCCCCTACCTGCTCTTCATCAGCCTGGTGTCGCTGCTCGGCGGCATCCTCAACTCGCTGCACCGCTTCTGGGTCGCCGCGGCGGCGCCGATCCTGCTCAACCTCACGCTGATCGCGGCATTGCTGTTCTTCCACAGCCAGGAGCCGCTGTTCACCGCGCGCAACCAGGCGATCGCAGTGACGATCTCCGGCGCGCTCCAGCTCTTATGGCTGTGGTGGGCGTGTCGCCACGCCGGCGTGCGGCTCCGGCTCAAGCGGCCGACGCTCAATCCGGATGTGCGACGCCTGTTGGCGCTGATCTGGCCAGCGGCGGCGGGCGCCGGCGCGGTGCAGATCAACCTCGTCGTCTCCACCGCGCTCGCCGCCAGCCTGCTCGACGCGGGCTCGGTCAGCTACATTTATTTCGCGGACCGACTGAACCAGCTGCCGCTCGGCCTGATCGGCATCGGCCTGGGCACCGTCCTCCTCCCCACCATCTCGCGGCAGCTCGGTGCGGGCGAGGAGGCCCGCGCAATGGAAACGCAGAACCGCGGGCTCGAACTGGCGCTATTCCTCACCCTGCCCGCCACCGTCGCGCTGATTGTCGCCGGCCAGCCGATCGTCGCAGCGCTGTTCCAGCACGGCAAGTTTGTCGCGGACGACACGCTCTTCACCGCGCAGGCGCTCGCCGCCTTCTCGGTCGGCCTGCCCAGCTACATCCTGGTCAAGGTGCTCACCCCCGGTTTCTACGCGCGCTCGGACACGCGCACGCCAGTGCGCTACGCCACCATCTCGATGGCGGTGAACCTCGCGCTGAACCTCGCGCTGATCATGCCCTTGCGCCACATGGGCCCGCCGCTCGCCACCGCGCTCGCCTCTACCGTCAATGTCTGGCTGCTCTGGCGCGCCCTGGTCCGTCGCGGCGAGTTCGTCGCCGACGCGCAGCTGAAGCGCCGCACGTGGCGGCTGACGCTCGCCGCGCTGGCGATGGGTGCCGCGCTCTGGTTCGCGCTGGACCTGTTCCGGCCCTACACCACCGGCGGCAGCCTCCAGCGCTGGGGCGCGATGTTCGTACTGGTCGGCGCGGGCTGCGTCGTCTACCTCGCCGCCTCCGTGCTGCTTGGTGCTTTCCGGCTCTCCGATGCCAGGCGGCTCATCCGTCGTTAGGAACCCACATGCGCGTCGTCTCCGGCATCAAGCCCACCGGCAATCTCCACCTCGGCAACTATCTGGGCGCGGTGAAGCAGTGGGTCGCCATGCAGGATGAGGTGCAGGCCGCCGGCGGCGAAACGATGTACTTCATCGCCGACCTCCACGGCCTCACCGAGTTCATCCCTCCCGCCGAGCTCACCGCCAACACGCTGGAGATGACTGCCACCCTGGTCGCCGCCGGCATCGATCCCTCGCGCTCGATCCTGTTCAACCAGGCCCGCGTCCCCGCGCACAGCGAGCTTGCCTGGCTGCTCAACAACGTCGCACGCGTCGGCTGGCTCAACCGGATGACCCAGTTCAAGGACAAGGCCGGCAAGAACCGAGAGGGCGCCAGCGTCGGCCTCTACGACTATCCCGTGCTGATGGCGGCGGACGTGCTGCTATACAACGCCACCCACGTCCCGGTCGGCGAGGACCAGAAGCAGCATCTGGAGTTGGCGCGCGACATCGCCACCAAGTTCAACACCGACTACGAAACCGAGCTGTTCACCCTGCCCGAGCCGCTGGTCAGCGGCGCCGCGCCGCGGATCATGAGCCTGCGAGACGCGGGCTCGAAGATGTCCAAGTCCAACCCGTCCGCACAGTCAGTGGTCAAGCTGGTCGACAGCGACGAGACGATCGCGGACAAGTTCCGCAAGGCTAAGACCGATCCGGACCTGCTGCCCGACAGCTGGGACGCGCTGGAAGGCCGCGCCGAAGCAAAGAACCTCCTCACCATCTACGCCGCCCTCGCGGACCGCAAACCCGCCGAGGTGCTGGCCGAGTTTGCCGGCAAGGGCTTCGGTCAGTTCAAGCCCGCGCTCGCCGACTTGGCGGTGGCGACGCTCGGCCCGATCCGGAACGAGATGCTCCGCCTAATGGCCGATCGCGCCGCCATCGACGCGATCCTGCGCGACGGTGCCGCGCGCGCCCGCGACCTTGCCGCGCCGCTGCTGTCGCGAGCTCAGGCGGCGATGGGGCTGGTCCTGTAGAGCATCGCATCCCAGACGTTTCCGTCGTCTTCTCCGGGTCGGCGCACAGCCGCAAAGCATTGCTGCCAGGATTGGCACAACATCGGCGACGCGCGTCATTGTTCTGACCGGCTCAGCCCTCCAGCTGGCCGAGCAGCATCCTGACGGCGCCGTCCACGTCCTGGTCGCTGTCGCGCAGTTCCTCGATCCGGCGCACCGCATGGATCACGGTTGAATGATCCCGCCCGCCGAACTTGCGGCCGATCTCAGGCAGCGAGCGCGTGGTGAGCCGCTTCGCCAGGTACATCGCGATCTGACGCGGTCGCGCGATCGCACGAGCGCGCCGTGCCGACACGAGATCCGACGGTTTCATGTCGAAATGCGTCGACACGACCTTCTGGATCTCGTCGATCGTCACCTGCCGACGTGCGCCGCGCAGGGTGTCCCCCAGAGTCGCGATCGCGAAATCAAGGTCGATCGCCTCGCCCGTCAGCTGGGCGTAAGCAATGACCCGGTTCAGCGCCCCCTCCAGCTCGCGGATGCTGCTCTGGATGCGCGTGGTGAGCAGATCAAGGACGGGCTCGGGCACGTCCATGCCCAGTTCCGCGCATTTGCGATCGAGCACCATCCGGCGCAGCGCGGCGCCTGGCGCCTTGATGTCGACGACCAGCCCTGCCGCCATGCGTCCGACGATCCGGGGCTCGATGCCGTCCAGCGCCTGTGGGCACCGATCGGCGGCGATCACCAGCCGCTTGCCCGCTGCCATCACCTCGTTGATGGTGTGGAAGAACTCCTCCTGGGTCGCATCCTTACCGCCAATGAACTGGAGGTCGTCGATCAGCAGCAGGTCGCAGCCGCGCAGCCGCGCCTTGAACGCGAATGTGTCGCGCGCGCGCATCGCGGCGACGAACTCGAACATGAACCGCTCGGCCGACATGTAGAGAATGCGCGACTCGGGCTCGGCCTCCAAGAATGCGGCGCCGATCGCCTGCATCAGATGAGTCTTGCCCAGCCCGGTGCCGCTATGGAGGAACAACGGGCTGAACCGCACCGGACCGGGTGCGGCAAGCGCCCGCGCCGCGTTCAGCGCGACGCGATTGGACGGGTCCTCGACGAACGACTCGAACGTCAGTCGCGGGTCGAGCGCGGGGCGCTCAGCCGCCGGCACGGGATCGGCAACCGATTGCGCAGGCGCCGTGACCAGCGACACCGCGGTCGGCATGCCCGAGCGCGTCTCGATCGCGATCGCGCGCACCTCAGGCACCTGCTGGCGGAATTCCAGCAGCAGTCGCTCGGCATAATGGTTGCGGACCCAGTTGGTCATGAACGGAGATGGGAGCGTCAGACGGACGCATTCCACATCCTCATCCTCCACCAGCTCAATCGGCTTCAGCCACTGATCGAAGAGCCGCGCGCCGGCGGACGCACGCAGGTTCACGCGAATGCGCGTCCAGGCCCGTGCGATCGTCCCTGTTTCCTCGATCCTGGACTGCAAACTCGACACGCGCACCCCTCCGTTCGAGCTGACACGCCCCGTGCCGAACCCGGTTTCTTCGACATGACGAACCCCGTGGCGGCCCCAGCCGCGTGGCTCCCGACGCTGTCCAAATGGGCGCCTCGGCAGATGGCCGCGGCGACAAACACAGGTTTAGGAAGGTTCGGCAGAGTCGATCAAGTCCGGGGCGTGACGCTTTTGTGAAATAAACGGGATTGACACGTCTCCGTCGGCGGAAATCCGTCAAACGATCTTATAAGTCTTTGAAGTTACGAGATTGAAGTCCCGGAAGCGAACGCGAGCAAGCCGCGAATCGCGGACTCTCCATGGTTTGTCAGACAGTTCCCGGGCGGACGCAAAAAAACCCGCCGGAGAAACTCCGACGGGCGCTGAAAACGCAAGGAGTGCGGGATCAGCTCAACGCGGCAACCGCCTTGGTCAGGCGCGAGAACTTGCGCGAGGCGGTGTTCTTGTGGAGGACGCCCTTGGCTACACCCCGCTGCAGCTCCGGCTGCACCGCCGCCAGTGCGCTGCTCGCGGTCGCCTTGTCGCCGCTGGCCAGCGCGGACTCGACCTTCTTCACGAAGGTGCGGATGCGGCCGATGCGGTTGCCGTTCACTTCGGCACGGCGGGCGTTGCGACGGATGCGCTTCTTGGCTTGCGGCGTGTTCGCCATGTGTCCTCGGGTCTCTCGATGAAAAAGAGGGCGCCGGGAAACCCCATCGCCCTCGTGAAGCCGGCCCCATAGCGGCCGCCGCGCCGCGGGTCAACTCCGCTGGCAGGCCGGACACCAGAAGGTGGATCGCCCTGAGTGGACCTTTCTCGCGATGAGGCCGCCGCAGCTGCACGGCTGTCCCTCGCGACCATAGACCTGGAAACGCTTGGAGAAATAGCCGAGCTCGCCATCGGGGCGTGCATAATCGCGCAAGGTGGAGCCGCCCGCCTCGATCGCCTCCAGCAGCACCGCGCGGATCGCCTCCACTAGCCGGGCGAGTCGCGGCTTGGACACCTGCCCCGCCGCCCGCCCCGGCGCGATTCGCGCCGTGTAAAGCGCCTCGCAGACATAGATGTTGCCCAGCCCCGCCACGATTCTTTGGTCAAGTAGCATCGCCTTGATCGGGGCCAATCGCCCGGCGAGCACCCCGGCCAGATAGGCAGCGGTGAGTTCTTCGCCGAGCGGCTCGGGCCCGAGCGCGCGGAACGGCGGATAGTCCGCAAGGCTCTCCGTGGGCCACAGGTCGACGAAGCCGAAGCGCCGCGCATCGTTGAGCGCCAGGCGGCGGGCGGCATCGGTTTCCAGCACCAGGTGGTCATGCGGACCCAGTGTATCGGGATCGACGCGCCAGCGGCCGGACATGCCAAGGTGGAAGATCATGGTGGTCCCCCGGTCGGTCTCGACCAGCCCGTATTTGGCCCGGCGGCCGAGCGCGGTCACCCGCGCGCCGGTCAGCCGCTGGCGAAGATCGGCGGGGAAAGCGCGGCGCAGGTCCGCCCGGCGCGCCTCAACCGCGGAAAGGCGGGCGCCTTCCAGCACCGGGCGCAAGCCCCGCACCGTGGTCTCGACCTCTGGCAATTCCGGCATGGGGGCGAGCTAGGTTGCGTTTGCCGCCTCCACAAGCCGCCGCTACAGCCCCGGGCGATGAGCGACACCGTCTCCTTCGGCTACGAAGACATCCCCGCCTCGGAAAAGACCGCGCGCGTCGGTACCGTATTCACCAGCGTCGCGCGCAATTACGACCTGATGAACGACGCGATGTCGGGCGGGCTGCACCGGATTTGGAAAGACGATTTCGTCCGCAAGGTACGCCCCCGGCCCGGCGAGCGCATCCTCGACATGGCGGGCGGCACCGGCGACATCGCCTTTCGCCTCCACAAGACGGGCGCGCACGTGACGGTGGCGGACATCAACCCCGCGATGCTGGAAGTGGGCATGGCGCGCGCCGCCAAGCGCCGGCTGGACGGGCTGGTATGGAGCGAGGCCAATGCCGAGTCGCTCACCTTCCCCGACCGCGCGTTCGACGCCTATACGATCGCCTTCGGCATCCGGAATGTCACCGACATTCCCGCGGCGCTGCGCGAGGCACACCGCGTGCTCAAGCGCGGCGGGCGGTTCTTCTGCCTCGAATTCTCCACCACCACCTGGCCCGGCTTCGCCGAGGTGTACGACGCCTATTCGCACCATCTGGTGCCGCGCCTCGGTCAACTGCTGGCGCAGGACGCCGCCAGCTACCGCTACCTGATCGAATCGATCCGCCGTTTCCCGGACATGCCGGCCTTCAAGCGGATGATTGAGGAGGCCGGCTTTGCGCAGGTCTCCGCGCAGCCGATCCTGGGCGGGCTGGTCGCGATCCATTCGGGCTGGAAGATCTGACCCGCGCATGACAGCGCCCGCCGTCCACCTTTGGCGGCTCCTGAAATGGGGCCGCATCCTCGCACGCCATGGCGCGCTGCGCGGCATTGAGCGTGATCGCAACACGCCCGCGCCGGTGCGCCGGCTGGTGCGCCTCGCTCGCGTCGGCGCGCGCGTGCCCGCGGTGCCGCGCTATGCCGATGCGCTCCAGGCGATCGGCCCGGCGGCGATCAAGCTCGGTCAGACGCTCGCCACGCGGCCCGACATCGTCGGCGAGGCCGCGGCGCTCGACCTGCTGCGCCTCCAGGACGCACTGCCGCCGGTGCCGTTCGCGGACATCCGCGCGGTAATGGAGGCGAGCTTCGGGCGACCGCTCGACGAACTGTTCGCGCAGATCGACGAGGTACCGATCGGCGCCGCCTCGATCGCGCAGGTCCACCGCGCGATCACCACCGACGGGCGCACGGTGGCGGTAAAGGTGATCCGCCCCGGCGTGATCGAGGAGTTCGGGCGCGCGATCGACACCTATGAATGGGCGGCGGCGCAGGCGGAAGCGATGGGTGGCGAGCTGGCCCGGCTGCGGCCGCGGCTCGTCATCGCCACCTTCCGCCGCTGGACCGCGCGCGAGCTCGATATGCGGCGCGAGGCGGCCTCCGCCTCCGAGCTTGCCGAGGCGATGGAGGCGGAGCCCGACTTCCACGTCCCCGCGGTCGACTGGGCGCGCACCGCCGGCCGCGTGCTGACCATGGAGTGGATCGACGGGATCAAGCTGGCCAATCGCGACGCGCTGCGCGCCGCTGGCCACGATCTCCCACAGCTCGCCCGCACCCTGGTGCACGCCTTCCTTCGCCAGGCGATCGCCGACGGCTTCTTCCACGCCGATCTGCACCAGGGCAATCTGTTCGCGCTGCCCGGCAACAAGATCGCCGCGATCGACTTCGGCATCATGGGTCGGATCGATCGGCGCGCGCGGCGCTGGCTGGCGGAAATCCTCTATGGGCTGATCACCGGCAATTACCGCCGCGTCGCCGAAATCCACTTCGAGGCGCAGTACGTGCCCGCCCACCACAATGTCGCCGAGTTCGCGACCGCCCTGCGCGCGGTGGGCGAGCCGACGCGCGGCCTGCCGGTCAAGGACATGTCGATCGGGCTGATGCTCGACTCGCTGTTCTCGATCACCCGCGATTTCGACATGCAGACCCAGCCGCACCTGCTGCTGCTCCAGAAGACCATGGTGATGGTGGAAGGCGTCGCCACCGCGCTCGATCCCGACGTCAACCTTTGGGACACCGCCCGGCCGGTGGTGGAAGAGTGGATGCGCACCGAGCTCGGGCCGGAGGCGGCGATCGCTGACCGGCTCGTTGCCGACTTCAAGACGCTCGCCGGCCTGCCCGATCTGGTCCGTCGGATCGAGGCGCGCTTCCCACCTCCCGGCGGCGCCCCGCCCACGCCGCCGCTCCGCGAAATCGAGGTGGTGCGGATCGGCGGCGGCTGGCGCTTCGTCGCGATTGCGCTGCTGTCCGCTGCGGTGAGCGTCGCGGCGACCCTGGCGCTGACCTGATGCCCCGCTGGCTCGCCGAGCCGACCCGCTTCGCCGCACTGCCGTGGCGGCAGGCGCGGGTGGCGGGGGCGTTGGCGGTGCTGCTGGTCCTCGCCTGCTTTACCGCGCTGCAGGCGCCCGGCGTACCGGCCCATACTCAGGCGGACGCCCCCGCGGCCGAGCGCACCCCGGATCGTACCGACGTGCTGCTGTACCAGGAGGTGATCGACGGGCTGCGGCATGGCCAGGATTATTATTCCACCGCGGCGGAAGCGATGCGGCGCGGACCTTATCCGCTGAAGCCGTTTGTCACCTTCCGCTTGCCAACCCTCGCGATGGTCCAGGCGCGCCTGCCGGATTGGGCGAGCGTTGCGCTGCTGTTCGCCATCGCGATCGGCGCTCTCGCAGCATGGTGGGACCGGTTCGAGGGCGCTTTCGCCCGCACCACGGTGCGCATCGTCGCGGTGATCCTGCTCGCCGCCGGCATGTCCTCCTTCATCCGGCCCGACCTCGTCACCTTTCACGAAGTCTGGGCCGGGCCGCTGATCGCGCTGTCGCTGGGGCTGCGCAAGCCTGGCAACGCCACCGCGGCGATTGCGGTGGCGGCAATTGCGATGCTGATCCGCGAAACCAGCGCACTCTATGCCGGGCTGATGTTGCTCGCCGCCGCACGCGAGCGGCGCTGGCGGGAGGTGGCGGGCTGGGCCGCCGCACTGGTGCTGCTGGTAGTGGTGGTGGCGTTCCATGCCCATGCCGTCGCCCAAGTGGTGCGGCCGTTCGACGATGGGTCGCGGGGCTGGAGCGGGATGCTCGGCTTCGGCTTTGCGGTGCATGTGCTGGTGCTGGCGACCGCGCTGTCGCAAGGGCCCTTGTGGCTGGGCGCGCCGCTGGTCGGCGTGGCGCTGATCGGCTGGGCAGGATGGCGCAGCCCCTTCGCGAAGCGGGTACTGATGACGCTCATAGGTTATGGTGTGCTGCTCGCCCTGTTCTGCCGCGCCGACACCTATTATTGGGTGCTCCTCGCCGCGCCGCTGCTGCTGCCGGGTCTCGCCTTCGCGCCCGATGCGATCCGCGACCTGCGTAGCGCCGCCCTCGACAGGCGGCGGATCACCGTGACAAGGACACGGACATGAGCCGCATCCTGCTGATCGTCGGCGGAGGGATCGCCGCCTACAAGGCGTGCGAGTTGATCCGCCTCGCCCGCCGCGCCGGGCATTCGGTCACCTGCGTGCTGACCGAGGCGGGGCATCATTTCGTCACGCCGATGACGCTGGCGGCGCTCAGCGAGAACCACGTCTATACGACGCTGTGGGACCTCAAGGACGAGGCCGAGATGGGACATATCCAGCTCAGCCGGCAGGCCGACCTGGTAGTGGTGGCGCCCGCCACCGCCGACCTGCTCGCCCGCATGGCGCACGGCCATGCCGACGACCTCGCCTCAACGCTGCTGCTCGCCACCGACAAACCCGTGCTGGCCGCCCCGGCGATGAACGTGCGGATGTGGCTCCATCCCGCGACCCTGCGCAACGTGGAAACGCTGCGCGCGGATGGGGTGACAGTGCTGGAGCCCGATGAGGGCGCAATGGCCTGCGGCGAGTTCGGTCCCGGGCGGCTGCCCGAACCTGAGGCGATCCTGGCGGCGATCGAGTCGCGGCTCGGCGCCGGCAGGCGCCTCGCCGGGCGGCACGTCCTCGTCACCGCCGGGCCGACGCACGAGCCGATCGATCCGGTGCGATACATCGCCAACCGCTCGTCCGGGAAGCAGGGCTTCGCCATCGCCGGCGCGCTGGCGGCGCTGGGCGCTCGGGTAACGTTGGTCGCCGGGCCGGTCACGCTTCCAACACCCGCCGGGGTCGACCGCGTCGATGTTGAGACCGCACGCGAGATGGCGGCGGCGGTCGAGGCGGCGCTGCCTGCGGACGCGGCGGTGATGGTCGCCGCGGTCGCCGACTGGCGGGTCGACACTGCCGCGGGCCAGAAGGTCAAGAAGAGCGAGGCCGCCCCTGCCCTGTCGCTGGTCGAGAACCCGGATATCCTCGCCACCCTGGCCCGGTCGGCGCAGCGTCCTCGCCTCGTCGTCGGCTTTGCGGCGGAAACCGAGCGGGTGGAGGAGCATGCCGCCGCCAAGCGCCTGCGCAAGGGCGCGGACTGGATCGTCGCCAACGACGTTTCCGGCCCAAGAGGCGAAAGCGTGATGGGCGGCGATGCCAACACCATCCACCTCGTCACCGAGACGGGCACCGAGACTTGGGACCGCATGCCGAAGGGCGAGGTTGCCCACCGCCTGGCCGAAAGGATCGCCGATGCCCTCTGACCCCGTCCGCATCCTGATCCGCCGTCTGCCGCATGGCGCGGGGCTGCCGCTGCCCGCTTATGCCACCGCTGGCGCTGCCGGGATGGACGTGGTGGCGGCTGAGGACGTTGATCTCGCCCCGGGCGCGCGGCATGCGGTGGCGACCGGGTTTGCGATGGCGATCCCGGCGGGCTGGGAGGTGCAGGTGCGCCCCCGCTCGGGCCTGGCGCTCAAGCACGGCATCACCTGCCTCAACACGCCGGGCACGATCGACAGCGACTATCGCGGCGAAGTGAAGGTGATCCTCGCCAATCTGGGGCAGGCGCCCTTTCCCGTTCGCCGAGGCGAGCGGATCGCGCAGCTGGTTCCGGCCGAGGTGGCCCAAGTTGCGCTGGACGAGGTCGAGACTCTCGACGATACTGTGCGCGGGATCGGAGGGTTTGGGTCGACCGGATCGTGAAGGCGCTGCTTCTCCTGCTCGCGATCGCGCAGGGCCCGTCCGTGCCCGGGCTGACGCTGGCTGCCGGTGCACAGGCGGCCGAGGCTTGGCAGCTGGCAATGCCGCCTGCGGACTGGTCCGGCCTGCCTGAACTACAATATGTTCGCCGCTCGCCTGACATGGAGGCGCTGTCCGCGTTCGTCCGCGATGAGGTCAACGCCGGGCGCTGCACTGCCGCGGGACGGGTGCGCAGCGCGGCGGTGGTGACGCTGGACTTGGCGGTGCTGGTCGGTCCTTCGGGGCGAATCCGCAAGATCGTGCCGCGCGCGATCGACTGCGTCACGGTGGAGCAATACGGCTCCGGCCTGGTTTCGCGGCTCGCCCGCGACAATCTGGTGACTGTGGGGCTCACCACGCCGACCTGGTTCCGCACTACCCTGGTCTTCTCCTGGCCGGCGTGACGCTTTCCGACGACGAGCTTGCCCGCTACGCCCGCCACATCGTCCTCAAGGAGTTCGGTGGCGCCGGACAGGTGCGGCTGAAGGCGGCGCGGGTGGCGGTGATCGGCGCCGGCGGAATCGGCGCGCCGGCGCTCCAGTACCTCGCCGCTGCCGGCCTTGGTGCGATCCGGATCATCGACGACGACCGGGTGGAAGCCTCCAATCTCCAGCGGCAGGTGATCTTCGCCAGCGATGACGTCGGTGCGGCGAAGGCCGAAGCGGCAGCGATGCGGGTCCAAGCGATCAACCCGCATGTCGCCGCAGAGCCGCGCCGCGCCCGGATCGATGCGGGGAACGCCGCCGAGCTGCTGGACGGTTGCGACGTGGCGCTGGACGGATGCGACAATTTCGCGACCCGCTTTGCGGTGGCGGATGCGGCGCTCATGATGCGGATGCCGCTGATTTCGGCGGCGGTGGGCCAGTTCGAGGGGCAGCTGGGCGTGTATCGCGGCTGGGAAGCGGACAAGCCGTGCTATCGCTGCTTCGTCGGCGAGGCGAGCGACCGGGCCGAGACGAGCTGCGCCGAGGCGGGCATCCTGGGTCCGGTGACCGGCGTGCTCGGCAGCCTCGCCGCCCTGGAGGTGCTGCGCGCGCTCGCCCCGTTCGGCGACGATCCGGCGGGCAAATTGCTGCTGATCGACCTGCTGGCGATGCGCTTCCGCAGCGTGAAGCTGCCGAAGGACCCGGCGTGCGTGGCATGCTCGGGACGGCCTGTTGCGACGAAATGAACGGTCCGGTCGCCGCCGGGATGTGGGGCCTTGTGGGAGGCTCGGCGCTGCTGCTCGGCGCGGCGATCGCCTATGTCGTCGCATTGCCCCAGCGGGTGATCGCGGCGGTGATGGCGATCGGATCGGGGGTGCTGATCTCGGCCGTAGCCTTCGACCTGATGGACGAGGCCTATGCGCGCGGCGGCTTCGATTCCACCGCCGCGGGGTTCCTGGGCGGCGCGCTTGCCTATACGGTGGCGAACGTGATCGTGTCCCGGCGGGGCGCGCGGCACCGCAAGCGGTCCGGGTCCGATCCGACGGCGCGGCAGCCGTCCGCGGACAGCGGGTCCGGCCTGGCGATCGCGATCGGCGCCCTCCTCGACGGCATCCCCGAATCGGTGGTGATCGGCGTCAGCCTACTCCAGGGCAGCGGCGTCAGCCTCGTCACCGTCGCCGCGGTGTTCCTGTCCAACATTCCCGAGGGCCTTTCCAGCGCGGCCGGGATGAAGAAGGCGGGCCATGGCCCCGGCTACGTGTTTGGTGTGTGGGGCGGCATCGCCCTGCTCTCCGGCGCGGCGGCGCTGATCGGCAATGTCGCGCTGGCGGGCGCCAGCGCCGATCTGATCGCTGGAACCACCGCTGTGGCGGCCGGCGCGATCCTGGCGATGCTGGTCGACACGATGATCCCCGAGGCGACGCAGGAGACGCACGAATATTCGGGGCTGATCACCGTGGGCGGCTTCCTGCTGGCCTTCATGCTGTCGAAACTGGGCGGCTGATCCGGGCGGTCGCAGTCTCGCCGACACTGCCGGGTTGAAAATCGCGTGCGAACGGCACATCTGCGGCCCATCTACAACCCTTCAAGGACAATGCGTGGCTTCCTTCGTCAATCCCTCGTTCCAAGATCGCATCGCCGCTGCCGGCAGCGCCAAGCAGAAGGCGCTGGAGAAGCTGAAGTCGAAGCCGCCGGTGGATGAGGCCGTGCTGGCGGAACGGCGCCGGGTAGCCGAGGCGAAGGAACAGGCGGCGGTCGAGGCCAGGGCCAAGCGGGCCGAGGCGCTGGCCGCGGCAAAGGCGGAGCGCGTGGCGAAGGCCGAGGCAAAGGCAGCGGCGGAGGCGGAAGCCGCTGCTGCGGCCGCGCTCAAGGCGGCGCGGCTTACCCCACCGAGTGCGGCGGAGATGAAGGCCGCGCGCGACGCGCGCTATGCGGCACGCAAGGCGCGGAAGAAGTAGCAAGCGCGCTGTACCGTTCGTGCTGAGGAGGCACTGAGCGCCAGCGAAGGGCCGTCTCGAAGCACCGCATGTCCTTCGAGACGCCGCTTCGACTTCGCTCAGCGGCTCCTCAAGATAAACGGCTGTGGGTGAGTCTTTGAAGCGGCGAGGCGGTAGCCTGGCGAGCCTCAAACCCCCTTGTACGCCCGGTACCAGTCGACGAACTTCGGCACGCCCACCTCGATCGGCGTCGTCGGCGCGTAGCCGAGGTCCTCTGCGATCGCGCTGATGTCGGCGTAGGTGGCGGGGACGTCGCCGGGCTGCATCGGCTGGAAGTCGCGCAACGCCGGCTTGCCGCAGGCGGCCTCGATCAGGTCGATCAGCTTGCCTAATTCCTCGGGGCGGTTGTTGCCAATGTTATAGAGCGCGTGCGGGCTGACGCTGCCCCCGGCCTTGGGCGAACCGTCGTCCATGGGCGGGTGATCTAGTGCGGCGATCACGCCCGCGACGATGTCGTCGATGTAGGTGAAGTCGCGCTGCATCTTGCCATGGTTGAACACCGCGATCGGCCGGTCCTCCAGGATCGCGCTCGTGAACAGCCACAGCGCCATGTCCGGCCGGCCCCAGGGGCCGTAGACGGTGAAGAAGCGCAGGCCCGTCTGAGGTATCCGGAACAGGTGGGAATAGGTCTCGCTCATCAGCTCGTCCGCCTTCTTGGTGGCGGCGTAGAGCGAGACGGGATGGTCGACACGGTCCTCGACGCGGAACGGCAACTTGGTGTTGCCGCCGTAGACCGACGACGAGGAGGCATAGACCAAGTGCCGCACGGCGCGTTCGCGCGCGAACTCCAGCAGGTTGAGGTGCCCGGCGAGGTTGGCGCGGACGTAGGCGCGCGGGTTCTGAAGCGAGTAGCGCACGCCCGCCTGCGCGCCGAGGTGGATGACGCGGTCTACTTCCGCATCCGCCACCGCCGCCGCCAGCGCCGTCTCGTCGGCAAAGTCGCATTCGGCGAAGCGGATCGCATCGCCCAGATCGGCGAGGCGGTCGCGTTTGAGCTTGGGGTCGTAATAGGGGTTAAGGTCGTCGATGCCGAGCACGTCGTCACCACGCGCGGCGAGCGCCCGGCAGACATGATAGCCGATGAACCCCGCCGCGCCGGTGACGAGAATTGTCACCTCGGTACTTACGCGAGCAGCTTCTGCGCGAAGCCGCGCACGGCTGGCCCGATATCCTCGCGCTCCAGCGCCAGCGCCAGATTCGCCTGGACCCAGCCGGCCTTGTCGCCGCAGTCGAAGCGGCGACCATCGAAGGTATAACCGTGGAAGGGTTGCTTGCCGATAAGCTGCGCCATCGCGTCGGTGAGCTGGATCTCGCCGCCCGCGCCGGTGACGGGATTGTCGAGGATCTTCATCACCTCGGGCTGAAGGATGTAGCGGCCGGGAGTCATCAGGTTCGACTTGGCGGTGCCCTTCGTGGGCTTCTCCACCACCTCGAGCACCTCGGTCAGTGCGCCATCCACCTTGCCCGGCGTGATGATGCCGTATTTGTCGGTCTCCGCAGGCGCCACTTCGAGTGCGCCGATCAGATTGCCGCCGACCTTCTCATAGGCCTGCACCATCTGCTTGAGGAAGCCGGGCTCGCCCACCATCAGCTCGTCGGGCAGCAGCACGGCGAACGGCTCGTCTCCCACGATCTCGCGCGCGCACCACACGGCATGGCCGAGGCCGAGCGGCTCCTGCTGGCGGACATAGACCGGGCTGCCCGGCTTCTGGCGGATGCCCTCGATCAGCGCCATGCTCTTGCCGCGCGCCTTCATCGTCGCTTCGAGCTCGTAGGAGACGTCGAAATGGTCCTCCAGCGCGCCCTTGCCGCGACCGGTGACGAAGATGATCTGGTCGCAGCCCGCTTCCAAAGCCTCTTCCACCGCATATTGGATCAGCGGCTTGTCCACGACGGTCAGCATTTCCTTGGGCATCGCCTTGGTGGCGGGCAGGAAGCGCGTGCCGAGACCGGCGACGGGAAACACGGCCTTGCGGATCGGCTTAAACGTCACGTCTTTCTCCCCGGCAGTTTGCGTGTTCCTAGCGGGCGACCACTCCGGCGACAATGAGATGGTGCGGCGCACAAGGCGGTTGACGCGTCTTTAAGCGGGACTGTCTATCCGCGACGCCATGAAAACCCTCGTCGTCTTCGGCACGCGGCCGGAAGCCATCAAGCTGTTCCCCGTGGTGCGCGCGCTCGCGGCGCGGCCGGGGCTGGAGGTGGTGACCTGCGTCACCGCGCAGCATCGCGGGCTGCTGGACCAGGTGCTGGCGATCGCGGGGCTCACGCCCGACATCGACCTGGACCTGATGGAGCCGGGGCAGACGCTCGACCGGCTCACCGCCCGGCTGCTGACGGGGCTGGGCGAAGTGATGGACCGGACGAAGCCGGACCGCGTGCTCGTGCAGGGCGACACTGCGACCGCGATGGCCGGGGCGCTCGCCGCTTACTACCGCCGGGTGCCGGTGGGGCATGTCGAGGCGGGGCTGCGCTCGGGTGACATCTACCATCCCTGGCCCGAGGAGGTGAACCGGCGGATGATCGCGCCGATCGCCGACCTGCACTTTGCGCCGACGCAGACCGCAGCGGACGCGCTGGCGCGGGAGAATGTGCGCGCCGGCGTCCAAGTCACCGGCAATACCGTGATCGACGCGCTGCACTGGACGCGCGAGCGGATCGCCGCCGATCCGTCGTTGGCGGCGGGGCTGGACACGATCGCCGAGCGGTTCGCCGGCAAGCGGATCGTGCTGGTGACGACGCACCGCCGCGAGAATTTCGGCGGCGGGATGGAGGCGATCGCCCGCGCCATTCGGCGGATCGCGGCGATGCCTGACACCGCGGTGCTGTTTCCCGTGCACCCAAACCCCAATGTCGTGTCGGTGATGGATGCGGCGCTGGGCGACCTTGCCAATGTCGCGCGACTCGAACCGCTCGACTACCCGCACTTCATCCGCGCCCTCTCGCTCTGCCACCTGGCGCTGACCGATTCGGGCGGGGTGCAGGAGGAAGCGCCGGCGCTGGGCAAGCCCGTGCTGGTGATGCGCGAGACCACCGAGCGCCCCGAGGGGGTCGCTGCGGGCACCGCGAAGCTGATCGGCGCGGACGAGGACCGCATCGTTTCCGAAGTCTCAACCCTTCTCGGCGACAAGGCCGCCTATCTCGCCATGGCCCGGGCCCATAATCCGTATGGTGACGGCCGCGCGAGCGAACGGATCGCGGGGCTGGTGGCGGATGGTTTCGGACTCTGAACTCAAGGTCGTCGTCCTCGGCCTCGGCTATATCGGCCTGCCGACCGCGGCGGTGATCGCGCGGACCGGCGCCAGGGTGCTGGGCATCGACGTGCACCAGAATGTCGTCGACACGATCAATTCGGGCAAGGTGCATATCGAGGAGGTCGACCTGGACGGCCTCGTCTCGGGCGTGGTGGCGCGCGGGACGCTGACCGCCTCCATCCAGATCGCCCCCGCCGACGTATTCGTGATCGCGGTGCCGACGCCGTTCGGTGACGACCACCAGCCCAACATCGGCTATGTGCTGCGCGCCGCCACCAGCCTGGCCGCGGTGCTCAAGGCGGGCGACACGGTGATCCTCGAATCGACCTCGCCCGTTGGCACCACCGAGAAGGTGCGCGACCTGCTGGCCGAGCTGCGGCCCGACCTCAAGGCGCCAGGCCGCGGCGAGGCAGGCGACTATGCCCTCGCTTATTGCCCCGAGCGGGTGCTGCCCGGGCGCATCCTGGTCGAGCTGATCGATAACGACCGCGTCATCGGCGGCATCACGCCGCGCTGCGCGCGCAAGGCGCTCTCCTTCTATCGCCGCTTCGTCCGCGGCGCCTGCGTCACCACCAATGCGCGCGCGGCGGAGATGACCAAGCTGACCGAGAACGCCTTTCGCGACGTCAACATCGCCTTCGCTAACGAGCTCTCGCTGGTGGCCGACACGATGGGCGTCGACGTGTGGGAGGTGATCCGCCTCGCCAACCGTCACCCGCGCGTCAACATCCTCCAGCCCGGACCCGGCGTCGGCGGCCATTGCATCGCGGTGGACCCCTGGTTCCTTGTCGCCGCCGATCCCGAGAACACGCCGCTGATCCGCACCGCGCGCGAGGTCAACGACGGCAAGACCGAGCATGTGATCGCCCGGGCGGCCGCGTTGATCGAGGAGACCGCAGGGCCCGTCGCGTGCCTGGGCCTCGCCTTCAAGGCGAACATCGACGACTTCCGCGAAAGCCCGGCGCTCAAGGTCGCCGCCGGGCTGGCGCGCGGCTTCGGCGCGCGGATCCGCGTGGTCGAGCCCTATGCGAACGCGCTGCCGCATGAGTTCGACGGCACCGGCGCCACCCTGGTCGACCTCGACACCGCGATCGAGACCTGTTCGACGATGATCGTGCTGGTCGACCACGACCTGTTCCGGTCGGTGCCGGTGGACGAGCGCGCCGGCAAGGCGGTGCTCGACACCCGCGGGATCTGGCCCGACCAGCCACGCGACGGCCGCGTCGCCCCGGCCCTGCGGCTTGCCGGCTGACGCACGTTGTTGCAGTGCGGTGCAGCGCGGGTTAAGGCCCGTCGCTTATCGTGCCCGCTGCCATGCTCAGCCGCTTCTTCCCGCTTCGCCGCGAGACACCGGACGCCGCCCGCGTGCCGGACGGCCGGCGCGTGTATGCGATCGGCGATATCCACGGCCGGCTTGATCTGCTGAACCGGCTGCTGACGATGATCGGCCAGGACGACGCCGCCCGCCCCGAAGCCGATACCACCTTGGTGTTCCTGGGCGACTATGTCGATCGCGGTCCCGATTCGGCGGCAGTGGTGGACCTGCTGCGCCAGTTCGCCGGCGAAGCGACCATGGACGCGCACTTCCTCGCCGGCAACCACGAGGAGGTGTTCCTGCTGGCGCTGGGAGGCGACGAGCGAGCGACGCGGCTGTTCTGCCGCATCGGCGGGCGCGAGACCGCGCTGAGCTACGGCGTCGCTCCCGACGAGTACGAGCGCCTGTCGCACGCGGAGGTCAGCGCACGGCTGCAGGCACTGGTCCCGGGTGCGCATCGCGACTTCCTGTCGGAGCTGGAGGACGTGGTGGTGATCGGCGACTATGCCTTCGTTCATGCCGGCGTCCGGCCGGGCAAGCCGCTGGACGCGCAGCGGCGCGAGGACCTGCGCTGGATTCGTGATCCGTTTCTCGGCCATCGCGGCCGGCTGGAGAAGGTGATCGTCCACGGTCACACGATCAGCGACGAGGTGGAAATGCTGCCGCACCGGATCGGCATCGACACCGGCGGCTTCCAGACCGACCGGCTGACCGCATTGGGGCTGGAGGGCGAGGCGCGTTGGGTCCTCCAAACGGAACTCCAGTGATTTGGTGGAGTTTCGTTGCAACTGGATGGAATCCTGCTTGCTGGCCCCTTTGCGTCACGCTAGTGCCGCGACGCGGAAACATATGCCTGTTGGAGGGTCCGCCCCGTTGATCGCGGTTGCTTTTTGCGACGCGTGGTGCAAGGGTAGGTGTGAGAAAAGGGAGTCGTTTATGCGTCTTGCGAAGTACATGATGACCGCCGCCGTCGCGACCTTCGCGGCTGCCCCGGTCCTCGCTGCCCCGGCGAACCCGGCGGCAAGCCTGTCGGTTGCGAAGTCGGCCCGCGCCTCGGCGCCGGTTTCGGCCAAGAATGACGCCATGGGCGGCGGCATCGTCGTTGCGGTTCTTGCGGCGGCTGCCGTGATCGCCGGCATCGTCATCATTGCCGACGAGGACGATGACGCGGACAGCAACTGAGCTGTCTGACACGTCAGAGTTAGAGAATAGCGGCCCTTCGGGGCCGCTATTTTTTTGTGCGCTCTAAGGGCACCGCACGCGCCCGGCCGTTCCGTCAAGCGACAGGACCACGACTGCATCGTAGCGCCGTCGATCTCGCGCAACGAGGTCGTGGCGCTGATCGAGGCGGATTAGGTCCTGCGAGAGGCCGCCGGCCCGGCGCCCTTAGTTACCGCACGAACGTCAGCGTCGAGATATGCATTACGCTGGCGACGTCCTGCCCGGCGACCTTGCCGGGCGCCTTCTCGATGTGCGAGGCGCTGAGGAGATAGCGGCCGCGGCCGAGTTCGGGGACCGCGAGGGCACCGGCGGCATCGGTCTCGAACGACTTCTGCCAGCGCTCGGGCGAGATCACCGTCACCTTGGCGGCGGGCAGCGGCTTGCCGCGGAACATCAGGGTGAAGCGGTCCGCTTGCGCCGCGACCGGCACCAGTTCGAGGTCGAGCTTCGCGGCGGTCTCGCTGCGGCCGGCGCGCGCATAGAACACTGCGCCCTGCTTGCCGCCCTCGCCGTCCCACGGCGCGAACACCGTGTCGTCGCGGACACGCACATCGCCCGCACCCGCGACGGCCGCTTCGATATGGTTGGCACGGCGGGTCAGCGCCGGGCTTGCCGCGCCGACCAGCTGCGGCTTCTGGAGCTTGGGAAACTCGGGGTCGCCCGCGGCGGGCACCGGGTCGGCGGGCTCGCCCAGGTAGATGCGCGCCGGGCCAGTGGCATCGCGCTCTACCCACACCTCATGCGCCGCGGCGGGCGCTGCCAGCAGCGCGGCGGCAATCACGATCGCCTTCTTCATCATCCTACTCCTGCCGATGTATGGGCCGCACGATGGCTCCATCGCGCGGCCGGTGAAGCTCAGAACCGGAAGGTCGCACCCGCGGTGAATCGCCGCGGCGCGCCGTAGCGATACTGGCTGAACGTGCCCATCTGACTGTAATAGGTCTCGTCGAACAGGTTCTCGACATTCGCCTGCAGATCGACCTGCTCGGTCAAGGCGAAGCGCCCCATCAGGCTGACCAGGGTGAAGCCCGGCTGGGTGAAGCGGAACGGGTCTCCCGTGACCGGGTTGGTGCCCTTGGTGAACGCCTCGCTGCGGTAGTTTACGCCACCGCCGAAGGTGAGGCGATCATAGGTGTAGGTGGTGAACAGCTTGAGCAGCCGGCGCGGCTGCTGCGTATTTGCGGCGACCTCATCGCGATCCTCGGCCTTGAACTGGCTGTAGCCGAAGTTGATGTTCCAGCCCGGCAGCGGCTGGCCGGTAACCTCGACCTCGAAGCCTTCGCTGGTGACGCCCTGCGCGGCGACATAAGTCTGCTGCGGCAGACCGCCGCCCGGCGGGATCACCATTTCGTCAGGCTGGCCGACATTGTCCTGCTCGATGCGGAACAGTGCGATCGAGGTCTGCAGCGCCTCGTTGAAGAACGCGCTCTTGAGGCCGACCTCATAGGCCTTGCCGTCGAGCGGCTCGATCAGCTCGAAGGTCCGGGTGCGCAGGTTCTGCGGCTGGAAGATGCGCGTATAGCTGGCGTAGAGGCGGTGGTTCGGCGTCACGTCGAACAGTGCGCCGACATAAGGGATGAACTCGTCGTTAGCCCCGAACTTACTGGGGCCGCTCCAGGCAAAGCCTTCCTGCTGCCAGCTGGCGATGCGGCCGCCGGCGATGATCTTCAACGGATCGGCGATGTTGAGCCGCACCGCGCCGTAGTAACCGGTCTGCTTGATCCGCTCCTGCTCGTTGCGGACCGCGACAGTGCCGAACACGGGCTCCGGGAACAGTGCGCCCTCGCGGCCGAGCACGGGGACGTTGGTGGCCCAGCTGTTGAGCCCCTCGCCAAACGCGGGATTGTTCTCGGTGTACGGCGCTACATAATTATCGGTGTGGCGGTTGAGGATGCTGTGCAGCGCGCCGATCACGACCTCGTGATCACGGCCGAACACGTTGACCAGGCCCTTGATCTGGCCGTCGAAGCTCTCCTGGACGCTGATCCCCTCGGACTTGTACGGATTGCTCGACTGGATCGTGCCGGTCTCGCGATCGGCGGTGCCATACATGTAGAGCAGCTGGGTGCTGCCGGTGTTGCGCAGCCGGTTGTAATTGGCCGTCACCGTCCAGCGGTCGCCGATCTCCTGGTGGATGGTGGCGAAGATGTTCTGGTTGGTGGAGTTCCAATAGGTCCAGTCGGCCGCGGTGGTCTGCGAGCGATCGATGTCGGTGGTGACCGAGCCGTCGCTATAGAAGGTGGGTAGCGAGCCCCAAGTCGCGCCCTTGGGCTTGGTGTCCTGGTGGCTGATGCCGGCGCGGACCAGCGTGGTCTCGGTCACGTCGGCGTCGATGACGCCATAGGCCACCCACTTCTTGGTGTGCAGCAGGTCGGTGAAGTTCTTCGCATTCTCGTAGCGGCCGACCGCGCGGACGCGGATGCGGCCGGCCTTGTCGAGCGCGCCGCCGACATCGGCGGAGAGGCGATAGGTGTCCCAGCTGCCCGCCTGGGCGTTGACATAACCGGTCCACGCCTCGGCATCTGCATGCTTGCGGACGAGGTTGACCGAGGCGGAGGGATCGCCCGCGCCCGAGAGCAGGCCGGTGGCGCCGCGCACGATCTCGACGCGCTCGTAGATCGACACGTCGATGCTGGTCTCGCCATTGCCGCCGGCGAGCGTCCAGGCCGCGGGCACGCCATCGACCTGTGTGTTGCGGATCTCGAAACCGCGCGCGAAGAACTCGTTACGGACATCGTCGAACTCGTTGACCGAGACGCCGACCGCATTGTTGATCACGTCGCGCACGCTGATCAGGTTCTGGTCCAGGATGCGCTGCGCGGTGACGATGCTGACCGACTGCGGCGTCTCACGCACGGTGAGGCCGAGGCCGGTGGCGGTGTCGATCCGGTCGGGCAGCGTATAGGTGCCGGTGACGACGACATCGCCCTCTGCCTCTTCCGCAGTACGCTCGGTGGTCTCCTCCGCCGGCGGTTCGGCCGTGGCGCCGCCGGTCTGCGCGACGGCCGGCATGGCCAGCGCGGCGAAAGCGGTTGCGAGAAGAAGCGATACCTTGGTCTTCAACGTCAGTCCCCCGATCGGTGGACCCGGCGGCGCAGGGCAGCCGCCGAGTCCTCATGATCGGGGCGCTTAGTGAGGATGATAACTGTTCGCAATAGCGCGTTTGGGATCGCTATCCCCGCGGCCGTCGGTTCGGGCCGGCGAAGCCGAACATCCAGGCGGCGACCTTGCGCATCTGGATCTCCTCCGATCCTTCGGTGATCCGGTAGCGGCGGTGGTGGCGGTAGATGTGCTCGAACGGCTTGTGCCGCGAATAGCCGATGCCGCCATGCACCTGCATTGCCCGGTCCGCCGCCTCGCAGCACAGCCGGTTCGCCCAGTAATTGCACATGCTGATCTTGTCCGAGAGCTGCTTTTCCACCTCGGGCTTGGGCATCTGGTCCATCTGCCAGGCGGTCTCGCGGATCATCAGGCGGAGCATGCGGATCTGCGTGGCGAGCTCGACCAGCGGGAACTGGATCGCCTGGTTGGCGGCGAGCGGCTTGCCGAAGGGCTTGCGCTCCAGCGCGTATTTCACGCTCTCCTGTACGCAATAGTCCGCCGCGCCGCAGGACGACGCCGCCTGGCGGATGCGGTTCTCGTGGACGAAATGCTGCGCGACCGCGAGGCCCTTGCCCTCCTCCCCCAGGATCGCGTCGGCGGGCACGTGCACGTTGCTGACGCTGATCCGCGGGTGATCGGTGGGCATGTTGAAGGTCCAGTAATATTCCTCGACCTTTACCCCCGGATCCTTGGCATCGACCAGGAAGCAGCTGATCCCGTCGGCATCGCCGTCCTTCCCCGAGGAGCGCGCGAACATCATGATGTGGCTGGCGACGTGCATGCCCGTCGTCCACATCTTGCCGCCGTCGATCCGCCAGCCGTTCCCGTCCTTTACCGCGCGCGTTTCCATGAAGGTCGCGTCGGAGCCATGGTCCGGCTCGGTCAGGCCGAAGCAGATGCGGTAGCGTCCTTCGAGCATGCCGGGGATGAATTCGTCCGCCTGCGCCTTGGTGCCGAAATCCTGGAACATCAGCACCTGGGGGAAATTGGCGATGATCGAATGCTCGTTCTGCAGGTCGTTGTGGAGGCCCAGGCCCATCGACGCGAAGTGATCGCGGATCACCGCCATCCACAGGTTCGATCCGTCGCGGCCGCCATATTCGCGTGGAAGCGCGAAGCGGAGGTGGCCCGCCTTGTCGGCGCGGCGGCGCACCTCGCGCAGCAGCTCCTCCCACTCGGTGCGGGGGAGGCCCTGATTGTCCCAGTCGGTGCGGGCATGCTCGCGCCGGTGGTCGAAGAAGCGGATGTTGTCGTCCTGCGCCTCCAGCGGCTTGATCTCGGCGGCGATGAACGCGTCGAGCTCGGCGAGATAGTCCTTCAGGTCCTGCGGCAGATCGAAATCCATGACGTCCTCTCCCCACGATCTAAGTCGAGTCTTTTAACTGGCGTAGCGCGGCGCGGCGTGATTTACAGCCCCCCATGGAGAGGTTGTCGAAAGACGGGATCGCGACCCGGCTCGGTGCGATCGCGGGAGCGCTGGTGCCGGGCGCGGAGGGGATCGCCGGCCTCACCCGGCTGACCGGCGGTGCGAGCATGGAGACATGGGCGTTCGAGGCAAGCGGCGTGCCGCTGATCCTGCGCCGGCGCACCGGTGTTTCCGACGAGCATCCCGGCCGCAAGCCGCCGCTGCGGCTGGAAGCGGAGGTGATCGCCGCCGCCACCGCCGCCGGCGTGCCCGCGCCCGAGGTGGTGCATGTCTGCGACGATGCCGACGGGCTGGGCGAGGCCTATGTGATGCGGCGCGTCTCCGGCGAGACTTTGGGCAAGAGGATCGCCACCGACCCTGCTTTCGCGCCGGCACGCGGCGTGCTGGCGCGCCAGTGCGGCGCCGCGCTCGCCCGCATCCATGCCACCCCGCCGGTGGCGGCGCTGGCGACGGTAGGTCCACGCGAGACGCTGGCGAATTACGAGGCGACCTGGCGTGCCTCGGGCGCGGTGCGGCCGACGATCGAGGCGGCGTTCCGCTGGCTGGAGCGGCGTCTGCCGGAAGAGACCGGGCTGACGCTGGTGCATGGTGATTTCCGCAACGGCAACCTGATGGTGGACCCCGGGACGGGGCTGGTCGCGGTGCTGGACTGGGAGCTGGCGCATGTCGGCGATCCGGCCGAGGACCTCGGCTGGATCTGCACCAACAGCTGGCGCTTCGGCCAGCCCGCCCGGCGCGTCGGCGGGTTCGGCGACGTGGCCGACCTGCTCGCCGGCTATGCCGAGGCGGGCGGCGCGCCGATCAGCGCCGAGCGGCTCGACTTCTGGACCATGGTCGGCAGCCTCAAATGGGGGGTGATGACCACTATCATGTATGCCGCCTATCTCGCCGACCCTGCCGCCGGTCCGGAGCGCGCGGTGATCGGCCGGCGGATGAGCGAGACCGAGGCGGACATCGTGGCGATCCTGGAGCGCGCGGCATGATCACCCACCCCACCGCGCAGGAGCTGGTCGAAGGCGTCGCGCGCTGGCTCCCGGTTGACGGCAGCGCGGGCACCTTCGGCCTGCGGGTCGCGCGCAACGCGCTGGAAATCGCCGCGCGCGACATGGCGCTGGGCCCCGCCGCCGACGCGCGCGCGGCCGAACGGATGCAGGCGCTGCTCGGCCGCGGGGGCACGCGGGACGAGCTCGACATGGCGCTGGTCGCGGCGATCCGTTCGGGCGAAATCGCGTCGGACGATCCGGGGCTTGTTGCGCACCTGAAGGCGTGCGCCCTCGACGCGCTGGCAATCGATCAGCCCCGATATGCGCACGAGCTTGGCTAGCGGCCGCGCGGGTCTATACACCCGGCCAAAAGGAGAGACTTGATGGCCGGCATGAGCCCTTTCGACTGGGCGGACCCCTTCCTGCTCGACGAGCAGCTGACCGACGACGAGCGGATGATCCGCGATACGGCGCGCGCCTATGCGCAGGATCGGCTGGCGCCGCGGATCGTGGAGGCGTTCCAGCACGAGCATACCGATCCGGCGATCTTCCGCGAGATGGGCGAGCTGGGGCTGCTCGGCCCGACGGTGCCGGAGGAATATGGCGGCGTCGGCGCGAGCTATGTCGCCTATGGCCTGGTCGCGCGCGAGGTGGAGCGGATCGATTCGGGCTACCGCTCGATGATGAGCGTCCAGTCGTCGCTCGTGATGTACCCCATTCACGCGTACGGATCGGAAGAGCAGCGACGGAAGTACCTTCCGATGCTGGCGAGCGGCGAGTGGATCGGCTGTTTCGGGCTGACCGAGCCGGATGCGGGCTCCGACCCCGGCGGCATGACCACGCGCGCGAAGAAGACCGACGGTGGTTACGTCATCTCGGGCGCCAAGACCTGGATCTCAAACAGCCCGATCGCGGACGTGTTCGTCGTCTGGGCGAAGTCGGACGCGCACGGCGGCGGCATCCGCGGCTTCATCCTCGAAAAGGGCATGAAGGGCCTTTCCGCGCCTAAGATCGAGGGCAAGCTCAGCCTGCGCGCCTCCATCACCGGCATGATCACCATGGACGAGGTGGAGGTCGGCGAGGACGCGCTGCTCCCCGAGGTGCAGGGACTCAAGGGCCCGTTCGGCTGCCTCAACCGCGCGCGCTACGGCATCAGTTGGGGCGCGATGGGCGCGGCGGAGTTCTGCATGCACGCCGCACGGCAGTACGGGCTGGACCGCAAGCAGTTCGGCACGCCGCTGGCAGGGCGCCAGCTCTACCAGAAGAAGCTGGCAGACATGGAAACCGAGATCGCGCTGGGCCTCCAGGCGAGCCTGCGCGTCGGCCGGCTGATGGACGAGGGCCGCTTCGCCCCCGAGATGGTCTCCATCGTCAAGCGCAACAACGTCGGCAAGGCGCTCGACATCGCGCGGGTGAGCCGCGACATGCACGGCGGCAACGGCATCTCGGGCGAGTACCAGGTGATGCGCCACCTGATGAACTTGGAGACGGTCAACACCTATGAAGGCGCCCACGACGTCCACGCGCTGATCCTCGGGCGCGCGATTACGGGGATCGCGGCGTTCTAGCCCCCCTCCCCGCACCAGACGCGCAATAGATCAATAGCCTGGGCACGTCGCCACAGGCTGCCTCCCTTGCTGCCTGCGGGGCTGGTTCGATCACCGGCTGTAACCACCGCGGCCCGCCCGCCGAACTCCGCAAGGTGGGCGGGGCGATCTCGTCCGGTTCTCGAGACCGCGGGCGCCCCGGAGGCGCGCGTCCGGTCCATGGGACATGCAGAGGAAATGACCATGACGACCATCGCACCGACCAGACGCGCGATCAGAACGGTCCAGCTGGTGCTGCAGGCCCTTGTCGCATGCGTCTTCCTGGTGGCCGGCGTGCTCAACCTGGGCGGTGTGATGGCAGAGGAAATGATGCGCCTTGGCTATCCGGGCCATTTCATGATCATCGTCGGCGTGGCGTACATCGTCGGTGTGATCTGCCTCTATCAGCCGCGCTTCGCCTTTCTCCAGGACTGGGTCTTTGGCGCGATGGCGGCCACCCTCGTGGGCGCCGCGGGAACGCACATCCTTATCGGTGACCCCATCGGCAAAGCCGCGCCGGCGATCGTGACTTTGGTCCTGCTCATCGCCGCCTATGCCCTGCGCCGGCGCCTGCGCGCGGGCTGATCGACCAGGCCTGCCGCCCGCCGCATCCGGCACGCTTGCAAAACACCGCCCCGTACTACACCAGCGTCCCTCGATATCGCCGCAGGGATGACGTGGGTAGCGAAGCGCCGCTGAAGGGCATTAAGGTCGTCGAGCTCGCGCGCATCCTCGCCGGGCCATGGGCGGGGCAGATCCTCGCCGATCTCGGTGCGGAGGTGATCAAGGTGGAGAGCCCGGCGGGGGACGACACCCGCACCTGGGGGCCGCCGTTCGTGGAGCAGGACGGGGACCGCTCCGCCGCCTACTTTCACGCCTGCAACCGCGGCAAGACCGGCATCGTTGCCGATTTCACCGACCCCACCGATGTCGTCCGCGTAAAGGCGCTGATCGCCGATGCCGACGTGGTGATCGAGAACTTCAAGGTCGGCGGGCTGGCCAAATACGGCCTCGACTATGCCAACCTGGCGCCCGATCACCCGCGCCTGGTCTATTGCTCGATCACCGGCTTCGGCCAGGACGGGCCGTACGCCTCCCGCGCGGGATACGACTTCATCATCCAGGGCATGGGCGGGATCATGTCGCTGACCGGCGAGCCCGACGGCGCACCGCAGAAGATCGGCGTCGCCTTCGCCGACATCATGACCGGCCTGTACGCCACGATCGGCATCCAGGCGGCGCTGCACATGCGCGAACGGACGGGGCGCGGGCAGATGGTCGATTGTGCGTTGCTCGACACGATGACAGGGGTGCTCGCCAACCAGGCGGCGAACTACTTCGCCAGCGGCTTGAACCCGCCGCGGATGGGCAACGCGCATGCCAATGTCAGCCCCTATGCGGTGTTCCCGACCAGTGATGGCTGGTTCATCCTGGCGGTGGGCAATGACGCGCAATACCGCCGCTTCGCCGCGATCGTCGGTATCGCGCCCGACGCGCGCTGGGTAAGCAATGCGGGGCGGATCGAGCATCGCGCGCCGCTGTTCGCGCTGATCGAGGAACGCTGCCGCACCTTCCTGCGCGACGACCTGCTCGCGAAGCTGGAGGCGGCGGGCGTGCCGGCGGGGCCGATCAACACGGTGGAACAGGCACTCGCCGACCCGCAGGTCGCGGAGCGCGGCATGGTGTTGCCGCCCAATGCCGCGCGGCCGATCGCGGGCCTGCGCACGCCGATCCGCTTCTCGGACGCCGAACTGGCGCTGGGCGGCGGCGCCCCGCCGCTGGCGAAGCGCACGCCATAACTTTTGTTGTGCCACCCCCTCCCTCCCGCTAGCGTCTGGCCAAGAGACAAGAGGAGAGGACGTCCGTGAGCACCCCGCCCCTTCATGGCATCCGCGTGGTCGAGTTCGCCGGAATCGGCCCGGGCCCGTTCGCGGGCATGATGCTCGCCGATCACGGCGCGGAGGTGATTCGCATCGATCGCGGCGATGCCGGAGGGGCCGCGAAGGACCCGCTACTGCGCGGCCGCAAGTCGATCGCGCTCGATCTCAAGAAGCCCGAGTCGATCGCCGCGGTCCGCCGGATCGTCAAGCAAGCGGATGCGATCATCGAGGGCTTCCGCCCCGGCGTGATGGAGCGGCTGGGCCTAGGGCCGGACGTGCTGCTCGGCGACAATCCGAAACTGGTCTATGGCCGCATGACCGGCTGGGGCCAGACCGGGCCGATGGCGCCCGAGCCGGGGCATGACATCAACTATATCGCCATCTCCGGCGCGCTCCACGCCTTGGGCCGCCAAGGCGAGAAGCCGACGCCGCCGATCAACCTGGTCGGCGATTTCGGCGGCGGCGGCATGCTGCTGGCCTATGGCATGCTCGCCGCGTTGCTCCACGCCCAGCGCACCGGCGAGGGCCAGGTGGTGGATGCGGCGATGACCGAAGGCTCGGCGCTGCTGATGACCATGATGTGGGGCTTTCGCGCGATGGGCCGCTGGCGCGACGAGCGCGGCACCAACCTGCTCGATACCGCGGCGCACTTCTACGACACCTATGAGACCGCGGACGGCAAGTGGGTCTCGCTGGGTGCGATCGAACCGCAATTCTATGCCGAGCTGCGCGCGGTGATGGGCTTATCTGACGACAAATGGTCGGCGCAGATGGACGCGCGGCAATGGCCCGCGCTCAAGGCGGAGATTGCGGCGCTGTTCAAGGGCAAGACGCGCGACGAATGGGTGGCGGCGTTCAAGGGCCACGACGTCTGCTTCGCGCCGGTGCTGGGCTTCGACGAGGCGTATGACGACGCGCACAACGTCGCGCGCGGCGCGTTCGTCGAGGCAGGCGGGGTCAAGCAGCCGGCGCCCGCGCCGCGCTATTCGGTCAGCGGCACGGTGGCGCCGGCAATGGCCGGCGAGCGCAAGGATGCCGCGGTGCTGCGAGGTCTGGGGTTCGCGGAGGAAGAGGTCGCCGCGCTGGGGTTCTGATCCCTGCTCCCCTCCCTGGAAGGGAGGGGCCGGGGGTGGGTGGCCCCTCGCGCAACGGCTGCGAGGATCACCTCGACAACGCCATTGACCTCAGCAAAACTCAGCTCGAGACCTTTGCCGGACACGTTGCATACATGAGGAAGATCTTCACCACACTCGCGACAGCAATAGTTGCGCTCTGGTCAGTAAGCGCGTGCAGCCCGAATTCGACCGAAGCAGCCGAACGGAAGGCGGATCACATTCGGAGCTTTTATCCTGGAATGACCCGCCAGTGCTTCGAACGGCTTCGTAATGGCGACGAAAGCCTCTTCCTGAGCGGCACAGACAAATGTTTCAAGATGACCCCAACTCAGCGCTGGCAGGGTATTTGGCTGGATGAGTTCGAGGGACAGCATTTCTGCGCTGCTCCTGCAAAAACATGCGAATTTAGCGAGTCCGTGCCTCGGACTTGGCTAACCTTCACAGACGGCCTTCTACCGTCGCGGCGTAAAGCGAGCGGCCGAGAGTACGACATCATCTTTATCGGCCGCCGCACGCTACTTCCTGGCAAACATGGGCACATGGGTGTGTCCGATCATGAGATGATCGTGGACCGGATCATTTCCGTTTCGCCGCGCGTCAAAGATCAGCGCGCGCAGCCCTCCCACCCTTCCCTTTGAGGAGGGAGAGAAGGCCCTCTCACCCTATCTGCCGCGCTGCCGCCTTGCGCGTCGCGGCACCGTATGGCGGCTTCAGCCCCGCCAGCTTGGCCACGTCCACGCGGGCCTGCTTGTACACCGCCTTGGCGTGGCTGAACGTCCGGAAGCCGTCCAGGCCATGGTAGGAGCCCATGCCCGAGGGGCCGATGCCGCCGAACGGCAGGTCCTCCATCGAGACGTGGAAGATCACATCGTCGAGGCTCACCCCGCCCGAGATCGTCCGGTCGAGCACGCGCCGCCGCTCGCCCGCGTCGCTGCCGAAATAGTACAACCCCAGCGGCCGGTCGCGGCGGTTGACCTCGCCGATCGCGCCCTCGATCGTGTCGTAGCGGCGGACGGGGAGCACGGGGCCGAAGATCTCCTCCTGCATCACAATCATCTCGTCGGTGGCGTCACGGATGATGTGGAACGGCATCTTGCGGCTGTTGGTGCTGCCGAAATCCTCGCCCGCCGGGTTCACCACCTCCACCGTCGCGCCCTTGGCGCGGGCGTCGTCCACCCAGTCGGTCAGGCGCTGGAAGTGGCGGTCGTTGACTACGCTGGTATAGTCCGGGTTGGACAACAGGGTCGGGTACATCGCCGATGCCGCCGCCTTGAGGCCCTCCACCACCCGCGGCTCCTCGCCACTCGGCACCAGCATATAGTCGGGCGCGAGGCAGATCTGGCCGGCGTTGAGCATCTTGCCCAGCGCAACCCGCTCGGTCGCCTTGGCGATGTCGGCGCCCTTGCCCAGGATCACCGGGCTCTTGCCGCCCAGCTCCAGCGTCACCGGGACGAGATTGTCGGCGGCGGCGTGGAGGATATGGCGGGCGATGCCGGTCGCGCCGGTGAAGATCAGGTGATCGAAGGGCAGCTCGGCAAAGGCCTTACCCACGTCCGGCCCGCCGCTGACGAAGGCGAGCTCGTCCGCCGCGAAATACTTCGCCACCGCCTCCTCGAACACCGCCGAGGTGGCAGGGGTATATTCGCTGGTCTTCACCATCGCGCGGTTGCCCGCCGCGAAGATGCCGGCGAGCGGGCTCATCACCAGGTTGATCGGGAAGTTCCACGGCGAGATCACGCCCACCACGCCCTTGGGCTGATATTCCACCCACGCCTTCGCGCCGAGCAGCCCGAGCGGGAACTGGACCGAACGCTTGTCACGCCGCGCCCAGCGGTCGAGGTGCTTCTCGGCGTGCTTCAACGGCGTGATCGAGCCGGCGATGTCGGTCATCATCGACTGTTCGCGGCTGCGGTGGCCGAAATCCTCGCTCAGCGCCTCGCAGAACCGGTCGGCATGGTCGCGGATCATCGCCTGGGCGCGCTTGAGCCGGTCCTTGCGCACCGACAAGGGCTCCGGCAGCGCCGCCATGAACGCCGCGCGTTGTGCGTCGAGTATCGCCCGCATGTGACCTCTCCCCTTCGTGTCAGGGGGCGCAGCCGATCATCCCCACCAGCGGCACCACCACGCCGTCCTGCCCCGGACGGTCGATCCTAAGCGTCGCCGCGGGCACGGCCGCGCCATCGCGCAGGTCCGCCCGTTCGGAGACGGTAAGCGACAGCGCGGCGAGCGTGTCGCCGGCGCGATATTCGGTGTCGGCAGCGAGGCCGTAGCCCGCCGCGCCGACCTGCGCGGCGCGCGGCAGGTCCACCGCTTTGCCATCCAGCGCTACCCGGATGCTGCCCGCGCTCGCCACCGCGACGAAATGCCGCTTGTCGCCGGTGGTGAACAGATAGGCCGCGCAGCCGCTCGCCGGCAGCGCCTGGGGCGCAAGCTCGCCGAGCGGCAGCCCGTTGACCGAAGTGGCGAGCGCTAGAACGAAGGCCAGCATGCAGGACAGGCTATCATGCCCGCCCACACCATGTAAGCCGCAATGCTTAGAAACGTGCCGAACGGCAGTTCGCTGTCCCACGCCACCGCGCCGCCGCGCAGCCGCGCGATGCCGGCGGTCAGCAGGCCCACCGCAGCGGCGGCGAACAGCACCAGCGGCAGCACCTGCCAGCCGAGCCAGCAGCCGATCGCCGCCAGCAGCCGCGGGTCCCCCTCCCCCATCACCTCGCGCCCGCGCAAGGCGCCGTAGAAGGTGGACAGGAACCACAAGGAAAGGAAGCCAGCGCCCGCGCCGATCATCCGGTCCGCAAAGGCGGGCTGGGGCACCAACGCGGCACTGGCGAGGCCGACCGCAGCGAGCGTGGCGGTCAGCTCGTCGGGCAGGATCAGCTCCGCCGCATCGATCGCCGCCAGGGTGAGCAGCAGCCAGCCGAACATCGCCCCCGCCACCCCCGCCCAGCCCGGCGCGAGGAGGCCCGAGGCAAGCCCGATCGCCGCCGCTCCCGCCTCGATCCGCCAGTGCCGCGGGTCGATTGCCGCACCGCACGACCGGCAGCGTCCGCGCTGGAGCAGCGCACTGACCAGCGGCATCAGTTCGATCGCGCGCAACGGTCGCCCGCACGAATCACACGCTGATCGCCCGGCCAGCGCGGTCCTCTCTTGCGGCCAGCGGATCGCCAGCGTGGCGAGGAAGCTGCCGAGGATCGCGCCGAGCAGCGCCAGCCCGCCGGCGAACGCCAGCGCGTCAGACACCCGTCTTGCGGACGAGATAGCGATACACGCCGAAGACGTTGATCCCGAACAGCACGATGTTCTGCGTGCCCAGCGCCCAGTCCTGCGTCAACAGCGCGCCGCTGATCCAGCAGATCGAGCTGCCGACGAAGATCACGAACCCCCAGCCGGTCAGCCGCCGGCCGAGATCGAGCGAGACCATGAAGGCCGCAGCCATGCCGCTGATCGCGGCGGCCCATTTCAGCGTTTCGACAAGGGTGTCCATGGCGCGGCTCAACGCGCGTCGGCGCCGGGAGGTTCGGCAATGTTGGCAGACGTTGCCCCGCCCCGCCCACGGGCCTACATTGCAGCGCACAAATCCGCTGGAGAGAGCCATGTCTGATCCCGTCGTCATCCTGTCCTATGCCCGCACGCCGATGGGCGGCATGCAGGGCGCGCTCGCCGATGTGTCGGCCACCGATCTCGGCGCCACCGCGGTGCGCGCAGCGGTGGAGCGCGCCGGTATCGACGGGGGCGAGGTCGAGCGGATCTACATGGGCTGCGTGCTGCCCGCCGGCCTCGGCCAGGCGCCCGCGCGCCAGGCGGCGATCAAGGCCGGACTGCCCAAGTCGGTCCAGGCGACCACGGTCAACAAGGTCTGCGGCTCGGGCATGCAGACGGTGATCATGGGCGCGGAGGCGATCGGCGCCGGCTCGGTCGACCTGGTGGTCGCGGGCGGCATGGAGAGCATGACCAACGCGCCCTACCTCCTCAAGAAGCACCGCTCGGGCGCGCGCATCGGCCATGACACCGCCTATGACCACATGTTCCTCGACGGGC
>NZ_JBELLZ010000012.1:0-56924 GCF_042096255.1 Sphingomonas sp. | reverse complement strand
GGCGTCGTCGGCCTGTCCGTAGAACTCGGACATACCCATGCATCCCAGTCCCAGCGCCGACACGCGCAACTCGCCGCCCAGCGTTCGTTGTTTCACCGTCATTGTTGATCCTTTCGTCTTCGGGCGAGTGCGCGGATTTGGGCTCGCTTCCAATCCTGCAAATCAGCGATGGCGGCGAACTCAGCGACGCCGCTCACTTCCTAGTCCGGCCCGAACTCGGCCGTCCTGACGCCGACATGCCCCATAAGCCGAACGACTGGCGGCGCGCGCTCGGTCTGTGCAGTTCGCGTGGTGTAACCTGGCGCGCGATCTGGTGCTTACCAGCCGTATCCATGAACATTGCGATCCGGACGAAAGAGCAGGAGCGCAACCACCCACTGCTCTTTCGCCTTGCTGATATCGTTCGATCCCCGACTCTCCCCTCGCACAACACATCAGTTTAACATAATCAATGTTATCGCTCTAGCGGCTTTGCGTTTGAAACGAAGAGCTTACGCCTCCTGAAGCCCACCGTGGCCGTCTCCGCTCACACCGCCTCCTGCGTGATCGTCGCCGCAAATTTGCGCAGGATGTCGGCGATGGTGCGAAGATCGTCCTCGTTAAGGTCCGAGCCGATCGGCGTTACGGTCTTGCCGCGACCCGCTTCGCGCTCGCAGCTGTTGGCCAGGCGAATGAGCGTCTCGTAGGCGAACTTCGTTTCTTCGCGCTCCTCGTCGCGTCCGGCCATTGTGCGACTCCTTGCGCTCACGACGGTCTCGGCTCCCACGACCGCTGATCCTTGGGCAGCATATCATCAGGGTCATGCGCGGCAAGCCGATCTCCCGCCGTTAGATTTGCGATGAACACGACGAGGTTGATTCCACCCGAATGATGGGTAGACGGGAACAGCAGGCCCGTGGCGCCTGAGCTGATCGCCTCGTCGCCCAACTGCCATGACGGCGGCACCTTGTGCTCGACACGCGCGATCCAGCGCCAGTCGCAATTCCAATCCGCCCAGGCGGTGCTCCAATGGGCAGGATCATACCCGGCCGATAGGTCGACGACATCCGCCAGTGCGGTCCGGTAGGCCGCGAGCGTCGCTGGGTTTGGTAGGCTGGAGCCTTGCCTGTACTCGGCGAGCGCGGTGTCCGGCTCCGCCGAGAGGTATAGCGCCTCGACCCCGGGTCTGTTGAACCGCCCGCCTCTGAGCGCCGCCCCCGCCCCGCTCAGCGGCAGATACGCCCATTTGGGAGTGAGGTAACGATAGTAGTGGCTCGGACCGAGCGCGATGCGCAGCACGATTATCCGTTCGCCCCGTCGACCAGCTCGGACAGATGCGCCATCACCGCCTCGGTGTGTCCAGCCGCGACAAGCTCCGCGGCCGTCTGGCGTTTGAGCGTCACGATCGGCTCGTTCCGAAACCAGTAGATTGCCTGCTCCAAGTCGCCGGTCAGCTCGGACGCCGCCATGATCACGCGCACCATGTCGCGCAGCCGATCTTGAAGCCGCTCGGACGCCGGGTTGGCGAGCGTGTTGCGATGGACGCCCGCGATCTCCGCCAGCCGCGACAGCTGGACGCCGAGTGCCTGCGCGACCCGCTTGGGTGAGATATAGGGGGTCTTGGGCTCCTGCAGGCTCGCAACGAAGCTCGAGGCCAGCCGTGTAGCGCGCTGCTCATCTACAAGGAAGGCGGTCGCCATACTTACGTCTCCGCTGGATAGATGCACAATATACGCACATAGCGGCTGTTGTCAACTCCAGCGCCGCAGGCCTGGATGTCAGCCGCCGAAGCGGGTGATGCCTTACAACCATGACCAATCGATCAACTGCTCCCAGTCCGCGCGCTGCGTCCCGAACCGGACGCGATCTTCTTCCGCCCGCCATGTCTCGAACCGGATCAGGATGTCGTCGACGTCCAGGCCGGATCCTGCGTGAAGCGTCCGCATCCGCTCGCGCAAGGGTGCGGGCCAGCGTGCGCTACCCCGGATCAGCATGGCTTTGACCCATGTGGCGGCCTGCTCGAACAGCCACTCGAGCGACCGGGCGTCGCCGCCACCGGAGTGCCTGGTCCAGTAGCGGCCCGAGAACAGCAGGCCGATCGTCTCGCCGGACACGATCGCGATGATGGCGGACAGAACCCAAGCGCGCATCATCGGTCCCAACTCCGGGTATGGCCACTCCCGCCAGTCCTTCGGCCTGTGGTCCGCTTCGATCCGAAGAGAGTCACACCCGTATTGGTTTATCAGGCTGGTGCTCGACCGATTGGGTACCAGCAGCGCCCGCGTGAGATCGTCGACCAGGGCCAGGAACTCGGCGGGTTCGACCCTGCCCACCCCTTCAATACGCACCGGATGTCCGAGCAACGCCGAGCGCAGGCACCGCTCGAACGGGAGCATGATCTCGAACTTGCGACCCATGTGCCGATCGTCGTTCCCTCAGCAATCCGCCCAGATCGGGCGGCCAGGCGTCCGCAGCAGTCGGCGACAGTCGCCGCAGGCCAGCTCGACTGCGCCCTTGTCCCAGACGAACCTGGGCGGATTGTCCGGACTGCAGTGCTGACAGCAGTCGACGCGCCAGTGCTGGTGACGATGGCACAGGCAGAGCGGCAGTGCCGCCTCCCGATCGAGATAGGTGCCGCCGGAGCTGTGACCCTCCTCCAGGCACTTGCGGCACCAGGACAGATCGAGGTTGCCGCGAGCGCGCATTTTTCGCCCGACACCCGGGAGCCAATCGACCGCAACGCGCGGCCATGCTTGTGTAAGGCCGAGCGTCGCAACGCGCTCGGGCGGCAGCCGGAAGGCATCGGCGATCCTGGCCACCTCGTCCGTGGTCAGATGGAGATCGAGCCGCTCCCGCCCCCGGCCGTCTTCCCCCAGGAGGAGCGCACGGAATGCCGCGTCATCCATGTCATAGCGCGCTGCAGTCCGCCCGAGCCACGAGGATATGAGTTCGCCCGGTTTGGGCCGCGGCGCCACCGGCAGGGGCCGCGTGATCACGGCCACGGGCGCTCACACCGCCCGCATGGTGCCGGCGCCCCGCTTTCCCTTCCTGGTCGCGATCGCCTTCATGCTGACGGTGGGCAGCACCAGCTCGTCCGCGTCAAGGTCCTCCGGCCTGATCGTCTCCGTGCCGTTCCTGATCGCCGCGATGGCGAGAGTCTCGACGAGCCGGAAGATCCGGCCCGTGTTCCCGTCGGTAAGATCGAGCACCCTGCCCCGGAACATGTCGTGGGCAAGCGGGGATGGTCGCCTGAGCGGAAGGATCGCGGCCAGCGTCACCATGAGCAATCGGAACTGCTCGTCGTCCCGCCAGTGGACGAGCTCGACCGCATCGAACCGGTCGGCGAGCGCGGCGTCGGTCAGGAGCGCGGCCCTGAAGCAGTGGAGCGAGCGACTGCCGCACATTCGCCAACGTCGGCTTGGTCCGACCGGGGATGCGGATGGTGGTGTAGCCCGCGCGCGCCGTCATCGCGTCGCGCTTCGCGTCACGGGCGGCATTGTGTGAGTAGTCGTCGACCTTGATCAGGGCGACGATCGCACCGCTGTTGCGATCCTGAACCACGAAGTCGACGATCTTCTGCGAGAAGCTGTTGCGGTCGGCGTAGGAGGGCCTGCGGCCGAGACGGCGGGGAACCTGCAGGAGCGCGCCCATCGCCACCTGGGCGTGGATCCGGTGCGCCGGCAGGATGCGCTCGATCGCGGCGAGCATCGCCAGCTCGCGGTCGGTGAGGAAGCGCTTCGCGAACGGGGCGGGCGGCCCGCCGAGCCCGAGCGTGTTTTTCAGCAGGCTGAGCAGCGCGACCGCGCAAACCATGAAGATGAGGATCGCGACGGGCGATCCGGCGAGATGGTTCATCGTATCTCCCCCCTGAAAAGGACGGCGCGGCCGGTGGACGGGGACCGCGCTGGCCCGCCTGTCACCACCCGTCGCGCCGGCCCTCGCCGCTGTCCTTCAGCTCGCGGCGGTCGAGGTTGGAACGCCGGACCTCCAGCTCCACGCCGTCGCCGGTGTCGCGGGTGCGGACGTCCCGCACGTCCACGTTGTTGCGCTTGGCGAAGTCCTCGGCCGCCTTGGCGCTGCCGAACTTGCCAACCTCGTCGAAGTCCCATCTCCTTGTCGTCGACCACCATGGTCAGCTCGTCGCGGACGCGGGTGACGCCCACGTTGAACAGTCGCTGGTTGGAGAGATTGCGCTCTTGGCTCGACATGACGGTGATCGCCTTGTCGGTCGTGATGCCCTGCCGCCGGCCTGTCGTCGCGGATCTCGATGGTCTCGCTATCGCCGTCGTCGCGCACGAGGGCGGGATTGCCCGAACGAGCTGCGTCGACGGCGGCGTCCTGCGGCCAGTCGCCATGTTCGCGCAGCACCTTGATCATGTGTGCTTCGGCGGCGAGCCGGTGCGGATGATCGGTGACGATGGTGTCGAAGGAGAGCGACTGGTGGACCGTTCGGATCGGCATGACAGGCTCCGACTGGAGAGGCGGAAGGGATCGGCGGCGAGGCATGGCGAGTGGCAGGCGCCGGCCTGCCGCGACGCGAGCGAGCCGTGCGATCGTGGGTGAAGCGGAAGCGCAGTCTCAGGCGGCGCGATGGGGCTCGAGGATGCTCGAGCGACTGTTGAGCGTGTTGCGCTCCTCGTCGAGGCGGTCGAACTCCCGCCCAGGACGGACCCGGCGATGTCGGCGGGCGGCATGTTGTCCGCCTTGTCGATCCCGAGCTTGGTGAAGAGCGAGACGACGTGGGAGTCGAAGACGAGGCGTCCGAGCCAGGAATTGCCCTCACCGTCCACGATACGGTTCACGACGAGGTGGTCGGAGGGGAGAGAGGACCAGATCGGCAGGAGGAGCCCGGTCGCGAGCCGGATCGTCTCGGTGTCGACCGTGTCGAGCTCCTCCGCAACCTCCGCAGTCCACAGGTCCACCAGCTCCGCATGGCTGATCTGCTCCCACGCGGATTCGAACAGGTCCTCCTCCCGGAAATATTCCTTTCGGGTAGGGCGGAGCAGTTCGACTCGGGGTATCGGTGCGCCATCCTCGCTCATTCCGGCACGGGCACGGGTCTGGACGGCGACCTTCCCCGACTTGGCGTTCTTCATCGGGATCGCCGTGGCATCCGCCTCGACGATGCGGAGGATCCGCTCGAGCGTCACGGGGTTGCGGCGTCGCTCGATCTCGATCGTCAGGAGGTGGGACGTGGCTCCGCTCACCGGGTCGGTGCGGAGCAGCGTGTCGTCGCGGACCGTCGCCCGGTCGACCATGATCGTCTCCACGCCGACATCGAGCGTGCCGGCATCCCGCGCAGCGGCGATGCGCGTCTCCACGAGCGCCAGGAACTCGTCGAAGATGCGGTTCTGCAGGTCGATCGGCAGCGCGAGGAGGCGGTTCAACCAGCGCTGGATCGGGGGCAGCTCCTCCTTCAGCACGCCATCCTGGTCGCAAAGTTCGAGGCCGGTGCGATCCTGGAACTCGCCGAGCGTGATGCTGGTCAGCTTACCCGCGTGGAGCAGGTGGAACCAGCTGATGAGCGCGGCGCAGGCGTACTCGCTTTCGAGATTGTCGGCAGGGTCGAACAGGTTCTGCCCGCCGGTCTGCCGCTGGCCGCGGGTCAGCGCGCCGAGGCTGTCGAGGCGGCGCGCGATGGTGCTGGTGAAGCGCAGCTCGCCCTTGCAGTCGGTCGTGACGGGCCGGAACAGCGGCGAGCAGGCCTGATGCGTGCGGTGGGTTCGCCCGAGCCCCTGGATGGCCCGGTCGGCACGCCAGCCCGGCTCGAGCAGGAGGTGGACGCGCTGCTGCTGGTTCTTGGCATCGAGCGAGGCGTGGTAGGATCGGCCGGTGCCACCCGCGTCCGAGAAGACGAGGACGCGCTTGCGCCCTTCCATGAACGCCGACGCCTCGACCTGGCTGGTCCGCGTCGAGCGCGATTCGAGCTTCTGGCCGCCATCGCCGCGGCTGACGAGACGCTTGGTGCGGCCCGTGATCTCGGCGACGTTGTCGTGCCCGAAATGCTCCAGCATGGCGTCCAGCGCCGACATGATCGGGGGAAGCGCGCAGAGGTGCTCGATCAGGCGCTCGCGCGCCGCTTCGGCCTCCGGGTTGTAGACCGCGTTGCCATCGTCATCGACCATCGGCATCGAGCGCGCGGTGCCGGTGTCGTCGGTGAAGACCTTCATCTGCCGGGTCGGGAAGGCCCGCTGCAGGTAGTTGATGACGTATTCCCGCGGTGAGAGGTCGATCTCCAGGTCTGCCCGCTCGTCGGGGCTGAGCTCGCCGAGACGCCGGTTGAGGATCGATTCCGCGGTGGTGACGAGCTGGAGCACGACCGACTTGTCATCGGCGAGGTGCTCCTCGACCGCGGCGATGACGGTGGGCAGCTTCAGGCTGAGGAGGACCTGGCCGAAGAAGCGCTGCTTGGTCGACTCGAACCGCGAGCGTGCCGACGCCTTCGCCCCGCTGTTCAGCGTCGCGTTCTCGAGCGCGTCGACGACGCCGGTGAGCTCGAGCGCCTGCTCCATGTTGCGGTGGATGATCCCCCAGGCGTCGGCATAGGTGTCGTAGATCTTGATCTGGTCGGGGGTGAGCGCGTGCTTCAGGATGTCGTACTCGACCCCGGCGAAGCTGAGCGCGCGCGCCATGTAGAGGCCGGTCGCCTTGAGGTCGCGCGCGACCAGCTCCATCGCCGCGATCCCGCCCTTGCGGATGCCGCTGATGAACTGCTCGCGGTCGGCAAAGGCAGTCTCCGGTCCCCAGAGCCCGAGCCGCACGGCGTAGGCGAGGTTGTTCACGTCGCTGGCTCCGGTCGCCGATGCGTAGAGCACGCGGGCGCTCGGCAGGTGGTTCTGGAGGAGCACCCCGCAGATTCCCTGCTGGGAGCCCTTCTTGGCGCCGAGCGCGCCCTCCCCGCCGGCTACGCCGCCCATCTCGTGCGCCTCGTCGAAGGCAATCACGCCGTCGAAGTCCTCGCGCGCCCAGTCGATGAGCTGCTTCAGGCGGGTGTGCTCGCTCCGCGCCGAGCGGAGCGCCGGATAGGTCACGAAGATGACCCCCTGGTCGAGCTTGACCACGTCGTCGATCTTCCAGTTCGTGAGGGGCTGGATGTCGGCCGACATGCCGCCCAACGCGGTCCAGTCGCGCCGCGCGTCCTCCAGCAGGGGCTCGTTCTTGGTGATCCAGACGTGCCGGCGCCGGCCCTGGAGCCAGTTGTCGAGGATGCAGGCGGCGATCTGGCGCCCCTTGCCCGCGCCCGTGCCGTCGCCGAGGAAGAAGCCCTTGCGGTACTCGCGGCCGTCGTCAGCGAGCTCCAGTCCGACGCCTTCCTTGCTGGGGCGGAACCTGCCCGGCAGCATCTGGGTCCACGCGTCACCGGCGTAGATTACGGTTTCGAGCTGCGAGGCGGACAGGAGCCGATCGGCGACGGTGCGCTCGGGCAAGCGCGGGACGTGGTGGGGGACCGGCGCCGGGATCGATCCCATCGCGACGGACTCGACCAGCGCGGTCGGATGCTCGCCAGCGGTCGTGAACACGAGGCGGCTCGGACGGTACGGAAGATAGACGCCGGTCTGCTCGAGGATCGGCGCGGGGGTGTCCAGCGGCGTGAACTCGACGGGCTGGACCTCGTTGCGGGTCGGGGCGTGGAACGCGCGGGGCTCGGCCGGGCGGGTGCTCTTCACGGCCCGGAACAAGGTCGTGGTCCCGGTCTTGCGGACAGGCGGCGCCGGGACGTCCATCTTCGGCTTCAGCCGGTCGACGATCGTGAGGACGTCCAGGAACTCCGCGACGGAGGATCTCTGGATCGTGGATGGCACACTGGTCACGGGCGCCTTGTCGATGACGTAGAGGCGCACGGCGATCGACGTGCCGTGCTTGGCGTAGCACTTCTCGAGGCGGAGGGAGGTTCGCACCGCCACGTCGCGCAGCGTCGCCTCGTAGAGATCGCGGAGGCGAGCGCTCGGGCCGAACCAGTCGGGCATGATCGCCACGAGGCGACCCCCCGTCCGGAGTCGGCGCAACGCCGCCTGCAGATGGCGCACGGCCGCGAGATCGTCGGCCCCGCGGCCGAGCGATCGGGAGAAAGGCGGGTTCATCAGCACCAGTGTTGGGCGTTCGGATGTCGCCATCAGCGAGGTGATCGCCGCGCCGTCGTGCCCCGAAATCTGGGCACCGGGGAAACTGTGCGCGAGCCGGGCGCGTCGGGCGGGGTCGAGCTCGTTCAGCTGTAGGGTGACGTCCTGGCGTAGCTGGGCCACGAGGAGCCCGTTGCCGGCGCTGGGTTCCAGCACGACGTCGCCGGGCTGTGCATTGGCGAGGAGGACGGCGAGCGCGGCGATGTCGGCCGGCGTGGAGAACTGCTGCCATTCGAGCTGTTCCTCGCTCCTCACCGTCTGGGTCGGCAGGCTCGCCATCAGCCGGATCGGAGCGATGACGTCGGCGAAGGCCTGGAGTTCATAGGGCCGCGTCCGCAGGTGGAGTGCGAGGGCGTGCTCCAGCACCTCGAAGCTCTCGCGCTGGGTCCAGCGGCCCTGCGCGTCGCTGCCGCCATAGGCCTCCGTCATCGCTCCGTTGAGAAGGGCGCGGGTGATCGTCTCACCCGACCGGAACCGATCCTGCAGCAGGAGCGCGGCGCATCGATCGGCGTTCGATGCCGTCGAGAAAAGGTCGGTCATGGGGGTCTCCTGGGTCGGCCGCCCAATCGGCAGCATCACCCACTCGACCCCTCTCCCCTTTCCCGTTCGCGATCGAGAACGATCGCCCAGTCCTTGATGGGCCCGGGAGGTGGCGCACGCCGGATGGTCAGGTCGGGACGGGCATAATGCGCCTCGGCGCGGTCGGCCGCACCTGTGCCCTCGGGATCGTTGTCCTCGGCGATCAGGAGCGTCGACACGCCGGGGGGCAGGCGGAGCTGATCGAGGCGCCGTGCGCCAAGGCTCGCCCAGCAGGGCACACCATGGATGGTGGTGAAAGCCGCCGCGGTTTCGAAGCCCTCGGCGATCGCCATGGTGTCGCCGGTCAGCGGGCGTCCCTGCCAGGCCCCCTGCCCCGGCTGGCCGAGCATTACCTTGCTGTCGTAGCGCCCGGTAGCGTGGTCGATGAAGATCCGCTGGAGGGCGACAAGCCGTCGGCCTTCGCGGACGCCGACCAGCAGCGCCGGCCGGAAGACGGTGTGCGGCTTGGGGCCGAGCGGGCATCGCGGGTGGAAGCGGAGATCGGCCGGACCCAGGTTGATATGGCGACTGACCAGGTAGCGCTCGGCAAGCGTACCCTCCACTGGCCCCGCCTGATCCCAGAGCCGTTCGACGTTTCCGGTGCCGCGGCGAAGGTCCGCCTTCGGCGGCTCGAACCTTCGCGTTACGGTGACGCGCCTCAGCTCGCGCAGCACGTCCTCGGCGTCACAGCCGGCGAAGCATGTCACGAGGATGCCCCGATCGCCCTGTCGGAGCGATAGGCTCGGCGTCTTGTCGCAGTGCGCGGGACACCGGCACGAGGCAACATAACCGTGCCACGTTCCACCGAGCGCACCCACGATGTCGACGAGTTCCTGTGTTGGACGGTTAGCTGTAAGCGGCATGGGTCACCTCCTGCTCGCCGGCCCAGCCCCCCTCCCCTTTTCTGTCGACTGCCTTGCCGCCGGTATTCGCCGAGCGCGTCGGGAGAGCGCGAATCGCTAGCTGCTCCTTCACAAAACAACTCTATGAAAACGCCGCTGCTCGCAGCGGAAGGATTCGTGATTCAAGAGATTCTGATTCACGCCTGAAAAGCGCAGCGACTTGAACAGCTTGCGACAATGAGCCTGACCATATGGGGGAGTTTGCCTGACCTGGCGGGGGCTGCTTCCTGTCCGCGCGGGGGCGGCAACCTGACCTCCCGGGGCATTCCTGACCGATTGGGGGCGTGCTGATCCGTGCCATCAGCAACGCGCGATATTGGCCGACCCGGCGGTTCGAACGCTCGGAATGGGCGACAATGGGCTTTGCAAACTGCACCCGCACGACTCGGCAGCAAAGCTCGGAAAAGATTGTTTGTCGTGCCCGATTGAACCTGACCGCTTGGGGGTGCCGACCACACCGCATCCTGACCTGACTTGACGAAGGAGGTCAGGTCAGGCAGCAATTTCCGGTCCGACACCGAATCCGATCGTAAACGTGGCATGGAATCCGATACTGGCCAAATAGTTCGAGAAGTCGAAGAGGGTGCAGACGAGGGTGCACCTGGTCGCGCGATGCGTGTTGCGGCGGCGCTACGGGCGAAGGGCGGCGAAGAGTTCGCCAAGCCTGGCAACATCATCGAGGTGAAGTTCGTCAAGGGCGAGTCACTAAGCTTGACTGCGTCGCGTCTGTTGGCACTGATGATCTTGACCGCGGGTGGGGATGCTTGGGAAGACAAGCCCCACCGCATGCGTAAGGCGGATATTCGTCGCGGTCACAAGGGCAACGAACGCATCTCCGACATGCTCGAGGAGTTACACCGTACGCTCTTCGCCGTCGATGATCGATCATGGCGCGGCAAGAAGGCGACATTGCGTTTCTCGCTCATCTCCCGATCGCGCGAGGAGACGGAAGAGGAGGGCGGCGAAGCGGGCTGGATCGAGTGGGAGTTCACGCCTGACGCGCGCAAGATGATCCAGGCTTCGGAGACGTACGCGGTGTTGAACCGCCAGGCGGTGCTCGGCTTCCGATCCAACTACGCGCTCCGTCTGTACGAACTCGGCGCCTTGCGGCTTCACCGCCGGCAAGCAACCTGGAAGGGGGATATGGCGGCATTGCGAGCCGCACTCGGCATTCCCCCAGAAGTCTATACCGATTTTGCACAGCTGAGGCGCAAGGTGCTCGACAAGGCCAAGGCCGAGATCGACCAGCTAGCGCATTTCCGGGTGGAATGGCGGGAAATCCGACAGGGCAGGACGGTGACCGAGCTTGAGTTCAAGTTCGAGCCGAAGGGGCCGCCCGAGGTTATCGAGACCGTCGGAGAGCTCGATCGCCATTCGAGCGGACGAGCCGCGCGCCGCGACGGTACGGTCGAATCGATCACTGTCGGGCAGGGGGCTCTACCCACGGTTTCCAAGGCAGCAGCAAAACTGAAAAGCGAGGACCCTACGTTCCCGAGCGGCTCGATCCGGTTCGGGCACGAGGACTTGTTCGCGATCGGCCGGCAATATGGCGGCGGGTGGGACATTGACCTGATCGCCGACGCGTTCCGTGGTCATATGGGCGCACGGTTGGAGAAGCTGCGGGGGGTCAAGCTTGCGGCCGCGTGGAAAGGGTTTTGCGAGAGCTGGGTGACGCGGCGAGGCCGGGCCTCTTGACGAGAATTGCACGCGTGCAATTTGGTTGCCCCCACCGAGTCAGGTTGGACCCCAAAAAAGCTCATTCAGCAGCAAAAAGTACGGCTCACTTTCGCAATTGAGCCCTGATTTGACGGAAATGCGCAAGTTCGTGTAGCGTCGATTTAGTTTCGAAAGGTGCGCCGGTGTCTAACAGTCTCGATCTCGAGGAGGCGGATCGTCTCGTGTCCGTCGCCACGCTCGCGAGCCGAACCTCTTCGGTCCTCGAACGGCTGCGAGATTCGGCACGCAGCGCCCGTGCCGACGACCGCCGCGAACCGACCTTCACGATCGGCAAGGCTGCGGAGCTTGTAGGTCGAACGCCGGCGGCGATCCGCGATGCGGAGAAAGACGGTCGCCTTCCGGAGCCGGCGCGCACCGACAACAACCGCCGGGAACGCTATACGCTGGCGCAGTTGAACGACATGCGAGGCGTGTTCAGTACGCGGCCTTACCGAAGCCAGGACGACCCGTGCTGTGTCGTGGCCGTCCAGAACTTCAAGGGCGGCGTCGGCAAGTCCACGCTTGCGGTGCATCTCGCCCAGTATCTCGCCATTCGGGGATACCGAGTGGCGCTCATCGACTGCGACAGCCAGGCTTCGGCTACAACATTGTTCGGTTATGTGCCCGACCTCGACCTCGGGGAAGACGACACACTCTATCCATTCCTGCGGGAAGGCGAGCGATCGTCACTGGATTACGCGCTCCGCAAGACGCATTTCGATGGGCTCGAGCTCATCCCCGCGAACCTTCGCCTTTTTCAGTCTGAGTACGAATTGGCCGCGCGCATGGCCCGTGGCAGCGGCGCGCTTCTCGATCGTTTGCGGGAAGGAATCGGGAGCATTGCCGATCGCTTCGACGTGATCGTCATGGACCCGCCGCCGGCGCTCGGCGCAATCTCGCTGTCGGTGCTCCGCGCCGCCAATTCGCTCGTCGTGCCGGTGCCGCCCACGGTGATGGACTTCTCATCCACGGCTGCGTTCCTGTCGATGCTCGACGAGACGGTCGAGCAGCTGGCCGAGCGCGGGCTCGCGCCTGAACTGCGGTTCCTGCGTTTCGTCGCGTCGAAAGTCGACGAGGGCAAATCGATGCAGAAGGAGTTGCTGAACCTGATGCGGACCTTGTTCGGTCACGCAATGGTGCGCACGCCCCTCAAGGATTCGGCCGAGATCGACAACGCGACCGCGCGGCTGATGACCGTCTACGAACTCGATGGTCCGGCGACGAGCTCCGCGGTTCGCAATCGCTGCCTGGCCTATCTCGATGGCGTGAATGCCGAAATCGAGGTCGATATCCGCTCGATGTGGCCCAGCCATCAGAAGCGGCTGCGGCAGGAGGCACTGGCATGAACGGCCGGAATTGCACGCGTGCAATTCGCGCTGAAACCGGAAATTGCACGCGTGCAACGCCGTCGAAGGGGAGGCTCGCATGAGCGGTAAGAACAGTGGCTTCGCCGCCGATTTGGCGGCTGGAATCGATTTGACGGGGAACGCCGCGCCGGCGCGCCGTTCGACCATTGCCGCCAACGTGCTGACGGGTCGGTCGAACCGGCTTGCCGACCTCGCGTCAGGCGCGGTCGTCACCCGCACGCACGAACTCGTCGATCCTGCGCGCTGTCGGATGTGGGCAGGGCACAACCGCGAATACGGCCTGCTCAACGAGGACCGCTGCGCCGATCTAATCGAGAGCATCAAGGCGCAGGGCCGCCAGGAGATGCCGGCGATCGTACGGCGCGTGGCCGGCGATCCGGACTACGACTTTGAGGTGATTTGCGGCGCGCGGCGCCACTGGTCGATCAGCTGGCTCCGGTCGCACAATTATCCTGACTTCAAGTTCCTCGTAGATGTCCGGGAGATCGGCGACGAGGAGGCGTTCCGGCTGGCGGACATCGAGAACCGTGCGCGTGACGATCTGACCGATCTCGAGCGCGCCAAGGATTATCTGCGCGCGCTGGAAGCCTATTATGACGGCCGCCAGAAGACGATGGCGGATCGGCTCAAGGTCACCGAAAGCTGGCTCACGCGCTACCTCGATCTGGCGCGGCTCCCGGGCGAGATCATGGCGGCGTTCACGAACCCGCAGGACCTCGGTGTCCGCAATGCAATTGCGCTGAAGGCGCTGCTCAAGCCTGAGGACCGCCGGGCGCGGGCCTTCCGCGAAGCGAAACGGCTGGCTGAGTCCCAGGCCGAGGGCGACTCGCTGCCGGTCCTCGAGGTAGTCCGTCTCCTAGGGCTGGCGGCCGACCCCCCCAAGAAGTCAGGATCCCCCAAGAGGTCAGGAAGCGAGCTCCCAAGCTTCGAGACCGCGGCGGGGAAGCCACTGCTCCGCGTCGACAAGAAGGGGAGGGGGGGCGTCACTCTGACATTGCACCCCAAATCCGGCGCATCGCGCGACGAGGTCGAAGCCGCTTTAGCCAAGGTTCTCGATCACCTCTGGGCCTGAACGTCGTCAGCGGCAGGTTCGTCAGTCGCGCCGGCGTCTGCGAGCTCTGGAAAGCGCTCCGCAAACGCCGCCATCTCAGCATCGAAGCGGGCCAGCGTCGCGTCCAGCGGCGCCAGGCTAGCAGCGAGGGTCGGCCGGCCCGCTGGTCGCCGCCTGAACCCGTAAGCAACCGCCAGGTCGGGCGGGATATAGGCGCGCCATGCCTGCCTCCCGCTGATCTCCACGACCAGACCTTCGCGGGCGGCGCGTGCGAGCAGCTTGCCGGCACCCGACACGGTGATGCCGAGCGTGCGCGCAATCCCGAGCGGCGTAATCAGGGGCTGTCGCTGCGACAGGGCCATCAGCCCGACCAGCGTGCCCGGACGGAGAGCGCGCGCAATGACGCTCGCGGCCCTCAGTCGCTCGGCCTCGACCCCGTCGAGCCGCTCGAGGCCCGCCTCCGCTGCCGCTGCCAGCGCCTTCAGATAGCGCGGCACGATGGCGTCGCGATCGCGCGGCGCGAGCCGCAGCGCCTTATCGGCGGCGACGAGGCAGGGGAGGGGGGTGCGGGTAACGCCGAGCGCCTTCAGCAGGGCAGGCATCCCGAGCCACGGCCCGGCGCCGCGATCGGCGCGCGCGTGCTGCGCCGTAAGCTCCAGCGCGCGGAGCAGGGCAGGGCGGTCACCCCAATCGGGAGGAAGGTCGAGCGTGACGGGGATCAGCTCGCGCCAATGCGGGGCCTGCGGCTTGGCGAGGTCGGCCTGCCACGCGCGTAGCGCCGTCAGCTCCTCGTTGGCAAAGGCAATCGGCCGGCGCTGTGGCAGCGATGCTCCGCAATCGAGCGCGAAAACGTCGATTTCGTCGAGCTCCGTGCCTTGCGCTCGGCGCGCGTCGGCGAAGCCGGTCCACGCCGCGCGCTCGCGCCATGCTGCGCGCACCGGCGAGGAGGAAAGTCGGGCGTCGAGGCGACCGATTGCGAGGCTCGCGCGTTCGAGCAATCCCGCCAGTCTGTCCGTCCATGGCGGCGCGGAAAGGTCGGCTAGGGGGTTCGGCACAGGGCAGATGTAGCCCCAAGGAAAAGCCTCAGTCTACCGCGGCGTGCTTCGTAGTGTCGATAATGGAACGTTATCAACACTGCTGGTGCTCTCATCCGGTCGATGATAGTACGACCGAAGGGCAGACAAGCAGAGGCGCGCGCGTGGCGGCAGACGACGAAGATCGGGCGGACGGATCCCACAAGGCTTCTAAGCGCGGCTTCGATCTCGCCGACTTAAAGGTGGATCTTCCGCCGCGCGCGTCCTCGACCGCCGACACGGAGATTGCGAGCGCGGTCGCAGCCGCGAAGGCCGATCGGATCGGTGGCTTCGCGCGCGGTGACCTCTCTGAGACCACCGCCCGCTTCTTGAAGCGCGCGATGATCGAGGCAGATCCAATGAGGGCGGCGATTGAGGCGGCGGGTATCTTCCGCGGTGGCGCTGCCGAGCAGGCGATGCGCGAGGCGCTGGGCGGAACGCTCGCGAGCCAAGCCGCGGCTACGGCGGTCACCGGCACGCTGGCCGACAAGGCCATGGTCGAAGAGGCGCGAGGCTCCTTAATCGACCGCACAGCGCGCGAAATCGTTGAAGCCGAGCGCAAGATGTCGGACTTGGTGCTCGGGCGCACCGTCGCCGATCACTCGCTGGCGTCCGCCGTCGCGGCAGCACAAGGTAGGATCGGACAGCTCGACTGGGGTTCGCAATACGCGACCGGCCGCGCCGCAATGGCGGCGCTTGAGGACAGTTATGCCGCGCTCGGCCTTGGCCGAAATCGCGACCGGTTGCTCGGCGCCATTGCCGGCGTCGGATCGCTCGCGCCGATCGCGACGGGGCTTATCGATCAGGTCGGCGCCATGCGTCTGCGCACGGGCGAGATGCTGCTCGAGACGCAGCGCCGGCTCAATGCCGAGGGCGCGACCGGCACGATCGGTTATGCCCTGCGCGCCGGTTATGGCGACCTGTTCCCGGCGATGCGGGCGCCGCGCGGCTCGGAGATCGAGGCGGTGATCGCCGCGAGCCGAAGCATGGAGGCTCTACGGCCCTATCCGGATTGGGCGGCCGAGGCGCGGGCAAGGTTCGAGGCGCTCACCACGCCCTGGGTCCGAACGGACCTCCCCGACGCGTCGATCGCGGCGATGGCGCGGCTGACCGTACTCGATCGCCTCGTCGACCATGTCGCACCAGCTGACACTGAGGTGGTGGAGGGGCTCCGCGCGCGGCTTGGCGATTATCGCGATGCGCCTGACCCGGAGCCAGCGACGCTTGCCGACCCGATCGCGCGAACCGGCTACCAGCTCGATCTTGGCTTCGATCCCGTCCTGACCGTGCTGCCCACCGCGGTGGTGGCCTCCATGTTCGCGCCGTTCAGCGGCGCCGATGCTGCGGTGACGGTTGACGCGGACGCGCTTGAAAACGCGATCCGCATGCTGATCAAGCGGCTTGAGCAGGCACTGCGCCGGTTCATCGCGGCCAGGCTCCAGGCACATTATGGCGCTGACTGGTTCGACCGATTGCCGAGCGAGATCAGGCGGGCCTGGTCAGCCGGCCGCCAGAGGGACATCGACGAGGGGAGGGCGCCCGATGAACTCATCGCCTATGCCGACATCGATCATTACCGCCGCATCATCGAGCATCCCGACCGATGGGGCGCAGTGTTCGAGCCGGTGTTCAAGGACCAGGGCGCGATCCGCGAGACGCTTCGGCGGATTGCCGTGATCCGCAACCCGGGCGCGCATTTCCGGGCGGTCACGGTGGAGGACCTGATCGTCCTGCGGGCCGAGGGTGCGCATCTCGCCAAATGGCTTGGAGTGCGTCTTGGCGGGTGAGCGATCCTTGCTCCTTCGCGCCGCGTCACGGTCGTCCGCCGACGGCGATGTCGTGGGCGAGGTGACGGCACTCGCGCGGGCGCATGGGCCCATCGATCCCGAACTCGTCGCCGCCGCGACGCGTGCCTGGTCGGCCAATACCGTGCGCGCATTCCTCTCGGACCTCGCGCTGTGGAACGCCTGGTGCCGCCGCCAGGCCGTGCCGGCCGGCGCGCCGACGCCGAGCGATGTCGCGCGTTACATCCGCATGCTGGCGGGCGTCGAACCCGGCCACGGCGAGGGGTACCGCGCGGCCGCGACGATCGAGCGCTATCTGGTCAACATCGGCTGGGCGTACCGCATGGCGGGGCTCGACGACCCGACGCGCGCGCCGCTGGTGCGACTGGAATTGAAAGGCGCACGCCAAGCGCGCGGCGTGCGGCAGCGACAGGCGCGCGCGATTCGGTTCAAGGGTGATGTTACCGACCTGGACGAGCCAGCGTTCGGGCTCGCGCTCAGCAATCTCCTTGCGGCATGCCGACGCGATCTCTTGGGCCTGCGTGACCGCGCCCTGCTGCGCGTCGCCTATGATAGCGGGTGCCGCCGGTCCGAGCTGGTCGCCATCGAGGTGGCGCATGTGGACAACCCCGACCGCGATGGCGCGGGAACCTTGTTCATCCCGAAGAGCAAGACCGATCGCGAAGGTGAGGGGCAGGTCGCCTATCTCTCGCCGCCAACGATGCGGGCGGTCGCCGATTGGCGCGAGAAGGCCGGATTGGACGCGGGCGCGCTGTTCCGGCGCGTTCTTCTGCACTTTGACGGAACGGTGCACTCAGTGGGGCGGGCCGGCCTTCACCCGAACAGCGTGTCGCTGATCTACCGGCGGCTGATCGCCGCCGCTTTCGACAGGGGCCTGCTCGGCGAGATGTCCGAGGCCGAACTGTCGCGCTGCCTTCAGGCGGTGTCGAGCCACTCGATCCGGGTCGGGGTGGCGCAGGACAGCCTCGCCGCCGGTGAGAGCCTGGCCGCGATCATGCAGGCCTATCGCTGGCGGGATCCGAAGACGGTGATGCGCTATGGCGCTAAGCTCGCAGCGAAAAGCGGGACGAGCGCGCGGCTGGCGAAACGGTTCGCGTCATGAAGGCTGCGTTTCTCGGCCAGAAGAGGGTTTGCCACTGACGGCAGTCAACGCTCCTATCCTGCAAAGGCCTTTTTCATGCCAATCTGCAGGATAACATAGCGGCAGGACGTGGCTGGTATTTGCCTGACGATGGCTTATCCTGCATATCCCAATTCGATAACTTTTGCAGGATACGATCCAAGTGCTAACTCCGTTCACCGATGAGCAGGCGCGTGTCCTAATCAACCTGCGCCAGCGCTACGAGGGTTGGATCGAGTCCGAACGCGCCGTCGCCGCGCTTCCATACGGTATGGCGCGCAAGGAGATCGGCGGCCGTTCATACCTCTACGAGTTGCGCGATCGCAAGGGAAACGGACGCAGCCTCGGCCCTTGGTCGGACGAACAAGCCCGAATCCTGTCGGACTATCAAGCCACGAAAGCCCAGGCCCAATCCCGCGTAGCGATCGGCAGGGCGGCACTTGAAGAGACCGCGCGCTTGGCGCGGGCGCTTCGCGTGCCGGCCATAGCGAACGAAGCTGGGCCGATCCTTCGTGAGGCCGACCGGCGGCAACTGCTCGGTCGGTCCTTTCTCGTCGTCGGTACCAACACGATGCCAGCGTACGCCGTCGAGGCGGGGGGCTTTATACGTGACCTGCCGGACGAGACGCAGGATTTCGATCTTGCTTGGACCGACGAGGAAAGCCACGAAGGCGAACAACTCCTCTGGAACATGTTGAAGGCCGTCGATCCGACCTTCACGGTCAATACGGAACGCACGTTCCAGGCTCGCAACGCCAAGGCGTACGAGGTCGAGGTGCTCGTCGCGCCATCGCGGGCGAGTACGATGGCTCGCACCGACCGGCCGCGTCCTGTTCCTCTAGGCGCGGAGCGGTGCATAGCCATGAGCCTCAGGATACTCGCCGGCGACGATCAGGACGAGGAACGGTCCCTTGATAAGGTTGCCGCGCACCGACGGCGACTGGACGCGGTTGGCGACGTGGATCGGCTCGGCGCCGGGGACGTCGACGACGTGGCCACGGACCTGCGGCGAGAACAGCGCCAGGAAACCCTGGGGCGCGTGCCCGCTCGGCCACCTCATCGCGAGCTGGCGCAGCATGGCGTAGGCGCGTCGGCTGTGCAGCGCGTTGGCATGTGTCCAGAACGTGCGGCTAAGCTGGATGCCGGGGGCGATCTCGATCTTGGCGGCCGCTCGGCCGAGAGCCTCGAACTCGCGCTTGATGGAGGCGGGCTCGGTCTCGTGCTGTTCGGGCGGGACACGATTGGTCCCGGCAGCGTCGATCAGGCGCCACAGGAGCCGCGCCAGACGGGGCACCGACGCATGGCGCGTGCGATCGTCGCTCGCATCCTCCTCTGGTCTTTGAGCGAGCTTCTCCGGGGCGGGACGTAGCACCTCGAAGAAACCGGCCGGGGGATCGGCGGGGGTCTCTCGCGACCGGACTTCGGTGATGCGGTGAGTCACCTGGTCCCGGAAAAAGGCGCAGTCTTTGCGATGCTCGGGCCGCTTGATGCTGGTGAGCCGTCGAAGATAGTAGGTTTCCGCCTCGGACAGGAACGCCGGCGTCAGGATCGGCGGCGCTTCATCGGCCGCCAGGCAGTCGCAGGCAATCCATTTCGCCCCGATGCGCGCGTTCTGGACGAGCGTGATGCCGGCTTCCTCATCACCGCGGGAGCCCTCACCGATATACCAGCGCACCAAAGCCTCCCGAAGAGGAGAGGGGAGCGGTATGCGGCGTCCTCCGACGCCGTTCGTATCGCGGTCGATGAGCCACATTTCCTACGGTCCAAAGGCTTGTTTTACCCTCAATCTCACCGAGGCCGGGGGGATTGACAACCTCGAATCTGTCGATCTCACTTTCCAAGAAACGGGTTCGGGAGGACCAGATGCGAGCGCTTTTTCTTGCCGGAGCGGCACTGATTTCGATGGCGGCGACCACTGTGGCGGCAAGGGCGCAACGAGCTCGATCCGTCCGCACAGTTCAGCTCATCACCATGACGAGCACGACGGTCCCGGTAGCGAGAGAGGCAACGGCTGGGCCAAGCGAACCGGTGCCGGCCGATGCCGCTCCTGCGACCCCGGCCGAGGCGCCGCCGCTCCCGGCGGCGTTCCGCGTTCACGATCTCAGTCGTCAGTGGGTCGCGTACCAGATGGCCAACAGTTTCAGCTTGCAGCCGGCAGTAGCAGGGGGAGGAACAGGGGCACGCGCAGAGGAGGTTCCATTCGCGTCCGGCGGGGTCGCTCAGCCCGAAGTAGCGGCGTTCGGTGCGGCGGTGAACGTCGCGCAGATGTCGGCGATCTCCGTCCCCTTCCCGGCCGGTGGCGAGGACATGGGCTACCTCGTCTGGCGCAAGCGCAACTGCTGCGTGTTGTGAGGAGAGAAGCATGCGCTTTCTGACATTGGGACTCGCCGCGCTTCTCGCCACCGCGGGCGTGTCCGCGATCCTCGCGCAGACCGTGGACGGGCTCGACGTCCAGGCGGTGAAGAAGCGGGCGGCGGACCTGCAGGCGGAAGCGCAGGCCTTCGTGGACCAGGTGAAGGACCGTGGCGACGAGTTTCGCGAGCAGGCGACCGTCGTCCGCAAGTCGGGCATGGACAACATGCAGCGGGTCGCGGCGATCGACCTTCCGAAAGGACCTGACGGCAAAATCGACTTCGACGAGCTGGTGCAGGGCGCGGCATCGAACGCCAACACGCCGGGCGGTGACGCTCCGCAGTTCATGGTCTTTGCGAGCCTCTCCATGCCGCCGGCGTCGCTCAAGCAGCTGATCGCCGACACAGCGAGGGCAGGGGGCGTGGTCGTCTTCCGTGGCTTCCCCAACAACTCGGCCAAGGAGTTCGTCAACCGCCTCGGCCAGGTGGTCCAGAAGGACGACATGCCGAACATCGGCATCGACCCCCGGCTGTTCCGCGCCTTCAACGTGCAGGCCGTGCCGACCTATGTGGCGGTGTCGTCGACATTCGACCTGTGCGCTGGCTTCCACTGCCAGACCAAGGTGCCTCCCTACGATCGTATCGAGGGCAACGTCACCGTCGACTAATCGCCCTCGTGATCGACCACCATCCGCACCGCCCGCTCGCGGACTTCCGGCGCATACTTGTTCGTTGTCTTGCTCATACAGGCTCCACCTTCTCAGGAGTTGGAGCCTCCGACAAACCCGGCGCGGTTCACTGCGGGTCGTAAAGGCACGCCTTGATGACGGCGACCTTGGCGTTGTCAGGAATGAGGAGCCGGGCCGCGCCGCCGAAGAATTCGAAGGCGCGGACATGCGAGTCCGTCCAGTCCGGTAGCGTCTCGGTCCAGGTTGGCCATGCGAACGAAAGGCTCGAGGCGCCCATCACGGCGACGAACAGATGGGCCTCGCGGATCTCGCCCGTCAGCCGGTCGACCACCACCGGCACCGTGTCTCCGGCGTAGTCGACAAATATCCGGTCCCCGCCGAGATGGGTCTGCCGCATCGTAACCGGCAAACGTCCTTCCCAAGCGCGGTAGAGGTCGCAGTATCGGGAATACCGGTAACCGCCGGGCTGGAGCTCGATATATTCGTCCCACAGCACCTGAAGCGTGACGTGCTTGCGCTTCAGCTCCCGGTTCACGGCCGCCCAGTCAGGTTCGGGTCGATCGCGCTGCCCGCCTCGCGTCGCCGCGGCCGTAGAGTTCCGCTTCGAGCGCAGTGTCCGTCAGCCCTTCCGGCAACGGCCATTCCAGCTTCGATGCCCGGAAACGCTGAAGCATCACACGCACGCCGGTGCTGCCTACACCCACCTGGCGTCCCACCTCCCGCGATGGAAGCCCGGCGTCGTACGTCAGTCTCAAAATCTCGCGCATCTTGCGCATCGGTATTCGCTCCGTCGGCATCGGCCGCTCCTTCAAAAGAAGCAGCCAGCGACGACCGGATCACACCGCGAAAACAACCCGCATCTGATCGCCATCACGTCGGAACGCCGATCGCGATGATGTCGGAACCGTGATCGCCATCATTCCGGAATGCTGAGCGCGATGATCCCGGAATCCGCAGCAGACCTTCTACCGCTGGAAGAAGGTGTATGGCGGGCTTGGCGTAGGCGAGCTTCGGCGGGTGAAGCAGCTCGAGGACGAGAACCGCAAGCTGAAGCAACTCGTTGCGGACCTGAGCCTGGACTAGCATATCCTGCAGGACGTGCTCGCAAAAATGTATGGTCCGCCCCCGTCTGGCAAGCGTGAGATGTGGTCGGCGGCACAGTCTGCGTAAATGTATCCGGCCTGTGTGTGGGACATCTCGATCCCTGGCCATGATGGGATACGCGTCACGATCGGCCTTTCAAGCTGGTCCAGCCTTTGACGGCTGCATTTTTGGCCAGGCTTCGATCGTGTCACCATCGACTGTTTGCCATCACTCCTCTCGCTGCAGACCTCTTTGTGCGGGTGCCCGGCTCAGGCGGCGATCGGCATTGGCGGCTGATACTCTTCCTGCCGGACCAGTACCGCCCAACTGATGCGTACGATTTTGTTCGCCAGTGCGACGACGGCGACGTTCTTGTGGGTTCGCGTCTCGAGCTGATCGAGCCAGGGGCCGAGGCCGCGATCACGTTTCATGTGCATGCTCGCTGATCTGGCGCCGTGGATGAAAAGCCGGCGCAAGGAGCTGTTGCCACGCTTCGACATGCCGAGCAGCGTCGGCTTGCCCCCGGTGGAGTGCTGGCGTGGAACGAGGCCGAGCCACGCCGCGAGATCGCGACCGCGCTTGAAGCCGGTGCCATCGGCGACAGCGGCGACCAGCGCCGTGGCAACCAATGGGCCGACACCGGGGATGGCGAGAAGGCGTCGGCAGCCGGCATCAGCAGCCGCGATCGTTTCGATCTCCTTGGTCACCGCGGCGATGTCGGTGTCGAGTCCGCGCCACTCACCCCATAGCTGCTGCAGGATCATGCGCATCCGCGGCGAGAGTGTGGATCGCTCGTCGGTGAACAGCATCGGCATCTCGCGCGCCATGTGCTGCCGGCCGGTGCGGAACACCACTCCGCGCTCCAGGAGGAACGCGCGAATCTGGTTGATGACCGCCGTCCGCCGGCCGACCAGCCGCTCGCGCACCCGATGCAACGCCTGAAGATCGAGCTGCTCGACCGACTTTGCCGGCACGAAGCGCATCGTCGGCCGTTGCACTGCCTCGGCGATCGCCTCGGCATCGAGATAGTCATTCTTGTTGGACTTGACGAACGGCTTGACGAACTGTGGCGCCATAAGGCGAACGTCGTGTCCAAGTGCCGTCAGCTCGCGCGCCAGATGATGCGCGCCGCAGCAGGCCTCCATGCCGACGAGGCATTGCGGCATCGTGCCCATGTGCCGCATCAGCTGGGTGCGGCTGAACTTCTTCTTCCACTGGATCGCTCCGGCCACGTCGACCGCAACCAGGTGGAACGAGGTCTTGCCGATATCGATGCCGATCACCGCTGCTTCTGTCATGACGGTCCTCCTCAATGAAGGCAGTCAGGATGCTCCCGACCGCGTCGCTCCGTAAGGGGGCGGACCATCCCACAAGCTCTGACGCCTGGGCCGCGGCGCGAGCTCGTCGCGCACGTCCAGGCGTCCCACGGCGTCAGCGAGCGGCGTAGCTGCCTCGCGCTTGGCGTCGACCGCTCATCGGTGCGCTACGTGTCGCACAAGCCGGACCAAGCGCCGCTAAGGCTGCGCATCCACGATCTGGCGGCGGCGCGGATGCGCTACGGCTACTTCCGGATCTACATCCTGCTGCGCAGGGAGGGGTGGCTCGTGAACCACAAGCGCGTCTACCAGCTCTACCGGGAGGATGGGCTGAGCCTCCGGCTCAGACGTCCTCGCCGTAATGTCAGCGCTGCGAACCGCGAACGCCAGCCCGCGGCGTCGGCGCCCGACGAGATGTGGTCGATGGACTTCGTCTCGGACGCGTTGTTCGACGGGCGGCGGTTACGGGCGCTGACGGTGGTCGATGCGTTCACGAGGGAGGCGTTGACGATCAACGTCGACCAAGGCATCAAGAGTGAGCAGGTAGTCGAGGCGATGACGCGCATCGTGCTGGCACGCGGTGCGCCCAGGACCAAACGGGTCGACAATGGCCCCGAGTCATCTCGAAGGCGCTCGACCGGTGGGCGTACGAGAACGGCGTCACGCTCGACTTCTCGCGGCCGGGCAAGCCGACCGACAACGCGTTCGTCGAGAGCTTCAACGGCGGTCTGCGAGACGAGTGCCTGAACAGCCACTGGTTCCTATCGCTGGCCGATGCCCGGACCAAGATCGAGGCCTGGCGGCGGGACTTTAACGAGAGCCGTCCTCACACGGCTCTTGGCTGGCTGACGCCAGCCGAATATGCTGCATCCGCCGGGATTAATCCCGGCGGATGCAGGCCGGAAGCTCGCATCACGCCGGGATGGGAAACCGGGCGACCGTCAAGGTTTTCTGCCGTCGCTGCACCTGAATGTCGGTGACCACTACCGACGCCTGGGCCAGCTAGTCCTCGCTTCACGGCATGCTGCGAACGGGATAGCCCACATCGGCTCCTTGCCGGAGGGCGGTTACGCGGAAACGGTTCGACTTCATGCTCTGCGTGCTCGGGATGACGGCCAAGACAAGTGGTCCACGAACAGGTAGCAGCTCAACTTCGGTCGGCTTCTGGTGCCAGCGGGATGAGTCAATCAAAAAGCGGGCACTGAAAACCGGTGGAAAAAATGGGATAGATGCCAAAATCCTGCCGATTGTCCCTTTCCCTCTTAGTTCAACGTGCATCGTTAAAGGTCAGGACGAGCACGCCGTGCGCGGGAAGCGTCTTTCCGGACATGCCTGCCACCACCTTCGTAAATCCGGCGGGAAACGCCGGTTGCAGATCGGTGTCTCTGTGGTTGATCGCGATGAGGTAGCGCGACGTGCCACGCCGCCGTTCCACGATCTCCAGGTTTGCCTGGGCTGGCACGACCGGTCCGGCCAAGGTCGCCTGCGCCCGCGCCCAAGTCGTGACGGCAGCTTGCCCTTTGGAGTCGAGCAGTGCGCCCAGATAGGCGATCCAGCCACGCCCAGCGGACTTCATGACGAAGGCCGGTTTGTCGGACAGCCAGCCGCTGTTCGGGCGGTAGCGTGCTATAATGGTCGCGCCGGAAATGGTGTCCAGCGTCTCAGCCCAGACGTGCGCCGTCGCCGAGAACCCATTCCCGGACAGCGTCACCGGGGCGTCGATCGGGTAGTAGTATTCGACCCGGGCACCAAGAAGTCCGGTTAGGTCGCCGGGCTGGCGCGCGGCCAGCGCATTGTCGCCATCCTTCATGCCGGATCGCGGCCCCAACAGCAGATGACCACCCGCCTTCACATACGCCTCCAGGCGATGCGCGATGGCAGCATCCAGCACCGTCAGCTGTGGCGCGAGCACCAGCCGATAGCGCGACAGGTCGGCGTTCGGCGCGACGACGTCGACGCGGATACCGGCCGCGTGGAACGGGCGATACCAGTCCTTCATCACCGCGACCGGATCATAGTCGCGGGTGTGGCGCTCCTGCTCGATCGACCAGCGGCTGTCCTGTGAGTAGATTAGCGCGACCTCGGCCGGTGCCGGCGTGGTGCCGGCGAGATACGGTGCGGCTCGCCGCATCTCGTCGGCCGTCCGCGCGATCTCGTCGTAGATCGGCATGGGCGTGCCATCGGGGCCGATCAGCGTGCCGTGATATTGCTCCTGCCCATTCAGTGCGCTGCGCCATTGCCAATAGAGGATCGCATCGGCGCCGTGCGCGACCGCCTGCCACGCCAGCTCGCGCGTCTGCCCCGGATCGAGCGACCGGTTGACGCGGCCCCAATCGACGCGTCCGGGCTGGGTTTCCATGATCCAGAAATTGCGCTGCCTGTAACCGCGCACCACGGCATGATGCAGCGCATTGGCCGGCCAGTCGGGGTGGCCGTCCGGCACATATTCGTCCCATGCGGCGATATTGAGGTCGTGGTGGACGGCATATTGGTCGAAATTGTCGTTCCACTGCGTCGAATTGGTGGTGACGAACTGGCGGGGGTCGGCATGCGCCCTGATAGCCGCCGCCTGATCGCCGATATAGTCCGCCCATTCGGCGCTGGCGAAGCGCCGCGCATCGAGCACCAGCGCGGGGTTCTGCTCCGCGGCGAGCGTGAGCGGCACCTGATCGAACCGGGTATAGACCTGGCTCCAATATTGCGTCGTCCAGCGGCGGTTGAGCGCATCGATCGTGTCATAGCGAGTGGCGAGCCACGCCGCCCAGCGCGCGTTTGCCTCGCGGTCGTAGGACGGCACCCCGATCTCGTTGTCGATCTGCCATCCGACGACGTTGGGGTTATGGCCAAATCGCTTCGCCAGTTCGCCCGCGATCCGGCTTGCGTAGCGGCGGTAGGTTGCGCTGGCGTAGGAAAACTGGCGTCGCGCGCCGTGGCCGGCGACGCTGCCATGGGCGTCGACACGCAGGACGTCAGGATGCGCCTCGGTCAGCCAGATCGGCGGCGCCGCGGTCGGTGTGCCGATCACGACGCGGATGCGATGCCGCGCTGCTGCATCGATGGCGCGGTCGAGCCAGCCGAAGTCGAACGCGCCATCGCGGGGCTCCATCCGTGCCCATGCGAATTCGCCGACCCGCACCACGTTGAGGTGCGCGCGCTCCATCAGCGCTAAGTCGGCATCCCACCGCGCCTCGGGCCACTGCTCGGGATACCATGACGATCCCATCGCGGGCACGGCCGCGGCGAACGGCGCCGGTTCGCGGGCGCCTGCCGAGGCTGCGGCGAGGGCGCAGAGCGCAACCGCAAGCCAGGCGCGCATGCTATTTGACCGCGTCGGCCGCGGGACGCTGCTTCGTATCGACCCATGTATGCAGCGCGGTCCACGCCGCCTTACTCTGCGCCGGGGTGAAGCCGCAATGCGTGTAGGCCTCGACGCCGCCGACGGGTAGGGGGGCGCGCAGCGGCGGCACCACATACACCGCGAGCAGGTTCGCTCGTCCCGCCTTTTTGACCGCGGCGGACAGCAGGGTTTCCTGCGCGTAGGGAACGAGCGAATCGATGCTGTTGTGCATCGTCAGCAGCGGATCGGCGATCCGGCCGCTGGCCTCGTGCCAGCGCGTCATATAATCGAGCGCTGCGGGAGAGGCGGTGACGCGCTGCACGTCACGATTGAATGCCGCGGCCTCCGCCGGGGTCATCGTGTCGGTGGCGTAGACCTTGCCGATATTGCCGTAGGGCAGGCCGCCGGCGGTCGCCGCCATATCGTCCGCGCCCAGCGCGACGGTGACCAGCGGAAAGGCGATCGATCCGGGATCGACGTCGAACCCGCCGATCGCCGCCACCTGACGCAGGATGCGTGCCTCGCGCCCGCCGGGGTTCTTCTTCCCTGCGTCGAACAGCGCCAGCACTGGGGTCGCGATCCGGGTCAGCTGCGTCCAGCCATAGGTCTTGGCGTCCATCGCGCTGCCGGCCGGCGGGGTCGTCGAGAGCGCGGAGCGGCGGATGTCCTTCTCGCCGGGCAGGGCATAGGGCGTGCCGGCGGTGAGGACGTTGTAGGCGGCGCGCATGTCGTACAGCTGGCCGAGGAGCGTCTTCCAGCTGGCGACGACCCCGCAGCGGGCAAGGCCGCCGGCAAAGGCGCCGGGATCGGTTTCGAGCAGGGTGACGACGATGCCGCCCCCCATCGAATCGCCCGTAGCATAGACGCGGCGGGCGCCCAGCTTCACGAGGAAGTCGCGCAGCCGCTTGGTGTTGAGTGTCCCCGTCTCGACGCCCAGGCCGTCCTTGTCATAGGCGCTGTGGCCGACCGCGACGCCATCCTCGTAAGCAAAGCGCATCAGCCCGCCGCCGGTGTTGGCGCCGACCGGGTCCTCCGACACCGCGACTGGGGTGCCGGGCGTCGAATAGCCATGCGCGTAGACCAGGCCGTCGCCCTTCCATCCGGCGGGAACGGCGATGGCGAACTGGTCGCCCTCCAGCTTGCCGACCAATGTGATGCCGCCCCCGGGCGCCGGACGGGTGGTTAGATCGGTCGCGCCGCTGGCGCGGGCCTTGGCGACCAGCGCGGTCTGCGCGGGTGTCAGCGGGGCGGTCTGCGCCGCGGCGGGCGCGACGATCGCGATGGCGATCGGCAGGACGGCGGAACGAAGCGACATGGGCATCTCCTTGAAGAATCGATCAGCGGGGGCGACGACCGAGATGCGCGTCGAAGAAGCGCGCGATCGTCGCGAACGCTTCGTCGGATTCGGGCATGTCGGGCCACATAAAAAAGGCGTGGGGCAAGCCGTCGAACAGCTGCAATTCGCTCGCCACCCCGGCGGCGGCGAGCCGGCGATGCGCCAGCGTCAGCGCGCTGACCGCGAAATCGCGCCCGCCGGCCAGCAGCAGCGTCGGCGGCATCGCTTTCACCTGCGCATCGGCCGACAGCGGATAGGCGAGCGGATCGGTCGCCGGCACGCCGTCCATGTAGCTCACCGGCAAGGTGGCGGCCAGCGACGGTATCGCTGGCGGCGCGTTGCCGGCCAGCGCGGTGGCGACATAGGGGCTGTCGCCGCTATAGGCTGCACCGGTGCCGCAGAAGGTGCCGATCGCGCCCGGGCGGGGCAGACCCTTGCTGGCAATCCACGCCACCGACTGCGCGGTGATGATACCGCCGGCCGAACAGCCGTAGATCCCGATATTCTCCGGCCGGTATTGCTTGAGCAGCTCGCGGTAGACCGCGGTGACGTCCTCGGACGCGGCGGGATAGCGATGCTCGGGCGCGAGGCGATAATCGACCGTCACGACGCGGACGCGCATCGTCGCGGCGACCGGGATCGCCTCGACCAGCGCACCGCTGCCAGCACCCCACATGAACGCCCCGCCGTGAACGTTGATGAGCACGCGTGCCGCATTGGCGGGCGCAACGCCGCCCTCGGGCTCGACGCTGTCGACCCCGACGCCACCCATAGTGGCGTGACGGACGCTGGTACGAAAATGCCGGCGCATCTCGGCCAGGCGATCGTCGTTCCATTGGCCATAGAAGGCGCGCTGTTTCGCGACGTCGCCCTTGACCGAATCAGGGGCGGTCGCCGCATCCATCCGCGCCAGCACCCGCCGCGCGGCGTCGCTCAACTGGTTGGAGGGCGGCAGCGTGAAGCCCGGCACCTGCTTGACCGGCCCCTGCGCGACCGCCGGTGCGGCGAGCAGGGCGAGCGGGATCAGCCAACGCGTCATGGGATCGTCTCCAGATGGCGGCGCAGGAACCGCGCCATGGTTGCGAACGCGGCATCGCTTTCGGGTGCCTCGATATAGCTCCAGAAAGCATGCGGCAGACCGTCGTGGACGATCAGGCGTGCGTCGGTGCCGGCCGCATCGAGCCGGCGGCAGACATCGGCGGTGGCGCTGAGCAGGAAATCGCGCGTGCTGCTGACGCACAGCGTCGGCGGCCAGCCGTCGAGGGTTCCGCGTGCCGGCGACAAGGCGGGATCGGCCGGATCGTGCGCGCCGGCATAGAGCGTGGCGACCGCCCGCATCGCACCGGCGTTCAGGAACAGCGCGGCGCTGTCCCCGCCCGCGGTCAGATCGCCGGTGCCGGAGAAGAACCCGAGCGCCACCGGTGGCGCGACGTGCTCGGCCCGCAACCGCGCGACGAGTTCGGCGGCGAGGATCGCCCCCGCCGACGTGCCGTACAGAGCGATCCGGCGCCCCGGCGCCTCGCCCCGCAACGCGCGATAGACCGCCGCCGCGTCGTCGAGCGCGGCGGGAAAAGGATGCTCGGGGGCGAGGCGGTAGCGGACGGCGACCACGACATGACCGGTCAGCGCCGCGATCGGCACATTTTCCGTGATCGATCCCGAATCGACGACGAACCCGCCGCCGTGCAGGTTTAGGAGAATAGCGCTTCTCCGTGCGCCGCCACGTGGGGTGAAGAGCCGCACCGGCACGCCGGCGATCGTTCGATCCGCCATCGTCACGCCATAACGGGTCAGCTGCCGCGCGCCGATATCCCGCTGGATCTGCTCCGCGCGATCCCGTCGCGCCGCCATCGATGGTCCGGCCGGCGGCCGCGCCGCGTCGGCGGCAAGGCCCGCGCGGGCGGCCGGCGACAGCGTGTCGGGCCAAGGCGCCGACACCAGTTGCAACGCGAGAAGCAGCGCGGCGATCACCGCCGGGCCGCCACGATCTGCGCATAGACGCGCGCGCTGGGTTTGGCGGTGCGCCGAAACGTCCGCCGGTCGACCGCGTGCAGACCGAATTGCTGCGTATAGCCGCGGCGCCATTCGAAATTGTCGAGCAGCGACCAGTGGCAATAGCCGAGCACCGGCACGCCCTGCCCGCGCACCGCATCCAGCGCCGCGATCGCGGCGGGAATGAACCGCGCGCGCTGGGTATCGTCGGCGGCGGCGATGCCGTTTTCGGTCACCAGCACCGGACGCCCGGTCGCGGCGGCGATATGAGCAACCGCCGGCCCCAACGATTGCGGATGATATTCATCCCTCGACTGCGTCCGCTCGACCGCAGGGGACGGCGGCACCACCCCCTTCGCGTCGAGCACCAGCCGCCCGTAATTCTGCACCCCGACGAAATCGTCGTCGCGCGCGGCGGCGAGGAACGGGTCCTCGGCATGGCGCCGGTAGGCCGCGACGGCCCGCGGATCGCCGACGATTTCGGGAATGGCGAGGCTCATGCCGACCAGGGCGGTCGGTGCCACCGCCTTCCACGCGACGCGTGCGGCGCGATGTCCTGCAAGCAGGCGCGGCAGATCGTCGCCGCGCGAATACACCCAGACGGCGAAACGGTCCGATCCGCATGCCCACGCTGCCGTCGCCATCATGGCGTCCAGCGACCGCCGGGCCGGATCGGCGATCGGTGTCGCGATCCACCGGCCCATCAGCGGCAGATTGGGTTCGTTGAACGTGACGACATGGCCGACCAGCCGTCCCATCCGCTGCGCCACCCGACCAGCGAAGCGCGCGAACCACGCCGGGGCCGCGTCATTGCCCCAGCCGCCGGCCGCCGCGAACCAGCGCGGCGACGTGAAGTGGCTGAGCGTCAGGACCGGTGCGATCCCGCGCGCGCGACAGGCCGCGGCGATCCGTGCGTAATGGTCGAGCCAGGCCAGGCTGAACTGTCCCTCCGCCGGCTCGATCCGCGACCATTCGACCGAGAAGCGATAGGCGTTCAGCCCGAGTCCGGCGACGAGCGCGATATCCTCGGGCCAGCGGTTCAGGCTGTCGCAGGCATCGCCCGACGGCGCCGCGAACGTGGTGTCCGGCACCTGCTCCAATAGCCAGATATCCGCATTGGTGTTGTTGCCCTCCACCTGATGCCCGGCGGTCGCCGCGCCCCACAGGAACGCCGGTTCGCTCAACGCGTACCGCCGGCCTGCGCGATCCCCCCGAGCACATGCGCGCTCGGCTTGACGGTCCGCTTGAACGTGGTGCGGTCGACCGCGACCAGACCGTAACGGGGCTTGTAGCCGCTCAGCCACTCGAAATTGTCGAGCAGCGACCAGTGGATATACCCCAGCACCGGGATGCCGTCGCGCCGGGCCGCCTCCACCGCGGCGATCGCAGCGGAGATGAATCGCGCACGTTCGGCGTCGTCGGTCGTGTCGATGCCGTTCTCAGTCACGAGGATCGGCTTTCCCGTCGCCTTGTGCGTGTAGCGGATCGATCCGCCGATCGCTTCGGGTTCGTACGGCTTGCCGTCGGCGCAGCGCGGGGTCGATGCGGGCGTGTCGACCGGCCCGCTGGGGCCGATATAGGTGCGTTCATAGGTCTGCACGCCGAGGAAATCGTCGTCGCGCCCCGCCTCGAAAAACGGTTCGTAATAGGCGCGACGCTTGGCGGCGAGCATCGCGTCGCCGCCGACCGACACGTCGTCGGAGATGGCGAGGCTCATCCCCACCGGCAGGTCGCCGCGCACCGCCTTGATCGCGGCGCGGCCCAGCCGGTGCGCGCGCAGCACGCCGGGGATCATCGGCGTCGAATCGCCCGCATTGAGCAGCGAGAAGCGGTCCGACCCGCTCTGCCGCGCCGCCGCGGCGAGCATCGCCTGCGTCGCTGCGTTCGATTTCGCATTGGGGCGGAAGCGCGACCATGGCCCGTTGATCGACAGATTGGGCTCGTTGAAGGTCAGCGCATGGCTGATTCCGGGTGCCATCGCGCGCGCCACCCGGTCGCAATAGCGCGCGAACAAAGTCGGCGCATCGGGCGCCTCCCACCCGCCGTGCGCGGCGAACCAGCGCGGCGTGGTGAAATGGCTGAAGGTGACGACGGGGGCGAGCCCGCTCGCACGGCAGCGATCGACGATCCGCGCATAATGATCGAGGTACGCCTGGCTGAACTGCCCCTCGGCCGGTTCGATCCGGCTCCATTCGACCGAGAAGCGATAGGCGTTAAGGCCCAGCGCCTTCACGATTGCCACGTCCTGATCCCAGCGATGCAGGCTGTCGCAGGCATCGCCCGACGGTTCGGCGAACAGCGTCGGCTTCACCTGTTCGAGCAGCCAGATATCGGCGTTGACGTTGTTGCCCTCGACCTGATGGCCCGCGGTCGCGGCGCCCCACAGGAAAGGATCGCGCGAGGTTCGCGCAGATGCGGGCGCGGCCATGGCCGCGGCGCCAAGGGCCAGCGCCTGTCGCCGGTCGATCATCAATAGACTCCCATGGCCGGCTTGCGGCCGCTCTCGACCCAGTCGTGCAGCGTGTTCCACAGCACCGCCGCCTGGCGCGGGTTGAAGCCGCAATGCGCCCACCCTTTCAGGCCGGTACCCGGGATATCCTTCTGCAGCGACGGCGCCCACAGCTGGAACAGATGCGCCTGGTTGCCGGCGACCTGCACCCGCTGTTTCAGCAACAACGCCTGCTCGGCGAAGACGAGGCCGTCGTGGCGGTTGTGGACCGCAACCAGCGGCGTGGTGAAGCGGCCGGTCGACTGGTGCCATTGCACCGCAAAGGCGCGCGCCGGCGCATCCGATGCGACCCGCTGGATACCCGCATTGAGTTCGGCCTTCTCGCCCGGCGTCAGCGACGGGCTGTCATAGACCTTGCCGACGTTTCCGTAGACGACACCGCCGAAACTGGCGCGCATATCCTCCATGCTGACCATCGCGGTCATGATCGGGAAGATGAAGCTGGCGGGATCGGCGTCGGCCTTCGCCACCGATGCGATCCGCGCCACTATCCGCGCCTCCGGACCGCTCGGGTTGGCGCGCGCGGCCTTGAACAGATCGGCCATCACCCCACTCATGCGCTTCAGCTGCCAGAACAGCCACGGTGCCCGCGCGAAGCCGAGGCCGGTCGGCGGCGTCGGCGACACGCCATTGGCGGTGATATCGTGGTTGCCGGGCAGTTCGTATTTCGTGCCGCGCGTGTAGAAATTATAGGCGGCGCGCAGGTCGACGAGGCTGCCGACCTCGCTGTTCCAGTCGCCGGTGACACCGCAGGCGCTCATCGCCCCGGCGAAGGCGCGCGGGTGCTGCTCGATCAGCGCCATCACGATGTTGCCGCCCATCGACGCGCCCCCCAGATAGAAACGGCGCGTGCCGAGCCGTTCGAACCAGCCGCGGAGGCGCAACGTGTTGGCGACGCCGCTCTTCACCGCCATCGCCGGCTTGTCGAACGCGCTCTGGCCGACCGCGAACCCCTGTTTGTAGGCGGCGGTCAGAAAGCCGCCGGACGGATCCTTGGCGACCGGATCGGCGGGCACCGACACCGGGCTGCCGGGGATCGAATAGCCGTTGGCGAACAGCACCGCCTGGCCGTTCCACCGCGCCGGCACCGCGATGCCGAATGGGCGCCCGGCCAGCGTGCCCGCGACGCTCATTCCGCCATCGGCACGGCCGTTGGCATCGATGTCCGCGGCACCCGCCGCGGTCATCCGGTCGACCAGCTGCTGCTGCGCGGGCGTGACCGCGCGGCGTTCCGGACCCGAGCCGCAACCGGCGAGCAGCAGCGCGACGAGCGTCGCGGACGCGCGCCGCCGCATCAGAACCGATACCGCAGCGACAGACCGTATTGCGCCGGCTCGCCATAGATCGAATTGCTGAAGCCCGAATTGTTGTAGCCGGTGTTGGCGGTGATCCGGTACGCCTTGTTCAGGACGTTGGTGCCGTAGATCGCGAGGTCGAGCGGCGCACCGCGCATCTGGTTCCATTCCAGCCGCAGGTTGAGCAACCCGTAAGGCGCAATCGTATCGAACGGCTGTGCGTCCGGCGCGACGCGCTGGCGCGACTGCCACGAATAGGTCGCGCGGACCGCCATGTCGCCCTCCGCCGCCGGGATGGGCAGCGCCAGCCGTCCGTCGAGGCTGAACTTGTGCCGCGCGACGAAGGTGAACGGCGTGCTCGACAGGTTGCGCGACGGTTGCGCCGCGGTCAGCGCCGACGGGATCGCGGGGATCGGGATCGTCACGTAATCGAGGAACTTCGCATCGTTGTACGAATAGGTGCCGCTGATGGTCAGCGGCTTTAACGGAATGATGAGCCCCTCGAATTCGAGGCCGACGACGCGCGCCTTCTTGGCGTTCGCCAGAATGTCGGCACCCGCGATCGCCGCACGCTGGATCACCTGCACGTCGTTGAACCAGGTGTAGAAGGCGGCGACGTTGGTGCGCGCCTTGACGCCGCCGATATCCCAGTCGCGCTTCAGTCCGACCTCCGCATCGGTCACACGCTCCGGCTTCACTGGCGCGAGCGGATAGTCGCTGCCCAGGAACAGCGTCACGATCGGGTTGTTTGCACCCGATTTGTAGCCGCGCCGGGACACAGCATAGACCAGAGTCTGCGGATCGGCCTGCCAGTCCAGCCCCAGCTGCCAGGTCGGCCCGTCGCTTTTGCCGCTGAAGGTGGGCTTGGTGCAGTTCGGATATTTCAGCGTCGGGAACCCGCCCGCCGCCACGGCCAGAAACGCATCATAGACGCACAGGTTGGAGTTGAGCGCGATCGACTGGGCCGCGGTCGCCGCCGGGATCAGGCCCAGCGCGGCAAGCCGGCTGAGCACCTGATAGCTTTGCCCGTCCTGATAGCTCTGGATGTCGCCGCCGAACGTATCCCAGGTCCAGCGGAACCCGGCCGTCGCGGTCAGCGTCGGGATGATCTTGTACTGCGCCTGTCCATACAGGGCCTTGCTGCGCCCGCGCACTGACGCGTCGGGCTGGATGTTGAGCGCGGGCAGCAGCGGCCCGTTCACGCCGAGCAGCGTCTGCACCACCGTCGGCAGGATGATCGGGCCACCGCCCAGGATGCCCCCGGCCTGCAAGGGGTTGACGGTCAGGAAGGTGAGCGGCTGCGGGCTCTTCTCGTCGAGGTAGAAGCCGCCGCCCTGTACGGCGAAACGGCCGTTGTCGTAGCGGACCTGCAGTTCCTCCGTGATCGTCCGCAGGTTATTGTTGTATTTGCCGGGAAACGCCCCGAGCAGGTCCGCGATCGGCAGCGGGGTGGAATCGCGATCGGTGGCGCTGGTCGATCGTGTCCGGCCGTAGCTGAAGACGTTCTTGATGGTCAGTTCGGGCGCCGGGTTCCACGTCGTGTTGTTGAGCACGAGCAGGTTCTTCGCCTTCTCGAACGTGTCGACGCCCGATGAAGTCAGTCGCGGCCCGCGCGCCTGCTGCTGCGCCAGATAGGGCTGGAGCAGCGACGCATAGGGGCTGCCCGGCCGCACCGCGAGCAGGATGCTGCCGCCGCCATGTTCGTCGACGTCGATATAGTTGACCGCGGTATAGCTGCTGATCGTCGCCGTCGGATTGAATTGGACGCCGAGGCGCACCGAATAGTTGTTGCGGTTGAGATAGTCACGCCCGGTCAGCACGTCTCGGACATAGCCGTCGCGCTTGTCGAACTGTCCGGCGACGCGGACCGCGAGCACGTCGTCGACGACCGGAATGTTCAGCGCGGCCTGCGCGCTGCGGCGGCGCAGATTGCCCAGCGTCGCTTCGATATAGCCCTCGACCGTGTTCAACTTGGGTCGCGCCGGTTCCAGCAGCACGGCGCCGCCGGTCGTGTTGCGCCCGAACAGCGTTCCCTGCGGCCCTTTGAGCACCTGAAGCGAGGCAAGGTCGAAGAAACTGCCGGGACCACTGGCCGACGACGGCACCTCGGCGAAATAGCCGACCACGCCGGGGCCGCTGCCGGTGCCCGCACCGCCGCCGCCGCCCATGCCGCGGATCGTGTACGTTTCCTGGTTGCGCGCGACGTTGCCGAGCACGGTCAGCGACGGCGTGAAATTCTGCAGGTCGGTCGCGGTGTTGATACCCTTTTCACGGATCGTGTTCTGCGTGAACGCGGTCAGCGAGACGGGAACCTTCTGCGCGCGCTCTTCGGTGCGGCGCGCGGTGACGACAATGTCCTCGATGCCGTCGCTATTCTGGGCGGCGGGGTCCTGCGTTGGCGTATCGGTCGCGACGGAGACGTCCTGTACGGTGGTGCTGGTGAAGGCCACGGGGCGGGTGATCGCCACCGCACCCGACGCATCCCGGTGCATCTTCAGGCCGGAGCCCGCCAGAATGCGATCGAGCGCGTCGATGTCGGGCAGCCTGCCCCGCACGCCGAGCGAGCGCAATTCGCGGACATCATCGGTGCGGTACAAGATCTGCTGTTTCGACTGGCGCGCCCAGGCGTCGAGCGCCGCCTTCATGCTGCCGGCGGCGACGTCATAGCTGTGCAGATATGCGGCGTTGCGCTGTTCGGGCTGCGCCGCTGCCGGCAGCGCGATCGCCATCGCCGTGTTCGCCATCAAAATCGCGAGCGTATAAGATGTACGCATATCCCCCCTGTATCGGCTCATCGGCCGGCCTCTTCGTGCCGTCACCGCGTCAGACGAACGGCTCGTCGAAAGCCGTAACGTGTCGTCAGGATTTAATCGTCACCCCGTCCGCGTCGTTCGTGATCCGCAGGCCGAACGCATCGCGCAACAGTCGCGTGAAGGCGTCGATATTGGTCGCCTCAAACGATCCGCCGATGCGCAGCCGGCCCGCCTGCGCATCGCCGAGACGGATCTGGCGCCTGTTGTAGCGGTTGAATTCGTGCACCGCCTGTTCCAGCGTCACTTGGTCGAAGGTCAGAACGCCGCGCCGCCATGCCAGTGCGTCCTGCACCCGCTGCTCGGAACGGTCGGCGAGCAGCATCGACTGGCCGCGCGTGATCGCCACTTCGCCGGCGGTGATGATCGCGGCACGCTCGGGCTTCGCCGGATCGGAGTCCTCGACGCGCACGCGGCCCTCCGCGACGGCGACGATGACCGTTTCGCCATCCCTGTGGACCGAGAATTTAGTGCCGAGGACAGTGACCTTGCGCCTGCCGGCGAAGACGACGAACGGGTGGCTCGGGTCGTGCGCGATCTGGAAATACGCCTCGCCGCGGTCGAGCCACGCTCGGCGCTGTCCGCCCGCAAGCGACGCCCGCATCACACTGGCGGTGTTGACAGTGACGGCGCTGCCGTCCGCCAGCGTGACCTGGCGTTGCGCCCCGACCGCCGTGGCGATGCGGATCGCGGACGCGGCGTCACGGTTCGCCCGCAACTGCCACAGCGCCAGGGCCGAGAGGCAGACGATCACGAGCGATGCCGCGAGCGCCCAGACCGATGCGCGCGTCCAGCGTCTGTCGAACACGACGGCTCTGCCACTGCGCATCGCGGCGAGGCGGTCGGCGGCGTGCCAGCCTGCCTCCAGCCGCCAGAACGCGGCTTTGTGCGCCACGCTGTCGTCCAGCCATGTTTGCAACGCAGCGGCCTCGGCGGCGCTCCAGCCGGGCTGTTCGCGCACGACGAGCCATTGTGCCGCCTGCTGCTCGATGTCGCGTTCGACGCTCATCGATCGGCCTTTCTCACCGCGACCGGACGGGCCGGCGGACGGTTGATCCGCACGTCGCCGCCCAGCATGAAATTCGCCAGCGCGCGCAGCCCCAGCGTCAGCTGACGCTCCACCGTAGGGTGGCTGACGCTGAGCTGGTTGGCGGTTTCGCGAATACTCAGCCCCTCAACCTTGCGCAGACGAACCACCTCGCGGCAGCGCGGCGGCAGTTGTTCCAGCCCCTGCATCGCCCGACGCAGTTCGTCGCGGGCCGTCAGGTGGCGATCCTGCGCAGAAACATCGACATCCCATTCGATCATTTCGATGTCGGCAACCTGTTCAAACGAGACGATCTTGGCGCGGCGCGCCCGGTCGATCAACACGTTGCGCGCGATCGTGAACACATAGCTGCGCGTCGATCGCAGGCGATCGACCGGTGACCCGGTCAAGGCGCGTTCATACACCTCCTGTCGCAGATCGAGCACATCCGCCTGATCGCGGCAATGACGCGCGATGAAGCGCACGAGGTCGCGCTCTAAGGGAAGAATCTCTTGCACGAACCATCTCTTTGTCGCGACGTCATCGGTCATCACCGGCTTGGACGAACGACGCAGCAGAATTCGTAACACCAGCGCGCGTTGCGAGCCATTGCCCAGAAGGCCCGACGACGCATCGCTAGGATCACAACGACCGCGGTGAAATAGGCGAGCGACAGCGACGTCATTCCCGCGGCGACACCAAGGTGGCCCGACACCTGCGCGGCGAGGGACCGGCGCCGATGAAGCTTTGGCCTTGCAGAACCGGACCCGGTCTTTCTGTCACAGCAGCGGAAAACCCATGCGATCAATGCCTGCCGGATCGTATCGCGCCCAGCAAGCGACTGCGGTCCAGCCGCGCGGCGCATGCGACAGCGCGACGTTGAGCGCCACGCGGTACATCCATGTCGGGAAAGGCCGCGCCTCATGGTAGCGTAGCCATTACGCCCATAGACTGACCAAGATTCCCTGCATCAGACCGGCGCTATTATGAGGATCGCGGGCATAACTGCCCGCGACATTCCGGACGATACCAGTATGATCTTGGATCAACCCCGCGAACCGCTCGCTATCTTTAATCCCCCCGCCCGCCACCGTTCACAACCCCGTCATCGTTCCATGGAATTGTTCGCCGGTTGGGGGATTCATCACAAGGATCCCGACATTATTTACCAGCAAAAGTGGCAATAGGGAGAACTGGCGCTTTCTCAATCAACCATCCCAGATGAGAACGGGCGTTGGTTAAGTGAGGCTCCCCCGGTTTCTCATCCAAGTCGAGGGTGAGTTTCCGGCATCCATTCGGCCACGATCTTGGCAGCGGCAGCAGTATATTCGACCGGTGTCAGCCAGCCAAGCGATGTGTGAGGACGGCTCTCATTGTAGTCTCGCCGCCACGCCTCGATCTTGCCCCGCGCGTCGTCCAGGGACAGGAACCAGTGCGTGTTCAGGCACTCGTCCCGCAGCCGCCCGTTGAACGACTCCACGAAGGAATTGTCCGTCGGCTTACGCGGCCGGCTGAAGTCCAGCGGTCGAGGCTCAAATCCGCGACCAGCTGCGTGAGATTGCGGTTTTCCTCCTCGAGCAGCTTCAGGCGCCGCAATTCGCCTACGCCGAGGCCGCTGTACACCTTCTTCCAGCGGTAGAACGTCTGCTCCGAGATCCCCCCCATCCGGCGGATCACCGCCGACACCGCCGTGCCCGTCTCCGCCTGCTTTAGCGCAAACGCGATCTGCTCCTCGGTGTGCCTCGTCTTCTTCATGCCCAGCTCCTTGCCCGCAGGCTTCAAAGGGCTGGAAAACTCTCGCTCAATATGGATGAAAAAACAGGGGCGACGTCAAATGGGCTGTCGTCCGGCCATTAATGAGGCGAACACGAGCCTGGCGACGGCACGCAACGATCTCTGCCGATCGACCGGCTCCTCGAACTCGTCGTGCTGGTCGGGATGAACGAGACTCAAGACGACCGCGACACTGATCTCCATCACCTCCCATCCGAGCGCGCTGGTGATCGCCGCAGAGAAATCAGTCGGGCGAGGGTGGTCGTGGCGGAGAAGATCGACCGGATCAGCCGCCTACCGCTGGCGGAACCGAGTGCTTGGTCGCGGCGATGAGGGGTAAGGGCGCCGAGGCTAGCCGTGCCGGGCATCATTGACTTGCCCTACTGGTGGCCGGCAGCGCGGGCGTGGCGCGCATCGTGCTCGAGGCGGTGCAGGAGACGCTGTTGCGGGTGGCGCCGTAAGCTGCGCGCGACGACTACGAGGACAGGCGCGAGCGGCAGCGTCGGGGCATTGACATCGCGAAGCGGAAAGGGCGGTACACCAGCCGCAAGGCGGACCATGCGCAGCACCGCCGTATGGTGGATCTGCGCGAGGCGCGCATGAGCGTCGCGAAGACGGCCGAACTCACGCCGTGCTGCACTGCCCAGGTCAAGCGTGTCACGGCGCTGCACAAGGCTAGAAGCGCGTTCTCGTCATCGCGCGACTCCGACGGACAGTAGCTTTGCAATTGCACCTAGCGCTTCTGCCTACAGCTCGGCCGCGAGAAGCTGCGGCCGCGCGAGGGGAGGCGTAATCACCTGTTCTGGTCGCGCCAAGCGGCGCAGCTTTTCGAGAAGCGATCGCCTGCCTTCGGTGGTTCCGCCGATTGACACTCGGCTGCTCCGATCCATCACCGTACGATCTGGTCGCTCATCGTCAGGCCTGCGGTGTGCCGCTCGTCGCGGGGCTGATCAGCAATCGTCAGGCCGCGGTCCAGCCGGCATGGTCCATTGCAGCGGCGGCGGCCTGGGCTTCCGAGATGTCCTGCCTCCAGCGGGAGGCGTCGAGCCGCCGGCCCGTGACCCCGTCGGAGGCGTCGGAGGCGAGCCAGAGAAGTGGTGGGACGACGATCGCTGGATCGAGCAGCCCGGTGCGCTCCTCCTGGGGCAAGCCGTCCGGGATCATGCCGGTCGCCGTTGCGCCGCCGGGCAGCAGGGCGTTCACCGTGACGCCGGTGCCCTCCAGATCCTGTGCCCAGATGATCGTCTCCGATTCCAGCGCCGCCTTGGACGGTCCGTAGGGCGAGAAGCCGCGCCGCCGCATCGTGGCGTAGTTCATGCTGATGTTGACGATCCGCCCGCGGCCGGCGGCGATCATTCCCGGCACCGCCGCCCACGCCATCAGGAACGGGCCGTTGACGTTGGTGTCGATGACCATGCGCCAGACCTCCGGGTCGGTCTCCCAGAACCGCGTGGGCTCCTTCAGAAAGCGCTGGCTGACATACTTCATGCCCCGACCGGCGTTGTTTACGAGCATGTCGAGCCGACCGAACCGGTGGTGCGCCGTCGCCACGACGCGAGCGCAGTCTTCCTCGCGTCGGACATCGGCGATCATCGGAATGATGCGTCCGTCCGGGCTCTCGGCCGCCAGCGCTTCGATCTCCGCCGTTTCGCGGGCGGCGGTCGCGATCACGCGCGCTCCCGCCGCCGCAAGGCCGAGCACCATGGCGCGGCCCAGCCCGCGCCCGCCGCCGGTGACGATCGCGACCCGGCCGTCAAGTTGCCCGGCGCTCAGCGGCCGAGCGCCTGCAATTGCGGCGCGGCGTACCGGGTTCCCGCAGCCGCGCTCGGCGGGAGTAATTTTCCGCGTTCATTGCGCCGTTCCTGGCGGGCGATCACCACGCCGTCGCCTAGGACCATCGGGGATGTCAGCAAGTGCATCCGCAGCGATGTCATACCATCCTATCTCCCGGCAAGTGTGATCGTCGCGGTACCGCTTCCCCAGACCGGCAGGTAGACGCCTTGCCCAGTCGCCTTCAGGCGCCCCGTGCGAACGTCCGTAATGTGAGCGCGCACGATCAGGTCGTCAATCCGCTTTGTGTCGATCGCACGGGTGATCTTGGCGAGCAGCTTGTCGAAGTCCTTCTCGAAGTTCTGGGTCAGCGCGCTCGAGACGGTTCCGGAGATGCCAGGCGCATTGACGAGCTTCAGGAGCAGGCTGGCCCTGACGGAGTCGGTTGCTCCGACTACCGCGAGGTCCTCGAACGAGACATGCCGGTCATTGACGGCGTTACGCGGCGTGGCGGTCAGCCAGACCGTTCCCTTGGAGGGCTTCCCAACTTGGCCTGTCGCGCTGAAGCGAAGCCCCACCGCAATCTTGCCGCCAGTCGTGCCGTAGATGGTCACCTGGTGGAACTGGGCCCGGACGGCCCCGATCCCGGGCAAGTGGAAGGGGCGCTTGGACCGCTTCACCAACGCCTTGGCTAGGACCGGCTCCAGCTGACGATAGTCCGCGATCACGGGGACGGCGAACAGGATCCCGCTCGGTCCGGGCTGCTTGCGGGCGAGGTCGGGGAGCGGCTGGCGTTGCGGATCAGGCGGTCGATCGCCGACAAAGGTTTCCGTTGTCGCCGTGAGCCTAAGCGACAGGTTCAGCCGTCTTGCCGAAATCGTGTAGCCTCCAACGCTCAGCCGCTGGGGCGTGATCCGCATCCACACCGGCGGGTTCGCCTTGTTGAGTTCGATAGAGGTGAACGCCGTCCTCCAGACATGGGCGATCTGCTCACGCACCCTCAGCTTGGCGAGCTCTTGCGGAAGCGTGCGCTCCAGGCGCGCGACGACGCTGGCGAGCTTGGCATCGGCCTTGCTGGTGAATTCGATCCGCTGGCCGAGGAAATCGACGTGCGGCTCATCGGTCCAGTCATAGGAAATCGACACCTTTCCGCGCGGAGACCAGTCGCGGGCAACGTCGAGTTGCACTACCGCCCTGACGCGTGCGTCTGCCTCGGCCGTTTCCCGGCTGACCACGCCTCCCACGTCTCGCGCGCTGATCGTAGCATGGAGCGGCATCGTGACAACGATGGCCTTCCCTGAACCACCGAGCGTCAAGGAGCCGCGGACGACGGTGCCGGTGATGCGGCACCGCACCGTCGGAGTGTTTATCTTTGCGAAAAGGATTTTCACCTTCCGCGGCGGCACGCAGGTCTGGCCCGGTTTGTCGATCGCCCAGAGACGACGTGGGACCGCCTGCTCGAGGGTGGCGGCGAGTTCGTCGAGATCCGCGGCGATCGGCACGTCGATCACCGATGTTTGCGGTGGCACGCTGATCGCATCCATCGCCCGCTGTGGTGCCCGACGCGGTGTCCGATCGCACCCCGCCAGACAAGCGGCGTACATGAGGACCGAAGCGATCAGGACAATCCGAGCCGTGACCCTGCAGACGCTCGCCGGCGCACCCGGCCGGCAAGTGTGAACTGGCGCAGCAGCCAGGAGTTCATTCCGCATCGGAACAGCCCCTGCCAACAGCCTTCTTCATAACAGGCGCCATGCACTTCTCCCGTCTGCGCGGGCAGCGACCCGCCCAGGAACACTGACCACCAACATCCAGAAAAAGGAACTGTTTCGTTTCCTTGTCGTTCCGTGAGCTGATTTTGCCCAATGCCAGTCAACACCAACGGAGGGTTTCGATGAAGACTGCGATATTTGCTGCCCTGCTTTCTCTCGCGCCAGTTCCGGTGCTCGCCCAAGCCGTTTCACCGGCCACTTCGGGGACGATGACGAGCGCCGACGTCGGCGTCTCCCCGATTGCCAGCCAGAGCGGGCCCAATTACGTCCTCGCCGCGGCGGATGCGAACCTGTTCCAGATCAAGGCGGCGCAACTCGCCGTGACACGTGCGCAGAGGGATGACGTGAAGGCCTATGCGCGGCGGGTGATGGCGGAAGCGCAGAGCAGCCACAAGGCACTGCTGGCGGCGCTGAAGAACGATCAGCGTACGATCAAGGCGCCGTCTTCGAATCTATCTGCCGACCGTGCCGCGTTGCTGAAGGTGTTGCAGAAGGCCCCGAAGAGCGCTTTCGACAACCTGTACCTGACACAGTCTGCGCAGGTGCAGCAGGCCGCCTGGGCTGTCCACAAGGGCTATGCACAGGACGGAACCGATCCGGCTTTGAAGCAGGTCGCCGGCACTGCCGTCCCGGTACTGGAAAACGAGCTCACCACCGGCAAGTCCCTCACTCCCTCCGGGCTTGCCGGATGAGGTGACCTTCGTCGGACTAGGCCGTTCACTCCCGTCGGCCTGGTCCGGCACCTTTGTTCTAGCTTCCGCTCTGGAGCCTGCTGAACTAGTCACGGGCATCATCATGCATCAGGTGCTGCATCAACATCCAATAGCCCGCCACCGCCCCTTCGCCGGCCTAATGATATGCCCGTGCCATGTTCCGTCGGAGGTCCTCGAAAAGGCCTGTCTCCAGATCTTGACCCTCCCTTGTGAGCGTCAATAGGCGTTGACGCCTGTCGCGCGTTCCGGGCCGAGCATCGATCAATCCCCGCTCGCTCAAGTCCTTCGTCACGCGCCCCAGAGACTGCTTGGTAACTCCGAGAATCTTCAACAGGTCACTCACGGACAGGTCCGGGTATCTACCGACGAAGTACAATACGCGGTGATGAGCGCGACCCAACTTGCGCGCTGCAAGCTCTGCATCCGCATGCGCAAGGTGGGACCGGTGAGCGAAGAACAGCAGGTCCATTCCGCCTCTGACCACGTCATCACGCAGGTACTGAGCAGGCGGAGGACGAAGCGGCGCCTTCACGCGAGCTGCTTAGTGCATTGAATAATCGCCCTTTGCTCACCGTCACTACCATCCCAACCCGATCGATTTCTGCAAGGCGATGAAGGAACGATCAAGCTCACCGGTGGCCTCCAGTACCGACTGTTCCGCCCCCAGCGCAGCGCGTTCTGCCTCCAGGGAGGTGGTCAAGGGGACGGCCCCCTGTCTGAACCGCTGCGCCGCGTACGCGGCCGACTGTCTCGCCCCATTGCGGCTCTCGATGCTCGAGAACAGGTTCCTGCGCTGATTGCCGAAGCGGGTCAGGCTCGTCTCTGCGTCCGCCAGGGCAGAGAGGACGATCTTGCGATACTGTACCTCGGCTTCGTGGCGATCGGCCCTTGCCTGATCGACGCGGGCACGATTCCGGCCAAAGTCAAGGAAACTCCAGTTGATGCGCGGCAGCAGCAGGCTCGACACGTTATCAGGATCGACCACGTCGCCGATGTCAGGGCCTCCGAGGCCGATGATCCCCATGATGCTGACCGAGGGGAACTGCCGGGCGACGTTGAGGCCGATCTGGGCATTCGAGGCCGCCAGCTGTCGCTCGGCCGCGCGGATGTCCGGGCGCCGTCGCAACATCGCGGCAGGGTCGCCAATCGCGACTGTCGCCGGTATCGAAGGTATTGGTGCGGGAGCGGAGAGCGCTGCATCATGCACGCCAGGCTCGTCGCCGGTGAGTAGAGCCAGTTGATCCAATGTCGTGGCGATCTGACCCTCGAGCGGAAGCAGCCCGGCTTCCGTTCGGGTGAGCTCCGTCCTCAGCCGAACCACCTCGTCGCGCGAGGCTGCGCCGCGCTGTTCACGCTGTTGCAGGAGGGTCAGCGACTGTTGCTGGAGCTGTGCGGAGCGGCGAGCCAGAACAAGGCGCTGCTGAAGTTCGCGCAGGGTCACGTAGTTCTGGGCCACCTCAGCGGCCAGGCGCACCTGCGCATCCGCGCGGTTGGCCTCGGCTGCCTGCGCCTGAGCCTGCGCGCCCTCCGCGGCGCGTCGGCGGCCGCCGAACAGATCGATCTCCCACGACGCATCGAGGCCTGCGTTGTAGAATTCGGCCCTGATGCGGTCGGATTGTTCGCCCTCGGGCGGCAAGGCGAGCGAGCCCGCCGGGAGATCGGCGACGATCGCCGTACCCGACGCGGACACCGTCGGCAGCTGGTTGGCGCGCTGTTCGCGTAAGCTCGCCCGCGCCTTTCGTATCCGCGCCTCCGCAATGGCGACGTCCGGATTAGCGGCAAGCGCGCGATCGATCAGTGCCGTAAGCTGAGGGTCGGCCATGCTCTCCCACCAACGTGCGATCGGGGCTTGAGGCAAGGTCACTGCCGGGTCGGCGCGGCGAAACCCTGATCCCGCCCGCTCACCGCTTGCGACGCTCGGAGGGCCTCCGTAGTTCGGGCCGACAACGCATCCGGAGAGCAGTGCGGGGAGAAGAGTCCAGGTAAGTCGCTTCTTCATCAGTGCATCGCCATCTGCGTGCTGGAGGAGATCGGGCGAAGAAAGAGCGCCAATGGCGTCGTGATCGCGATCGCGATCCCGAGTGCGAAAAACAGGTCGTTGTAGGCCATCACCGTGGATTGCTCGAGCAGTTGACCGGCGAGCTGGCGGTATCTGGCCGGCACCGCGAACCAACTGCGAGTCCGTCAGCTCTCCACCGGCCGACTGCGCGGTGAGGTGCCAGTCCATGGCGCAGCTGATCCCGATCAGCGTCATGCCGATGACTACGGCCAACCGGACGTCGAGATATTTGAACGCGAGCGGCAGGAAGGGCATCAGCATGAGGGCGGGAATGCCCGAAACGAAGACAACCTTGCCCGATTGCAGGGCACTGTAGTCGGCCATCGCGGAGAGAAACTGCGGGATCAAGAAGGTGACTCCGTAGAGCACAACGCCGATGACGAGGCTTAAAACGAAGACACTGCCGAATGAGCGGCTGAAGATCAGCGACAGCTTCAGGACGGGGTGCGAGGAACGCACCTGCCCGATAGAAATGAGGGCGAAGCCGAACACGGTTGCCAGCGCGAGCTTCACGATCATGGCGGATTCGAACCACATCTCCCGCTGACCTTCCTCGAGCATCACGGTGAGCGCGCCCAGACCGATCGCGAGCCCCGCAATCCCGAACCAGTCGGCATGACGCAGCTGGTCGAGCCGCAGACGCTCGTGCTTGAGCCCGAGCAGAAGCAGGAGGACGAGCCCGGCACAGACGGGCACGTTGAGGAAGAAGGCGTAATGCCAACTGTAATTGTCGGTGAGCCAGCCCCCGATAATTGGCCCGAGCACAGGGCCGAGGATGGCGGTGCCACCGAAGGCCGCGGTGCCGATCGGCTGCTGCGACGGCGGCAGCCGTGTCGCGATGATCGTCATCGCGGTCGGAATCAGTGCGCCGCCGGTGAAGCCTTGCCCGACGCGTCCGGCGATCATCATCGGCAGCGTCGTCGAGAGGCCGCAAACGACGGAGAAGCCGGTGAAGCTGACCGCTGCACCCAGGAGGAAGTTACGCAGTCCGAACAGCCGCACAAGAAAGGGGCTCAGCGGAATCATGACGATCTCCGCCACGAGGTAGGCAGTCGCGACCCAGGTTCCCTCGGTTCCGCTTGCGCCGATTTCGCCCTGAATGGTGGGGAGCGCGGCATTCACGATCGAGATGTCGAGCAGCGCCATGAAGGACCCAATCGTGCCCGCCGCAACGGCGAGCCAGTCGCGCAGGCCGGCGCGTTCGGCAGCCATCAGCGCCTGCCCTGCGTCTCGCCGCGCGTCAGACGCTCGGTTTCCTGCTCGATTCGCTCCCGGCTGCCCTTGGCGCCGGTCGTGTCCACCGTGACCTCGACCGACAGGCCTGGCCGCAGCACCCGGCGCGCTTCCGGACCCGCCTCGATGCTGATGCGCACGGGCACTCGCTGGACGATCTTGGTGAAGTTGCCGGTTGCGTTCTCGGGCGGGATAAGGGAAAATTGCGCGCCAGTGCCCGGTGAGAAGCTCTCTACGCTTCCGCGCAGCTCGGCGCTGTCGAGCGCGTCCACCTTGATGGATACCGGCTGGCCCACCCGCATCAGCGCGACCTGTGTCTCCTTGAAATTCGCCTCGATATAGAGCTGGTCCGTCGGCACGACCGACATGAGCCGGGTCGCCGGTTGAACAAACTGGCCCGTCCTGACCGCCTTGTCTGCGACCACGCCGTCGATGCTGCTGCGGAGCTCGACCGCGCCGAGATCCGTCGATGCGCGGGCAAGCTGCGCCTCCGCCGTGCCGCGTTGAGCTTCCGCCTGGCCGATGCGCGCCGCCTGCGTCGCGACGCCGCGTCGCGCGGCGAGGTAGGCCGCGCGCTGAGCGCGCAGCTCCGCCGCGGCGCGGTCCCGCTGAAGGACGAGGTTGGCCAGCCGCTCGCGCGACTCCGCGCCTGTGCGCGCAAGCGGCTCGTAACGCCCGACCTCGTTCTCCGCCGCCGCAGCCGCAGCCTCGGCGCTAGCCACCTGGGCGGCCGCCTGCGCGACCCCAGCCTGCTGCTCGTCGAGGGTGCGGCGAGCGGTTGTGATGTTGGCCGCGGCCGCAGCGATCTGCGCCTGCGCCTGCTCTACATTCGCGCGGTAGTCACGAGGATCGAGCACCGCCAGCAACTGACCACGGCGGACGGGCTGGTTATCGGCCACGAGGACGCGCTCGACATAGCCGCCGACCTTCGGCGAGACGGTCACGAAATCCGCACGCACATAGGCGTTGTTGGTCGACTGGAGGTACTGACCGCGCTCGCGGTGGTTCATGTACCAGAAGATCGCCACGATAATCCCGGCGACAAGCGCGGCAATCAGGACATAGCGGATGATCGGATAGCGCTCGAGAAGCCCGGGCTTGTCGTCCTTCTTCTCGGCCGCCTGCCGATCGGCTGCAGGCCGGTCGGGCGAACCTTGCTCGTCTAGATCGCGCTTTTCGGACTCGTGCTCGCCGGACTCGGTCTGGGTGTCAGCCACTCTGCAACCTTGTGATATGTAAACCGTTCCGTATCATACTCGTTGAGCAGAAATGTTTCTACCGTGTTCTCTCGAAGAACCAACCAGAGGCTGGGAGGCCGACTTTTCAGATGAGACTGGCAGATTTAAGGGGCCTGTGCGGACTAGCCACCGCGTCGCTAGGTCTGGTTGCCGCATCGGCTGCAGGTGCCCAATCGAGCGATGCGCCCCCTCCAGACCGATCCCGTCTGACGATCGGCGTTGGCGCAGCCACGCTGCCTGACTACGAAGGAGCCGACAAGAACAATATAACGCCTGGGGCCGTTCTTACCGGCAAGGTCGCCAACCATGATTTCTTCACGCGCGGCACTCAGTTGTATGTCAATCTGGTCCCGAGCCGTTCGGGACCCGGTACCAATTTCGAACTCGGAGTGATCGGAGCGGCGCGGCTCGACCGGACCAACAAGGTCGACAATCTCCAGGTGCGCGCTTTGGGTGAGATCGACACCGCGTGGGAAGCGGGCGGCTATGTCGGGATCAGCCGAACGGGGGTCATCACCAGCGACTATGACACGCTTACTGCCCGGGTTGCCTATGTTCACGACCTGTCCAATGTGCACGACAGCTACGTCGTGACGCCGCAGATCAACTACGCGACGCCATTGTCTACCCGTACGCTCATATCCATCGGAGCATCGGCGGATTATGTGGGGAAGGGCTATGGAAGCACATATTTTGCGGTCACGCCAGCGGGGTCACTCGCCAGCGGCTTGCGGACCTATGCGATCAACGACAGCGGTTGGAAGCGGTATAACCTGTCAGCATTCGTTTTACAGAGCCTGAGCGGCGACCTTCGCCGCGGCTTCGGTCTCGGCGCCGGCGTGCTTTATGGCCGCATGCTGGGCAAGTACAAGCGCAGCCCTGTTGTCAGCGGTGTGGGCGACGCCGATCAGCTCGCCGCGGCGGTCGGACTTACTTACACCTTCTAGGCCGTTATCGGCGCGTGGTTTGGGATAATGTGGGATGCGAAGCTGGGGAGGTGGGAATGCCACCCGGCTTGCTCCCTGCTGGTTGACCGGGCGACCAGCGATTGCAAAGTCCCGAACCTTGTAGCTGTGGGTGAGCGGATTTGGTTAAAGCGTTGGCTACGCGGCGAGAAGGAATCCGGGTAGTCGGACGAGTGTCCCAGAAGAACGCAGCCTCCAGCAAGGCGGCGCAAGCCGGGCAAATGCGTCTGACCTGATCCTCGGTATTAACGAGTCGGGGATCTCACCGTCGGCGGCGTAGTCGATCAGAGACAGGTCAGGCGCGACGATGACGGTGATGTTGAGCGTGCCATCGCTCAGCATCTCTTTGCAAGGTCGTAACGGAACTCGGCGGAGAGCTGGCGAAGCCTCGTGCGTCCATCGCGAAGGTGCCGCTTTATAGTGCGCTCGCTGGTGACCTGCTCCCCGGAAATCGTGCCATTGGTAAGCTATAGCGAGCCGCAGGCATAAAACACCGGGACATTCGGCTCAATAAACGTTTTTTCATTTCAGTGTTGCGCGTCCGCCACTCGGCTACTTGGGGTGGCACTCAATGATGATTGGTTTGGCCGAGATCGTGCGCCCTCTCCGGCGCACATTTTTTCCTCGTTCGAGCAGCAGTAACGCCACGATAGCGTCGCTCTGGCTAGCCACGGGGGTATGCTGACGCTGGGCAGCGCCGAGCGCTTCGGTCGCCTGCTGCCGATCGTCGCCGGAGCGCCGCCCACGCTTCCCGACTACTCCGCTGTTGTTGTCCCCGTCAGGCCTTTTAGGGGGCAACGACACCCGGCAGATACGTCTCCTCGACGATCCGGACCTTCTCCTCCGGTGCCCACCGCCTCCGGCGCTGCACACCGGAAAGAACCTCGCCATCATCGTAACGCCTGGTCGTACCGTCAGTCATATGCCTCACTCTTATCAAGAGCGAGAGCCTGTCGGGTTATTTAGGTGGCCACCTCATTCGCATATTCTGTGACCGGCATGGCGGCTCGACATTTCTGGTCGCCGGCGATGAACGGCTCACTTTCACCGGAACGCATGCCGCGTCCAAAACTGTAGCACTCGCGCTTATGGTTGAGGGTATCATCAAGGGTGACCGCGTCGGCATCGCCATGCGCAATTCGCCGGCATGGATCGTGCCTTACATGGGCATTGTAGTGGCAGGCGACGTTACGACGCTGCTCAACGGCTGATGGTAATCCGAGGAGTTCGCGGCGGCAATAAACGAGGTTTGGATGCACCCTGGTCTTCGCCGATGCCCCGCGAGTAGCCCGGCTGCGCGCTGTATCCCGCCTTTTCGCCCCATCGTCAGCGTGGACGATACCCGCCCGATCGGCGAGGCGCTGGCCGGGGTAACAACGAGCAGTCAACACGACACGCCATCGCCGACAATCGGCGCTGACGACCACGCCACCATTCTGTTTACGTCCGGATCAACCGGGCAGTCCAAGGGTGCGCTTAGGATCATCGCGCGGTGGTGCAGGGAACGTTCGGTTTTCTGTCACAGGCATTGATGATGCTCAGCATCGCCACGGCGGAGGGCAACCCGCCCGACGGTCAGCCCGCAACCGCCGGCCATCGAACAGCGCGTCGGAGACGAAGCCCATCGAACACATCTCGTTGGCCGCCGAAGCCACAGGTTGCCGGTCGCGGTTGGCAGCGCTGACGTTGCGGCGGGGTTTCTTGAGCCGAAGGCTCAGTCCATCATCCCGGTAAAGCCGTTAGACCCTCTTATGGTTCACGGCCCAGCCTTCCCTGCGCAGCAGGATGTAGATCCTAGAGTAGCCATACCGCGTCCGCGTCGCCGCCAGATCACGGATGCGGAGCATCAGCGGCGCCTCGTACACCTTCTTTCAGCGGTAGAATGTCTGCTCCGGGATCCCCCTTCGGCGGATCACCTCCGCCACCGACATACCCGCCTCCGCCTGCTTCAGCGCGAACGCGATCTGCTCCTCCGCATGCCTCGTCTTCTTCATGTCCAAGCTCCTCGCCCAAAGGCTCTACAGGCGGAAACTCTCGCTCAAACTGGATGAAAAACAGGGAGGACGTCACCCGGACGACTGTGCTGTCGATCATGTCGGCGGAGCGGTCCCGTTCGATCAACTCCGACAGCGCTTCGAGTAGCGGGTCGAACACGCGCGTCACCGCCCAGCGGCGGTAGCGGCGAAACACGCTGTTCCACTTCCCATAATCGTCGGGCAGGTGCCGCCATTGGGCACCTGTGCGCGCCACCCACATCATGCCTTCGCAGTACCGCCGATTGTCCTGCGCCGGGCGGCAACCGGGCCCACCCTCGGCCGGCAACAACGGCCGGATCAGCGCCCACTCGTCGTCGGAACCCCCATCCGCTCGCCCAAGCCGGCCTTCAAAAGCCAGCCTTGAATCAAGCAACGAATCAGCCGTCAACCTTTGTCCACGGCTTCTAGCTTCCGCTACCTGACATTCTAACTGCTAGCCGCTTGAATTGCTCGAGAGCAATGCTATTGGTAGATCCACTACTTTTGACCTGATGTACTCACCGAGCGCCTTAGCTTGGGGGTCAAATCGCAAGGTTTCCGTGGCACCGCCATCGAGAAATCCGTGAATGACGAAGTTCAACGCGCGAAGGTTGGGAAGATCATGGCGCTCTACGAGCAGGTCCCGAGTTTCGGGAAGTAGATCGCGAATGACATCGGGCGTCAACTTGGCCTTGAGCCAGCGGTATCCCGCATCGTCGCGAGCCCAGATGCCGACGTTGCCGTTCCCGCCCTTGTCGCCAGAACGAGCATCGAACAGCTCGCCAAGAGGCGCTGGCCGGGAGGCCCCGAGCTCTGCTTCGACCGGCCTTTCGGCGAGAGCTTCCCGCGGCAACGAGGTCACGGAGGGGAGTAGGGCAGGAATTCGGCTACCGTTCGCCAGGACCGCTTCATGGGTCAAGGCGTTCTGCGGGAGCAGACCGGGCCAGTAGACCCCATAGGCGTTCGCGGACCGCGACCCCGTCCGCACGGAAAATAGCCCGGGATAGCTAGCCAGTCCCAGCTCCACGGATGCGTCGAAGAAGGCGCGCCCTACAGCCCTCTCCTCGCCTTTGACCGAGACCCGCAGGAAGGATGTAACGCCCAGTTGATCGCCTGTGGCGTCGCCGCCTCCCCCGATGTGATCGAAGCGGAGCTCATCGATGGCCGCGCCTTGAAGGAGCGCGCGAAAGCCGTCCTCGATAAGCTTGCCTTTCTTCTCCCGATCGAGCCCGGTCAGCACGAAAATCATGCTGTTCTCGAACCCGCCAAGCGCCGTCAGCGCGACCTTGGTCGTGGCAGGCGGCGGCGCGCCTCGGGTTCCCGTCACAAGCACGCGGTCCGCACCGCATTCTTCGAGCCGGATCGTGTCGAGCTGAACCGTGACGTCCGGATTGAGGTAATCCAATCCCTGTATCTCGTAGAGCAGCTGTGCGGTCACGGTCCCGGTCGTCACCGCGCCACCCGTGCCCGCATGCTTGGTGATCACGCATGACCCGGCGGCGTCGATCTCGGCGAGAGGGAAGCCGGGGCGGATCATGTCGGGAATCTTCGCGAAACCCGAGTAATTGCCGCCTGTCGCCTGCGTTCCGCATTCGATGATGTGCCCCGCGACCACGGCCCCGGCGAGCCTGTCCCAGTCACTGGCCATCCAGTCATGCCACCAGATCGCTGGACCTACGATGACCGACGCATCAGTAACGCGGGGACAGATGACGATGTCGGCACCTGCCCTAAGCGCTGCCACAATTCCCCAGGCGCCGAGATAGGCATTGGCGGTCAGCGGCGAGTGGCCCCACTCGGAAAGCGGTTTGCCCGTGTCAAGATGCTCTAGCCGATGCCCGGCGGCTTGAAGATCATCCAGACGACCGAGAAGATCATCGCCTTCGACATGCGCGACATTCAGGGTGACCTGCCGTTTGGCACAGAGATCGCGCACTGCCGAGGCGAGACCTGCCGGGTTGAGCCCACCTGCGTTGACGACAACCTTAACGCCCTGGGCGGCGATCTCCTCGAGCAGCGGATCGATCTGCGTCAGGAAGGTCTTGGCATAGCCCGAGGAGGGATCCTTGAGGCGGTTCTTGGCCAGGACCAGCATCGTGACCTCGGCGAGATAGTCGCCGGTGATCACGTCGACCTCCCCCCCGCGCAGGACTTCCGCCATGGCGCTGAGGCGATCGCCGTAGAAGCCCGAACAGTTCGCGATCCTGACGGGGCGGCGTGACGGTGTGGGTGTCGTCATGTGCGTGCTCCCAAGGCGCCGCTCGCGATTAGCGCGGCGATGCGGTCGTCGTCGGCTCGCAGCAGGTCTTGCAGAACGGCTGCGGCATCGGCCCCGAGGCGGGGCGCTGCGCAAATGGCGTCCACCGGCGAGTCCTCGAGCCGAATGGCCGAACCGGGGACGGGAATCGTGCCGCGAACCGGATGCTCGACGTCGCGGACCATGCCCCGCTCGCGAAGATGGCGGTCGTCGGCGACCTCTCGCACCGTCAGCACGGGAGCCGAGGGCACGCCGTGCTCCGCCAGCCGCTCCACGAGCGTCCATCGGTCCAGCGTGGCCGTCCATTCCTCCACGGCAGCATCTAGCGCATCGATGTTCGCAATCCGACTCGCCCGATCGGCGAAGCGGGGATCGTTCGCGAGAGACTCGCCCCCGACTGCCATGAGGACACCGCTCGCATGACGTTCGCTGACCGACATGATGGCGATATGGCCGTCGCTAGCGCGGTAGACATTATACGGCGCGACGGCGAGCCCGCTGTGCCGGTTGCCCGTGCGCTCGGGAATCGTACTCGATGGATTATTGAAGATCGCGCCCAGCGGTGACGCCAGGGCGGGATAGATGGTGTCGTGCATCGACACTTCAACGATCTGCCCGCGACCCGTCTTCTCGCGCTGGTACAGCGCGGCAGCGACCCCGCCGAAGAGGTGGACGCCGCCCATTATGTCCGCAAACGCCGGCCCGGTCTTCGTCGGGGGGCCGTCCGGGAAACCGGTCGAGGCGATCACGCCCGCCATCGCCTGGACGGTGATGTCCATCGCCGACATGTGCGCATATGGCCCCGAGTTGCCGTAGCCCTTGCCCGAGGCGTAGATCAGCCGCGCATTGAGATCGAGCAGGCTCGCGGGCGGCAGACCCATGCGCTCCATCGCCCCCGGGGCGAAATTCTCGATCACGACGTCGACTTCGCAGACGAGATCGCGGAACAGGCTCCGCCCCGCTTCGGATTTCAGATCGACGACGATGCTGCGCTTGTTCGAGTTCAGCATCATGAACTCATGCGTTTCGATCCGATCGGTCGACCGGTAACGCAGCCGCTCGCCCCCTGGCGGTTCGACCTTGATCACGTCGGCACCGAGCAGCGCCAGGAGGAGACCGCAATAAGGGCCGTTGTAGATCTGACCCATATCGAGGACGCGGATGCCGCTGAATGCCGCCTTGTTCATCAGGTTCACGTCAGAACTTCGCCTGAAACCCAGCCGTGAAGTACCGCCCGATGACATCGTAGAGCGCGAAGTTCGTGCTCCGGTAGCCGCCGTAGGGGATCGTCGGGACGATCGGCGGATCGCGATCGAAGAGGTTGTTCACGGTCGCGAAGAACTGCGCGTTTCCGTTCGCTCCCGGAATATTGAAGCGCGCGGTGACGTCAGTATACCAGACCGGATCGACATGGTTGCTCGCGAAGGTGCCGGGCGCCGCGGTGGTGTCGATCTTGCCGCTACCGATATAGCGTTGCTGGACAAACAGGTCGAACGGCTGGGCGACATAGTTGATCGACAAGGTCCCGCTCCACCGCGGCGTGCCTTGGGTGCCGATGTCGCCCGCCCGGTCGATCGGCGCGGTGCCGGGCAAGGTGGTCTCGTACTTGTCGAGATAGGTAAGAATCGTGCGCAGCCGAACGTTGCCGCCGCCTAGGTCGAAGCCGTAGAGCGCTTCTAGATCGACACCCCGGGTCTTAATCGACGACAGGTTGAGGGTCGGGATCTGGAGCGTGAGTTGCCCTGGATTGGTGATCTGCGCACAAGCGGGGGTGAAGCCGCTGTTGCACTGGTCGATCGTCTGCTGGGGCGTGAGCTGCGCGATCGCGCCGCTCAGCTTGATGTCATAATAGTCGACCGATAGGTTAAAACCGCGAAGGAAGGTCGGTCGGAAGACCGCACCTGCGGTGATGGTGTCCGCGCGCTCGGGCTGCAAATTGGGATTGCCACTGCGACGGCCGATAAAGGCCGTGCTCGCATTGTTGTACAGCACGGTGCCCTGGATGCTCACCGGTCCGGTGAACAGCTCGGACACGTTCGCCGCGCGGATGTCGCGTGAGCGCGTCGCGCGGAACCGGAGAGATTCGAACGGCTCGTACGATCCTCCGACCTTCCAGGCGGTGAGCGTCCCGACCGTACTGTAGTCGATCGCCCGGATCGCGCCGTTGACCGTCAGCGAATGCGCGATCGGCGAGTCCTTCAGCAACGGCGCTTCCAGCTCAATGAAGCCTTCTTTGACGTCATAGCTGCCCTGCAGAGGCTGAGGGTTCGAGAGGTAGAAGGAGCCGCGTTGGCCGACGAAGGACGCGGGCAGGCCGCGGATGCCGACGTTCGAGATCACCGTCTGCGACAGTTCGTCGGATGTCTGGTTCGCACTCTCGCGGCGATACTCGACACCGGCGGCCAGCTGCACGCGGCCAGAAGGCACATCGAAGAGCCCGCCGCGCAGCGTCAGCGAAGCGACGTCCTGCTTCAGCTTGAGCAGCTGAACCGCCGAACCGTTGATCCAGGAGAGTGCCGCCTGCGAGGGAGAGCCTTCGCCGAACAGGTTGATGGGCACACACCCCGGATCGAACCCTTGCAGCGTAGAGCGGCAGACGATCTGATTGTTGGCAGGGTTCACGACGGCATCAGCGGCCGCGAACAGCCGCCGGTAGATGGTGTTGTTGTAGGTCTCTACTCGATAATCGTTGGAGCCGTGAGCGTAATAGCCCTCCGCTTCCCAATTGCCGTTGATCTTCCATTCGAAACCGGCGGTCACCCGCCATGTGTCGCTCCGTCCGTCCACGCGCGCATAGCCGAAGTCGCGATTGACACGGGCGAGCCGGAACGACGTGGCGCCCGCGGCCGCCAGTCGTGTACGAATGTCGTTGGGCAGGAACGCGTTGTCGTTGAAGATCGTGTACGCCGTCCCCGCCGTCTGCGAAGGGCGGGCCAGATCGTAGCTTGAGGTGGACCGCGCCGCCGACCCTTCTGCGAAGACGCTCAGGCCGCTCGCCAGTTCGCCGGTCAGGCGTCCGAAAATGTTGTAGCTCTCCAGCCCGGCCGTGAAGCCGAACTGCGTCGGTGCACCATCGCCGCCGATCATGGTCGTCGCGGTGACCGCGGTCCCGAGCCGGAACGGCGTACTGACGCCGCCGGGCAGGAACTGCGTATTGTTGAGCGGGCCTCCGACGATCAACCCACCGAACGACGCGTTTGAGGCCACGCTGGGTGCGATAAGGCGCGCGGGTGAACCCGTTGGATTGACGATGATGGCGTAGGCGGCGTCGGCCCAAGGGCGCTGCCCGGGCGCGTGAATTTCTCCTGTGCGGCGATATTCGGCGCTTAGCAGCAGATGGGCCGAGTCGTTGAACAAGGAGGAACCGAAGGTGAGCGCGGCCTGCTGGGAAGGACCATCGCCCAAATCGGACACGCCGGCCTGCACCCGTGCCCTCAATCCAGTGAAATCCTTGTCCAGGATGAAGTTGACGACGCCGGCCACTGCGTCCGAGCCGTAGGCGGCGGAGGCGCCGCCGGTGACGACCTCGACTCGCGAGATCAGGTCTTGTGGGAACAGGTTCACGTCGGGTGAGCCCGCGGCACTCGCGGCCACGACGCGTCGGCCATCCAGCAGGGTACGCACCCGATCTGATCGGCGAGCAGCGCGAGCATGGCGGCGGGCACCGCATCC
>NZ_JBELLZ010000011.1:0-61922 GCF_042096255.1 Sphingomonas sp. | reverse complement strand
TGCCGGTGCTGCTGTTCGCGCTCGTCTTCCTGTGGACGCCGCCGCATTTCTGGGCCTTGGCGCTGTTCGTGGAGACCGATTACGCCAATGCTGGCGTGCCGATGCTGCCGGTGGTGGCGGGAGAGGCGGCGACGCGGCGGCAGATCGGGCTTTATACCGTGCCGATGGCGATCGCCGCGATCGCGCCCTGGCCGCTCGGCCTCGCCGGGCCAGTCTATGGCGGTGTGACGCTGGCGATGACCACGGCCTTCGCCGCGCTGGTGTGGCGCGTCGCCACCCGCCGCCGCACCGAGGGCGACGCGATGAAGCCCGAGAAGCGGCTGTTCGCCTTTTCGATCCTGTACCTGTTCGTGATATTCGGCGCGCTCGTCGTCGACCGGTGGATATTCGCATGACCCCTGAGCAAGACCTGATCCGCCAGCGCCAGCGCAGCCGCTCGATCGTCACCGCGGTGCTGCTGGGGCTGTTCGTGGTGCTGGTGTTCGCCATCGCCATCGTGAAGATCCGCGAAGGCGTGGCGCACTGATGCGGATCGTCGCGGGCAAGGGGCGCACCGCGCTGCTAGCGGTGCTGGCGATCTGCGGCATGACCGGGCTCGCCTTCGCCAGCGTGCCGCTCTACCGTATGTTCTGCCAGGTGACCGGCCTGAACGGCACCACCAATCGCGGCAGCGCGGCGCCCGGCGCGGTGGACGCCAAGGTGGTGGTGCAGTTCGATGCGAACGTCGCGCCCAACCTGCCCTGGCGCTTCGGCCCGGAGCGTCCCGCCGATACGGTGGCGGTGGGCGCGCGCGACATGGCCTTCTTCAAGGCGACCAACACCTCGCCGCGCGAGATCACCGGCACCGCGACATTCAACGTGACGCCGGCGCAGGCGGGGAAATATTTCACCAAGATCGAATGCTTCTGCTTTACCCGCCAGACGCTGAAGCCGGGCGAGACGATGCGCATGCCGGTGATCTTCTTCGTCGATCCCGCGATCCGCGACGATCCCGACGCGCGCGACATCGAGACGATCACGCTGAGCTACACCTTCTTCGACGCCGATGCCCCGGACACCAGGGGGCGCGCGGCGCACGAGGGATGAGTCCTCCCTTCCCCGTTCGTCCTGAGGAGCCGCTGAGCGAAGCGAAGTGGCGTCTCGAAGGAGCGGGCTTGGCGATACGGCTGTGCTTCGAGACGTGCCGTCGCTACGCTCAGTCGCTCCTCAGCACGAACGGCGTGGAGTACCGAGACGTTTGACCGCGGCGAAAACGCCGGTAGAGCGTTGAGCCGATTCAGAAGAACAGGCAGGGACGGGGCGATGGCCGGCGCGAAGAACCACGACTACCATATTCTCCCGCCCGATCCCTGGCCGCTGATCTCCTCCTTCTCGGCGCTGGCGATGGCCTCGGGCGCGATCATGTGGATGCATGGCGCGCACAAGGGCGCGGAAAGCGCCAACGGCGGCGGCTGGCTGTTCCTGGCCGGCTTCGCGGCGGTGCTGTTCTCCATGTATTGCTGGTGGCGCAATGTCATCAAGGAGGGGAACCAGGGCGATCATACGCCGGTGGTGCAGCTCCATTTCCGCTATGGCATGATCCTGTTCATCGCCTCGGAGGTGATGTTCTTCGTCGGCTGGTTCTGGGCGTTCTTCGATTTCTCGCTCTTCCCCACCGCGATGAGCTTCGTCGACGGCCAGGTCGAGCGCGCGGCCGAGGGCGCCGCCGCGATCGCCGCGCAATGGCCGCCCAAGGGGCTGGAGGTGATCAACGCCTTCGAGCTGCCCCTACTGAACACGCTGATCCTGCTGACCAGCGGCACCACTGCCACCTGGGCGCACCATGCGCTGATCCACAACCAGCGTGGTGGCGAGAAGGCTGGACTGTGGGGCATGCTGGGCGTGGGCAACCGCGACGGCGTGCTCAAGGGCCTGTGGCTGACGGTGGTGCTGGGCGTGCTGTTCAGCGCGATCCAGGCCTATGAGTACATGCACGCGCCCTTCCCGTTCAAGGGGATCAACTATGGCGCGGCCTTCTTCATGGCCACCGGCTTCCACGGCTTCCACGTGCTGATCGGCACGATCTTCCTGATCGTCTGCCTGGTACGCGCCTACGGGGGCGCCTTCACGCCTCGCCAGCATTTCGGCTTCGAGGCGGCCGCCTGGTACTGGCACTTCGTCGACGTGGTGTGGCTGTTCCTGTTCGTCTCCGTCTACGTCTGGGGCGGCTGGGGCGCGCCGGTCCACGGTGGATAACGAGCATCATGCCCCGCGTCCGGTCGACGCGGGGCTGAAGGGCCTGTGCCCGCGCTGCGGCGCGCCCACGCTGTTCGACGGCTGGATCAGGTTCGCCGCACGCTGCCGCGCCTGTGGGCTGGATTTCGACCGGTTCAACGTCGGCGACGGCCCCGCCGCCTTCCTCACCCTGATCCTCGGCACGATCGTGACGATCGCGGCGGTGGCGCTGGAGCTAACGGTGGGCCCGCCGCTCTGGGTGCACATGCTGATCTGGACGCCGGTGACGCTGGCGGGCGTGCTCGGCTCGCTCCGCATCACCAAGGCGCTGCTGCTCGCGCTCGAATATCGCAACGCCGCCGAAGAGGCGCGGCTGCGCAAGTGAGGCGCGTGCCGGTCATCGCCACCGCCGTGGTCGCGCTGGCGGTCGCGGCGATGATCGCGCTGGGGCTGTGGCAGCTCACCGTCCGCTTGCCCGAGAAGCAGGCGTACATCGCGCAGCTGCGCGGCAACCCCGCACGGCCGCCGGTCGCCTTCCCGCGCGCGTCCGACGATTCGCTGCTGTTCCGCCGCACCTCCGCGATGTGCCTCCAGCCGGTGTCGATCACCCGTGCCGGCGCGGGCAAGGCGGGCTTTCGCCTGATCGCCGCCTGCCGCACCGGGGCGGAAGGGCCGGGCGTCAAGGTCCAGCTGGGCACCACCCGCGATCCGAACTTCACCACACGCTGGCCGGGCGGGCGGGTGACCGGCTGGATCAGCCACGCGCCCTCCTCGGCGCCGCTGATCGCCGGTCTGTTCGGCGGCGCCGGGCCGCAGGAGATGCTGCTGGTCGCCGACCGCCCCGCCCCCGGCCTTGCCGCCAACACCCAGCCGACCGCGGACCTCGTGCCCAACAACCACCTGTCCTATGCGGTGCAATGGTTCTTCTTCGCCGCCATCGCGCTGGTGATCTATGCGGTGGCGCTGCGCGCGCGGGTTCGGGCGCAAGCTTCGGGACGCGGCTGACGCGCGGATCGGCGAGGGTGCGGCCATGGCCTTCCGTATCTCCGCTTTGCCGCTGGCGCCCTTCGCGCCGCTGTTCTGCCTCGACGATGCCGGGCTCGCCGCGCGGGGCGCATGCCGGGTGGTCGCGGACCGGACGCCCGGCTTCCCCTGCCGCGTCAGCCTGGTCGATGCCGCGCCCGGCGAGCGGCTGATCCTGACGCACTGGCAGCACCAGCCCGCCGAGACGCCGTTCCGCGCCAGCCACGCGCTGTACGTGCGCGAGGACGCCGCACAGGCGCATCCCGCACCCGGCGAGGTCCCCGCCCTGCTCCGCCTGCGCACGCTGTCGCTGCGCGGCTTCGACGCGACCGGCATGCTCGTCGCCGCCGACCTTGCCGAGGGTCCGGCGCTGGAGCCCGCGCTGGAGGCGATGCTGGCCGCCGCGCCCGTCGCCTATGTCCACCTCCACTACGCCAAGCCCGGCTGCTACGCCGCGCGCGCCGACCGCGCCTGACTTGCCGCCCCGGCGGGGCGCCGCTACCCGCCATGCCACGATGCGCTACGTCAGCACCCGCGGGGCCGCCCCCGTTCTCGACTTCCGCGAGGCCACGCTCGCCGGCCTGGCGTCGGATGGCGGCCTCTACCTGCCCGAGGCATGGCCGACGCTGAGCCGCGAAGAGATCGCCGCACTCGCCGGCCTGTCCTATGTCGACACCGCGGTGGCGATCATCGCGCCGTTCGTGGGCGACACGCTGACCCGCGAGGAACTGCACGACCTGTGTACCCGCGCCTACGACCGCTTCGCGCATGCCGCGGTAACGCCCCTCGTTCAGCTCGACCACGACCAGTGGCTGCTGGAGCTGTTCCACGGGCCCACCCTGGCGTTCAAGGATGTCGCGCTCCAATTGCTCGGCCGGCTGTTCGAGCGGTTCCTCACCGGCAGCGACCGCCACCTCACCATCATCGGCGCGACCAGCGGCGACACCGGTTCGGCGGCGATCGACGCGGTCGCCGGGCGCGCGGGCATCGACATCTTCATGCTCCATCCCGAGGGCCGGGTATCGGAGGTGCAGCGCCGGCAGATGACCAGTGTAGCCGCCCCCAACGTCCACAACATCGCGATCCGCGGCGATTTCGACGAGGCGCAGGCGCTGGTGAAGGCGATGTTCAACGACCGCGCCTTTGCCGGCCGCTATGACCTGTCCGCGGTCAACTCGATCAATTGGGCGCGGCTGGTGGCGCAGGTGGTCTATTATTTCTACGCCGCGGTGCGGCTCGGCGCGCCCGATCGACCAGTGGCGTTCAGCGTGCCGACTGGGAACTTCGGGGACGTCTTCGCCGGCTATGTCGCCGCGAAGATGGGGCTGCCAATCGCGAAGCTGGTGGTCGCCACCAACGTCAACGACATCCTCGCCCGTGCGCTCGCCAGCGGCGACTATTCGTGCCGCGCGGTGGTGCCGACGCCGACGCCATCGATGGACATCCAGGTCTCCTCGAACTTCGAGCGGCTGCTGTTCGACCTTGGCGGACGCGACGGCACCGCGCTCGCCGCGCAGATGGCGGGCTTCGAATCGACCCGCGCGATGCGGCTGACCAACGCGCAGAGCGAGGGTGCCGCCGCGCTCTTCACTCCCGCCCGCGTCGACGTGGAGGCAATGATGGGGGCGATGCGCCACGCGCACGAAACCGCCGGCCAGGTGCTCGACCCGCACACCGCCATCGCCTTCGCCGCCGCCCGCGACCATGCCGGTAGCGTGCCGATGGTGACGCTGGCGACTGCGCATCCCGCCAAGTTCACCGATGCGGTGGAGCGTGCCACCGGCGTGCGCCCGGCGCTGCCACCGCGAGTCGGCGACCTCCACGAGCGCGAGGAGCGCTTCACCGTGCTCGACGCCACCTTCGAAGCGGTGACCGGCTATATCGCCGAGCGGGCGGTCCCGCGCGGCTGATGCAGCTCACCACCCTCGTCGGCGAACCCTGGCCGGATTACGGGCTGCTCGATTCGGGGAACGGCCGCAAGCTGGAGCGCTACGGCCGCTTCCGCTTCGTCCGACCCGAGGCGCAGGCGCTTTGGGCGCCCGCCCGCGACGACTGGCGGCCGCACGCCACCTTCGTGCCCGGCAGCGACGAGGACGGCGGCGGGCAGTGGCAGTACCACCAGCCGGTCCCGCGCGAAGGCTGGCCGCTCGCCTGGCACGAGGTGCGCTTCGCCGCGCAGACGACGCCGTTCCGCCATCTCGCCTTCTTTCCCGACATGGCGCCGGTCTGGGCGTGGATGCGCAGCCGGCTGGATGGGCTCGCCGCGCCCGAGGCGATGAACCTGTTCGGCTATACCGGCGTGGGCACGCTTGCGCTCGCCGCAACCGGCGCGCGGATGGTCCATGTCGACGCCTCCAAGAAGTCGGTCGAGGCGGCGCGCGGCAATGCGGCGCTGTCGGGCCTCGCCGATGCACCGGTGCGCTGGATGATCGACGACGCCGCCAAGTTCGCCGCACGCGAGGTGCGCCGCGGCCGCCGCTATGACGGCATCGTCCTCGATCCGCCCAAATACGGCCGCGGCCCGACCGGCGAGGTGTGGCGGCTGGAGGAGGACCTGCCCGGCCTGCTGGCCGACTGCCGCCGCCTGCTCGACGCCGAGTCGCGCTTCTGCTTCCTCACCGTCTATGCGGTGCGCATGTCCGCGCTGGCGATCGGCGAGCTGATGCGCCAGCTGTTCGCCGACCTGCCCGGCACCATCGAGGCGGGCGAGCTGGCTGTGCGCGAGGAAGCGCGCGGGCTGACGCTGCCAACCGCGATCTGGGCACGCTGGTCGCGCTGACGCTCTTCACGCCAATGCAGCGAGATCCGCTGGTCGGTTGATGTTCGCCAGCGGCGCATGCGGGATCGCTGTCGCCCCGATCGCTGCCGTCCAGGCGCGCATGGAGCGGTCCTCAGCTGCGTCCAGCCAGTCCGCCAGCGACCCGGCCAGCGCCACCGGCCACCGCCCCGCCACCGGCAATCCTTCGAGGACCGCCGCACCCGCCGCGCCGGCGAGCGTTCGCAAAAGCGAGTCGGGCACTTCGGGCGTGTCGCAGGGCAAGGTCACCACCGCCGCAAATCCGTGCGTCGCCGCATGCGCCAGCGCGCCCGCGATGCCGCCGAGCGGGCCCAAGCCGGCGCGCGGCCAGTCCGCCACCGCAACGAAGCCGTCGCGTGCGCCGCCCACGATCACCAGCGTGTCGACGACGGTCGTCAACCGATCGGCGACATGATCGATCAGCCGTTGCCCGCGCCAGCGCGCCAGCGCCTTGTCGCTGCCGAAACGCCGGGATTCCCCTCCCGCCAGGATCGCACCCAGGAGCCGCGGGTGCATCATGCGAGCAGATAGGAATCGGCGCGGGCGAGCGCGATCAGGTTGAGCCCCGCCGCCTTGGCGCGCTCCACCGCCAGCCCGGTGGGCGCGGAGATCGCCGCCAGCGTCGGACAGCACGCGAGCACCGCCTTCTCCACCATCTCGAACGACAGCCGCGAGGTGACCAAAGCGAAACCGCCGTCCCATTCCATCTCGCCACGCGCCATCGCGCCAACCAGTTTGTCGAGCGCGTTGTGGCGTCCGACATCCTCGCGCACCAGCCGGATCGCGCCATCGGCCGCACAGGCGGCGGCGGCGTGGACGGCGCCGGTGGCGCGCTGCACCGGCTGGTCCGTGGGCAGCGCGTCCAATGCGGCGAACACCGCTTCGGCCGCGGGCGGCGCGGCGGGTTCGAGCACCGGAAGCGGCCGTAGCGCCTGCTCCAGCGACTCGATCCCGCACAGCCCGCACGACGATTCGGACGTCCGGTGCCGCACCCGCTCGACGATTCGCGGTGCGCATCGATCGGAGAGTGTCAGCCGCAGCAGCACCCCGGCATCGACGCGATGCATGTCCATGTCGATCACGTCCGCGGCGGTATCCGCCAGCCGCTCGGCCAGCGCGAAACCGGTGGCCAGGTCGGCCAGGTCCGCGGCGCTCGCCATCAGCACCGCATAGCCGATGCCGTTCGCCTCGATGGCGATCGCGGTCTCATCGGCCAGTGCGCGTTCCACCCTCCCGACGCCGCCCTCACGGCCGATCCGTCCAAAGCGGATCATCTCTTTACCTCGACTTCAAAGGTCCGATCCGGCATCATTGGCAATCTTGCGGGAGGTTCCGATGGACGACTCGGTACAACCGTTCCGATTGTCGATCCCCGATAGCGCAATCGAGGATCTTTACGGCCGCCTCGACGCGACCCGCTGGCCCGAGCCGGCAACCGTGGACGATTGGAGCCAAGGTGTGCCGCTCGATGCCGCGCGGGAGCTGTGCCGCCATTGGCGCGAAGGCTACGACTGGCGCCGCTGCGAGGCGGAACTCAACCAACTGGGGCAGTTCCGCACCGAGATCGACGGCTGCGGCATCCACTTCGTGCACGTTCGCTCGCCAGAGCCGCACGCGCTGCCGCTGGTGATGACGCATGGCTGGCCGGGTTCGGTGATCGAGTTCCTTGACGTGATCGGCCCGCTCACAAATCCGCGCGCGCATGGCGGCGATCCGGGGGACGCGTTCCACGTCGTGGCGCCGTCGCTGCCCGGCTACGGCTTCTCGGACCGGCCGCGCGAGCGCTGGGGGGTACCGCGGATCGCCCGGGCGTGGATCACGCTGATGACGCGGCTCGGCTATCCCCGCTTCGTCGCGCAGGGCGGCGACTGGGGCTCGGCGGTGACCAATGCGATCGCGCTGACCGGGGCGCCGGAAGTGCTGGGCATCCACCTCAACATGGTGGTCGCGCTGCCCGATCCTGCCGATCTCGCCGATCTCACCGATGTGGAGAAGGCCGCGCTGGCCGACCTCGAACGCTACAGGCGCGACGGCAACGGTTATGCGATCGAACAGAGCACGCGGCCGCAGACCATCGGCTATGGCCTCGTCGATTCGCCCGCAGCGCAGGCGATGTGGATCTACGAGAAGTTCGCCGAATGGACCGACAGCGGCGGCACGCCCGAAACGGTGCTGTCGCGCGATCGGATGCTCGACAACATCATGCTCTACTGGCTGCCCGGCACCGGCGCCTCGTCGGCGCGGCTGTATTGGGAAAGCTTCCGCGATTTTTCCGCCGAGCCGGTGTCGCGGCCGGTGGCGTGCAGCATCTTCCCCAAGGAGCTGTTCCGCACCTCGCGGCGATGGGCGGAGCGCAAATACCCGCAGATCGTCCACTGGAACGAACTCGACCGCGGCGGACACTTCGCCGCGTTCGAGCAGCCGGCGCTGTTCGTGGAGGAAGTGCGCGCCGGCTTCCGGCCGATGCGCTAGTCCGTCCGTCAAAGATCCTCGTCGACCGCGTCGCCGTTGTCGCTGATCATATCGGTATCAACGGCGTCCATATCGCGAGCGTTGCGCCGCATGTTGCCGCGCGCGCCACCGCGCTTGCCGCGCTCATCGGGTGTCAACGTGCCGTCGTTGTTGGCATCGCGCCGGTCGAAGCGGGCAAGCATCCCCCGGCTCCATTCATCCTGCGAGATCGCGCCGTCGCCGCTGGTGTCGAGCCGGCGGACCATGCGCTGGGCACGGGCCTGCGGCAGTTCGTCAGCCGTCAGCTTATCGTCCTGGTTCCTGTCGAGCTTGCGGAAGCGGCGCTCCATGCGGCCGCCGTAGTCGGCGCGCGAGATCGACGCCTTGGGGGTGAAGCCCTCGCCTCGCCGTGCGCGGCGCTCGGCCCGCCGTTCGGCGCGGCTGTCTGCAGCGGGTGTTGCGGGCGAGACGGGCGTTGCCGCTGTTCCCGAATTGCTGGTGACCGCCGCATTCTCACGCGAGCAACCGGTCAGCGCTATCGCCCCGATCACCGCCACCATCGCCAGACCACGCATGCCCGTCTCCAGATCGTTACGCTTCCAGCTCAACGTCCCAATAAAGCCAATCGTGCCACGTCTCGTGCAGATAATTCGGCGGGAAGCTGCGGCCATGCTCCTGCAGCTGCCAGCTCGTGGGACGGATCGGCGCGACGTGCAGCGGCATCGCCGCCTGTTTGGGGGTGCGCCCGCCCTTCCTGAGGTTGCACGGCGCGCAGGCGGTGACGACATTCTCCCAGGTCGTCCGCCCGCCCTGCGCGCGCGGCACGACATGGTCGAAGGTCAGGTCGCGCGGGTGGCCGCAATATTGGCACGCGAAGCGGTCGCGCAGGAACAGGTTGAAGCGGGTGAAGGCGGGGAATTGCGACGGCCGCACATATTGCTTCAGCGCGATCACCGAGGGCAGGCGGAAGCTGTGGCTGGGGCTGCGCACCTCGCGCTCGTAATAGGAGACGATGTCGACCCGGTCGAGAAACACCGCCTTCACGGCGGTTTGCCAGGGCCAGATGCTCAGCGGATAATAGGAAAGTGGCGTGTAATCGGCATTGAGGACAAGACTGGGACAACTGTCCGGATGCCGCATTAGATCGGGATGAAACACATGCCCTCCCTATTGGCCCAAAGAACCCAAGCTACGCGCGCGCGATGTCGCCCAAGGCGATGACGGCATGATGACAAGCGCCGAATCACCCCGTCAAGTCCCGGGTGAAATCGTCACTCGTTTCGCGCCCAGCCCGACCGGGCGGCTGCACCTGGGTCACGCCGTCTCGGCGATCCGCGCGCATGATTTCGCGCGGGCGGACGGCGGCCGCTTCCTGCTGCGGATCGAGGATATCGACGGCACCCGCAGCCGGCCGGAGCATGTCGAGACGATCCTGGCCGACCTCGCCTGGCTGGGGCTGACGTGGGACGAGCTCAGCTTCCAGTCGCAACGCCTGGCACTCTACGAGGCGGCGCTTGCGGAGTTGCGCACCATCGGCCTGCTCTACCCTTGCTTCTGCACGCGCGCGGAGATCGCCGAGGCGATGACCGCGCCGCACGGTCCAGTCGCGGCCTATCCCGGCACCTGCCGCGGCCTCGACGCCGCGCACCGGCTGCACGAGCCGCATGCTTGGCGGCTCGACATGGCGCGGGCGGTCGCCCGGGCCGGGCCGCTCGCCTTCATCGATGGTGGCGAGGTGCATCCCGCTACGCCGCTCGTTCAGGGGGATGTGGTGCTCGCGCGTAAGGACGCACCCGCCAGCTACCACCTTGCGGTGACGGTGGACGATGCTGCGCAGGGCGTCACCGACGTGGTGCGGGGGCGCGACCTGTTCGAGGCGACCCACGTCCATCGCCTGCTCCAGGCTTTGCTCGGTCTGCCCACGCCCGCCTACCACCACCATGCGCTGCTCGCCGGGCCGGACGGCACCCGCCTCGCCAAGCGCCATGGCGCGCCGGCGCTGGCGGCGATGCGCGAAGCCGGGGAGGACGGGCGCGCGGTGGCGGATGCCCTGCGCGCCGGGTGCCTTCCGGCTGGATTTTCGACGGCGAACGCCTAGATTGCCCCCATGCAGACCTTTCTCGTCATCCTGCTGATCGCGGCGATGATCGCCACATTGGTCGCGCTGGTGCGCGGCGTCGTCACCTTCCTCCAGACCGCCAGCGCCGAAGCGCGCGGCACCGGCGGGCCGTCCGCCACCCAGCTCAAGTCCAACCGAATGATGCAGCAGCGCATCCTGTTCCAGGCGTTGGCGGTGATGGTGGTCGTGCTGCTGCTGTCCGCCGCCGGGCGGACGTGAGGCTTTCGGTACGATCTCCGTTTCCGTTCGTCCTGACTAGAGACTGAGCGAAGCAGCAGTATCACATGGTCAAGCTCAACAAGATCTACACCCGCACCGGTGACGACGGCACTACCGGACTGGTCGACGGCAGCCGCGTCTCTAAGGCGGATGCGCGTATGGCCGCGATCGGCGACGTCGATGAGGCGAACAGCGCGATCGGCCTCGCAATCACCGCACTCGACGGGGCGGAGCCCGCCGCCACGCTCCAGCGCATCCAGAACGACCTGTTCGATCTGGGCGCCGACCTCGCCACGCCGGGCGAGGATTTCGCCCCCGGCGAAATGACGCTCCGCATCGTCCCCGCCCAGGTCGCCTGGCTGGAGGCGGAGATCGACCGGCTCAACGCCGCGCTCGATCCGCTCACCAGCTTCATCCTGCCGGGCGGCGCGGCGGCGGCGCTGCACCTCGCCCGCGTCGTCTCGCGCCGGGCCGAGCGCACCGCGGTCGCCGCCGCGGCCGAGGTGCCGCTCAATCCCGAGGCGCTACGCTACCTCAACCGCCTGTCCGACCTTCTGTTCGTCGCCTGCCGCTTCGTGAACAAAAGCGCGGGCGGGGACGTTCTGTGGGTTCCGGGGGCCAATCGCTAACGTATATCAGCCTCCTGCCGGTCAGGAGACTTGCATGATCCCGCCCACCGCCATGGCCGATCGTAACGAGCATGCGCTCGCCGAGGGTTTCCACGCCGTCCGCGATCTGACTATTGCGCTTGCCGCGTCGCTCAGCGAGGCCGACGCCACCGTCCAGTCGATGGAGGATGCGTCCCCGGCCAAGTGGCACCTCGCGCACACCACCTGGTTCTTCGAAACCTTCGTGCTGCGCGACCATGTGCGCGGCTATCGGCTGCACGACGCGCGCTTCCCCTTCCTGTTCAACAGCTATTACGAAGCGGAAGGGCGCCGCCACGCCCGCGCGCGGCGCGGCATGATCACCCGCCCGACGCTGGACGAGGTGCGCACCTATCGCGCCCATGTCGACGAGGCGCTCGCCGCCGCGCTGCCCGGCCTGCCACCCGAAGTGCAGGCGCTGGTGGAGCTGGGCTGCCATCATGAGCAGCAGCACCAGGAACTGCTCGTCACCGACATCCTCCACCTCTTCTCGGAGAACCCCCTCGAACCGGCGCTGTGGCCCGCCGCATGCAAGGTGCCGGTGGCAATGCCTGGCCCGGTCGGCTGGATCGAGCAGGGCGAGGCGGTGGTCGAGATCGGCCATGACGGAGGCGGTTTCGCCTTCGACTGCGAGGGGCCGCGCCATCGCACCCTGCTGGCGCCGCACGCGCTCGCCGACCGTACCGTCACCAACGGCGAGTGGCAGGCGTTCATCGCCGACGGCGGCTATGCCAGTCCACGCTGGTGGCTGTCGGATGGCTGGGCCTGGGTCCAGCGCGAGGGCATCGAGGCACCGCTCTATTGGGAGCAGCGCGACAGCGCCTGGACGCGCTTCGGGCTCGACGGCCGGCGCGCGCTCGATCCCGCCGCGCCGGTGACCCATGTCAGCTTCTACGAGGCCGACGCCTATGCCGCCTGGGCCGGCGCGCGCTTGCCCACGGAAGCGGAATGGGAGGCGGCCGCCGCCGCGCACGATCCCACCGGCGGCAACCAGATGGATATCGCCGGCCCGGTCGAGCCGCGTCCGTCCCCGAGCGGTCCGGCCTTCTTCGGCGACGTCTGGGAATGGACCGGCAGCGCCTATCGCCCTTACCCCGGCTTCCATGCCGCCGAAGGCGCGGTGGGCGAGTATAACGGCAAGTTCATGAACGGGCAGTTCGTGCTACGCGGCGGCAGTTGCGCCACCCCGCGCGGCCATGTCCGCCCCAGCTACCGCAACTTCTTCTATCCTCACCAGCGCTGGCAGTTCACCGGCGTGCGGCTCGCCAAGGATCTCTGAATGTTCAAAGTCGAGATCGAGGACGGCGAGAGCCGCCTTGCCGACCCGCGCTTCCGCGCCGACGTGCTCGCTGGTCTCGCCCGTCGCCCGCGCGCGATCCCGGCACGCTGGTTCTACGACCATCGCGGCTCCGAGCTGTTCGAGGCGATCACCGACCTGCCCGAATATTACCCCACCCGCACCGAGACCGCGCTGCTCCACACCGTCTGCCCCGAGCTGACCGGGCACATCGGCGCGGGCCGCGCGGTGGTGGAGTTCGGCTCGGGCTCCTCCACCAAAACCCCGATCCTGCTCGGCTGCATCGGGCCCAGCGCGTATGTGCCGATCGATATCTCGGGCGACTTCCTGCGGGAATCCTCGCGAACGCTCCAGGCGCGCTTCCCCGACCTGCCCGTCCATCCGTTCGAGGCGGATTTCACCCAGCCGCTCAGCTTGCCCGCCGCGATCGGCGACGCCCCGCGGCTCGGCTTCTTCCCCGGCTCCACCATCGGCAATCTCACCCCCTATGTCGCCGCGGACCTGCTGCGCGCGATGCGCGGCTCGCTGGGGGATGGCGCGCTGCTACTGATCGGCATGGACCGGGTGAAGCCGCTCGATATGCTGATCCCCGCCTATGACGATGCCACTGGCGTCACCGCCGCGTTCAACCTGAACCTGCTCGCCCGGATCAACCGCGAACTCGCCGGCACCATCCCGCTTGACGCCTTCCGCCACCGCGCGATCTGGAACGACGCGCGCGCGCGGATCGAGATGCACCTGGAGGCGACCCGCGACGCCGCCTTCACCGTCGCCGGGCAGGACTTCGCCATCGCCGCGGGCGATACGATCCACACCGAGAACAGCCACAAATACGGCCCCCGCGACGCGCGCATCCTGCTGCGCGCGGGCGGGTGGACGCCGATTGCGGAATGGACCGACCCCGACGATGCCTTCGCGCTGATCCTCGCCGAAGCCCAGCCGATCCGGATGGCGCCCTAGCGCGCCACCGACTAGCACCGCGCTCCGGAGCCGCTATGGCCGCGCCAGACCATAGGAGATCGAGATGCAGATCGGTGTGATCGGTGCGGGGCAGATGGGCGCGGGGATCGCGCAGGTGTCGGCGCAGGCAGGCTTCCAGGTGTTCCTGAGCGACGTGGATCTTGCGCGCGCCGAGGCGGGTAAGGTCGGCATCGCCAAGCAGCTCGCCCGCGCGGTGGACAAGGGCAAACTGGACGAGGCGGCGCGTGACACCGCGCTCGCCAACATCGCGCCGGTCGGCGAGGTCGAGGCGATGGCGCCCGCCGCATTGGTGATCGAGGCGGCGACCGAGCGCGAGGAGATCAAGCGCGCGATCTTCGGCCGTGTCGGCAAGGTGCTGGGCGCGGAGGCGATCCTCGCCAGCAACACCTCCTCCATTCCGATCACTCGGCTCGCCCAGGCGGCGCCCGACCCGGCGCGCTTCATCGGCGTGCACTTCTTCAATCCGGTGCCGGTGATGGGCCTGATCGAGGTGATCCGCGGCCTGGCCACCTCAGCCGAAACGGTCGCAGCGGTCGAGCGCTACGCCCAGGCGCTTAACAAGCGGGTGGTGCACGCCAACGACGCACCCGGCTTCATCGTCAACCGCGTGCTGATGCCGATGCTCAACGAGGCGTGCTTCGCGCTGGGCGAGGGCGTCGCCACCATCGCGGACATCGACGCCGCCTGCCAGCTCGGCCTCAACCACCCGATGGGCCCGCTGACGCTCGCCGATTTCATCGGCCTCGACACCTGCCTGGAGATCACCCGCGTGCTGTTCGAGGGCACCGGCGATCCCAAGTTCCGGCCCGCGCCTTTGCTTGTCAAATATGTCGAAGCAGGCTGGTATGGCCGCAAGGCCGGTCGCGGCTTCTACGATTATCGGGGTGAGGTGCCGACGCCCACCCGCTAAGGGGAGGAAAAGCATGCCCGATTTCCGGATGATCGAAGGCGACATGCCGATTCGGGCCGCCGTCGAGGGTGATGGCCCCCTGATCATCATGGTCCACGGCTTTCCGGAAAGCTGGTATAGCTGGCGCCACCAGATCGGTCCGGTCGCGGCAGCGGGCTTCACCGCCGCTGCGATCGACGTGCGCGGCTATGGCGGCTCGGGCAAGCCGCACCCGGTCGAGGCCTATGCGATGCAGCATATTGTCGACGATCTGGTCCGCGTCGCCGATGCGCTTCGCCCCGGCGAACCCGCGATCCTGGTGGGGCATGACTGGGGCGCGCCGATCGTGTGGAGTTCGGCGATGACCCGGCCCGATCGCTTCCGCGCGGTCGCCGCGTTGTCGGTGCCGCACCTGGGGGTGCCTGCTCGGCCGCTGACCGAATGGTTCACCGAGCATTTCACCAACAAGAACAAGTTCTTCTACCAAGCCTATTTCCAGCAGGAGGGCGTGGCGGAAACGGAGCTGGAGGCGGACGTGCGCGGCTTCCTGCTGCGCATGCTCTACGGCATCTCGGGCGACGCACCGGAAGGTACCTGGCCCAACAAGACGGCCGATGCCAGGCTGCTGGACGGCATGCCGCTGCCGCCCCGGCCCTTGCCCTGGCTCAGCGAGGCGGACCTCGACTATTTCACCGCCGAGTTCGAGGGCTCGGGGCTACGCGGCCCGCTCAACCGCTACCGCAATCACGAGCGGGACTGGGCCTGGTTCCAGCAGTTCAAAGGCCGCACCATCGACCAGCCGGCCTTGTTCATCGGCGGCACCAAGGACCCGGCAAGCACCCTGTTCGGCGCGCTCCAGGATCCGGTCGCGGCGATGCGGCCGCATGTACCGAACGTAGAGGGTCACATGCTGGAGGGCTGCGGCCACTGGACCCAGCAGGAGCGGCCCGAGGCGGTCAACCGCCTGCTGCTGGAGTGGCTGGCGCGGGTAAACGGCTGACCGGGCGGTGTGCTCCCGCGAAGACGGGAGCCAAAACTGGGTCCCCGCCTTCGCGGGGACACACCCACCGAGCCTAGCCCCTACCGCCCGATCGCGCTGTAGCTGAACCCCGCCCGCTCGGCTTCCTCGCGGTCGTACACGTTGCGCAGGTCCACCAGCCGCGGTGCGGTGAGCAGGCCGGCTAGGCGCTTGAGGTCGAGCGCGCGGAAGGCATCCCATTCGGTGACGATCGCCACCGCATCGGCGCCGGTCGCCGCCTCATAGGCGTCCTCGCAATAGACCACGTCGGGCATCATCGTCTTGGCGATCGCCATCCCCTCGGGGTCATAGGCGCGCACGGTGATGCCGCAGTCCTGCAGGCTCTGGACGATGGCGAGCGAAGGCGCGTCGCGCATGTCGTCGGTGTTGGGCTTGAAGGTGAGGCCGAGCAGCGCGACCGTCTTGCCGCGGGCGTCGTCGCCGCCGCCCAGCGCCGCGACGACCTTGCGGCCCATCGCCCGCTTGCGCGCGTCGTTCACCTTCACCACCGCCTCGACGATGCGGACCGGGCTCTCGTAATCCTCGGCGGTCTTGAGCAGCGCCAGCGTGTCCTTGGGGAAGCACGACCCGCCATAGCCGGGACCGGCATGGAGGAACTTGCGGCCGATGCGGTTGTCGAGGCCGATGCCGCGGGACACGTCCTTCACGTCCGCACCCACCGCCTCGCACAGGTCGGCGATCTCGTTGATGAAGGTTATCTTGGTCGCCAGGAAGGCGTTGGCGGCGTATTTCGTCAGCTCGGCGGTGCGGCGGCCGGTGTAGAGGATCGGGCTCTCGCCGATATACAACGGCCGGTAGATCTCGTGCATCACCGTGCGGGCGCGCGCGTCGTCGGTACCGATGACGATGCGATCGGGGCGCTTGAAATCGCTGATCGCCGCGCCCTCGCGCAGGAACTCGGGGTTGGAGACGACCGCGAAATCGATGTCCGGACGGGTCTCGCGCAGGATCGCCTCGACGCGATCGCCGGTGCCCACCGGCACGGTCGACTTGGTCACCACCACCAGCGGGCCGGTGGCGGCGCGCGCCACTTCCTCGGTCGCGGCGAAGACATAGGACAGGTCCGCGTGCCCGTCGCCGCGGCGCGAGGGCGTGCCCACTGCGATGAACACCGCATCGGCGCCCTTGACGCCCTCGGCCAGATCGGTGGTGAAGGTCAGTCGACCCGCGGCGACATTGCCGGCGACGAGCTGGTCCAGGCCGGGCTCGTAGATCGGCATGCGCCCGGCGCGCAGCGCCTCGATCTTGCTGGCATCCTTGTCGACGCAGGTCACGTCATGCCCAAAATCCGCGAAGCAGGCGCCCGAGACGAGGCCGACATAGCCCGAACCGATCATGGTGATGCGCATGGAAGCCCCTTTTCCGTCTGGCCCGCCCGGCGGGCTCTCGCGCTGCGCGCTATCGTCCGGCCCGGCTCATGTCCATGCCGCCGGTCCGTCAAATTGTGCAGTTGCGAGACTCTGACGCCTCAGCCGTTGTCGCGGCGGCCGAACAGCGCTTCCTCGTCGCTAAGCTGCTCCTGCCCGGCGGTCTCCGCCTCGCGCGCCGCCGCCTCGCGCTCGGCGCGCAGCTGCTCGATCAGCGCCTCGCGATGGCCATCCAAACGATGGTCGGTCGGCGCCGCCTCGATGCCGGCCGCCTTGGCCGCCTTGGCCACCGCCGCATCCAGCTCGCGCTGTGTGGTCAGGCCCAGGGTCACCGGATCCTTCGGCGTGATGTTCGCCATGTTCCAGTGGGTGCGGTCGCGGATCGCGGCGATGGTGGTCCTCGTCGTACCGATAAGATTGCCGATCGCGCCATCCGAGATCTCCGGGTGGTTGCGGATGATCCAGGCGATACCATCGGGCTTGTCCTGCCGCTTGGATACGGGCGTGTAGCGGGGGCCCTTGGTGCGACGGACCTGCTCGGGGCCCTTGGTCATCTGGAGGCGATAGGCGGGGTTGGCCTGACCCTTGTCGATCTCCTCCTGGGTCAGCTCGTGCGCGCGCACCGGATCGCGGCCGGTCAGCTTGGTCGCGGCGGTGTCGTCGGCGATCGCCTGCACCTCCAGGATGTGGAGCCCGCAGAAGTCGGCGATCTGGTCGAACGAGAGCGAGGTGTTGTCGACCAGCCAAGAAGCGGTCGCATGCGGCATCAGCGGCTGGGCCACGGCAAACTCCGGAAATGAAAAGGGCCGCCCCTTCGCGGAGCGGCCACCCGTGCTGCCGGCCGATCTAATACACTGGTGCGGCAAGGGCAAGGCTGCCCGTGCGACGAAGCGGCGGCGCCATTCAGCGCGCGGGGATTCAGACCAGCGTCAGCACAATCTTGCCGACATGGTCGCCCGCCTCCATCCGCCGGTGCGCCTCCGCGGCGTCCGCCAGCGTGTACGTCCGGTCGATCACCGGCTTGAGCCGTCCGGCCTCGACATGCGGCCACACCTGCTGAGCCAGTTCGTCGGCGACCAGGCTCTTGAACGCGCTGTCGCGCGCGCGCAGCGTCGAGCCGGTCAGCGTCAGGCGACGGCGCATGATCTCGAAGATCGGCACCTCCGCCTTCGCGCCGCGCTGCACCGCGATCGAGACGTGGCGTCCGTCGTCGGCGAGGCACTGGAGGTTGCGCGGCAGGTAATCGCCGCCGACCATGTCGAGCACCGCCGCGACGCCCTTGCCGCCGGTGATCTCCTTCACGCGCGCGACGAAATCCTCGGCATTGTAGTTGATCGCATGGCTCGCGCCGAGCGCGCGCGCCGCTTCGCATTTGGCGTCCGATCCGGCAGTGACGATGATGGTCAGCCCGAAGATGCGCGCGAGCGCGATCGCGGTGGTGCCGATCCCGCTCGTCCCGCCATGGACCAGCACCATATCGCCTTCCACCGCAAAGGCGCGCTCGAACAGGTTAGTCCACACCGTGAACAGGGTTTCGGGGATCGCCGCCGCCTCGGCCATGGAGAGCGCCTCGGGCACCGGCAGGCACTGGCCCGCAGGCGCGACGCAATATTCGGCATAGCCGCCGCCCGCGACCAGGGCGCACATCGGCTGGCCCATCAGTTCGGGGCCGACACCCTCGCCTAGCGCCACCACGGTGCCCGCCACTTCCAACCCCAAGATGGACGGCGCACCCGGCGGCGGTGGATACAGGCCGCGGCGCTGCATCACGTCCGGCCGGTTGACGCCGGCTGCCGCAACCTTGAGCAGCACCTCACCCGCACCCGGCTGCGGCACCGGGCGATCCATCACCACCAGCACCTCGGGTCCCCCCGCGTCCTCCGGATCGATCGCGCGCATCATGGTCGGCAGCTCGGTCACCCACGCCCCCCCTTTCGTCAGGAAAACCGCGCCGGCTTATTGACTTCGCTCCTCCTGCGGTCAACGTTCGACGGCGTGGACCTCGACGAGATTCTCGGTCCCCGTCCGGGTGACCCGCTCGCGAGCCTGCTCGCGGAAGACCTCGACCGCCTGTCGGTTTCCGAGCTGGAGGCCCGCGTCGCAGCGCTCGAGGGCGAGATCGCGCGCTGCCGGCGCAAGATCGACGGCGCGGTTAATCATCGCGCAAGCGCCGACGCGCTATTCAGGCGATGAACGCTGGCGCACCGGCCCAGCTTGCCCGCCGCCGGTGCGACGCCCCAGCGCTTGATGCGGGGCACCCCAACCCCGACATTGGATTGGAAGGAGCGCGCCCCCACGCGGTCCTGCACGGAGTAATCTGAATGCCTTCCTTTGCCAGCGCCCTCGAATCTACGCTGCACAAGGCGCTCGAGGCCGCTTCCTCGCGCCGGCACGAATATGCGACGCTCGAACATCTGCTGCTCGCGCTCGTCGACGACGAGCATGCCTCCAAGGTGATGCAGGCCTGCGGCGTCGAGCTGGGCGAGATCAAGACCACCGTCGCGCATTACCTCGATACCGAGCTCGACGCGCTGCGCGTCGATGGCGCGACCGATCCCTCGCCGACCAGCGGCTTTCAGCGGGTCGTCCAGCGTGCCATCCTTCACGTCCAGAGTTCGGGCCGCGACGAGGTGACCGGCGCCAATGTCCTGGTCGCCTTGTTCTCCGAACGCGAGAGCTACGCAGTCTATTTCCTCCAGCAACAGGACATGAGCCGCCTCGACGCCGTAAGCTTCATCAGCCACGGCGTCGGCAAGGGCGTCGCCGCGCCTGAGGCCGCCACCCCCAAAGGGGCCGAGGAGAAGGAGGAGAAGAAGCCGGAGAAGGGCAAGGGCGAAAGCGCGCTCAAGCAGTTCACCGTCGATCTCAACGAGAAGGCCAAGAACGGCAAGGTCGATCCGCTGATCGGGCGCGGGCCGGAGGTGGACCGCACCGTCCAGATCCTCTGCCGGCGTTCCAAGAACAATCCGCTCTATGTAGGCGATCCCGGCGTCGGCAAAACCGCGATCGCCGAGGGCCTCGCGCGCAAGATCGTCGAGGGCGACGTGCCCGAGGTGCTGCTCCCCGCCGTCATCTACTCGCTCGACATGGGCGCCTTGCTCGCCGGCACCCGCTATCGCGGCGACTTCGAGGAGCGGCTGAAGCAGGTCGTCTCCGAGCTCGAGAAGCTGCCCCACGCGGTGCTGTTCATCGACGAGATCCACACGGTGATCGGCGCCGGCGCGACCAGCGGCGGCGCGATGGACGCGTCCAACCTGCTCAAGCCGGCGCTGTCGGGCGGCACCATTCGCTGCATCGGCTCGACCACCTACAAGGAGTTCCGCAACCACTTCGAGAAGGATCGCGCGCTGCTGCGCCGCTTTCAGAAGATCGACGTCAACGAGCCGACCATCGAGGACACGATCAAGATCCTCGCCGGCCTGCGCTCGGCGTTCGAGCAGCACCATGACGTGAAATATACCCCCGACGCGATCAAGTCGGCGGTGGAACTCAGCGCGCGCTACATCAACGACCGCAAGCTGCCCGACAAGGCGATCGACGTGATCGACGAGGTCGGCGCGATGCAGATGCTGGTGGCGCCCTCCAAGCGCAAGCGCACGATCACGCCCAAGGAGATCGAGGCAGTGATCGCCACCATGGCGCGCATCCCGCCGAAGTCGGTCTCGACCGACGACAAGGCGCAGCTCGCCACGCTCGAGACCGACCTCAAGCGCGTCGTCTTCGGCCAAAACGCCGCGATCGAGAAGCTGTCGTCGGCGATCAAGCTCGCCCGCGCCGGCCTGCGCGAGCCCGAGAAGCCGATCGGCAACTATCTGTTCACCGGCCCCACCGGCGTCGGCAAGACCGAGGTGGCGAAGCAGCTCGCCTCGATCCTCGGCATCCCGCTCCAGCGCTTCGACATGTCCGAATATATGGAACGCCACAGCGTCTCGCGGCTGATCGGCGCGCCTCCCGGCTATGTCGGCTTCGACCAGGGCGGGTTACTGACCGACGCGGTCGACCAGAACCCGCATTGCGTCCTCCTCCTCGACGAGATCGAGAAGGCGCATCCGGACCTGTTCAACATCCTGCTCCAGGTGATGGACAACGGCCGGCTCACCGACCAGCACGGCAAGACCGTCGACTTCCGCAACGTCATCCTGATCATGACGACCAACGCGGGCGCGTCCGACATGGCGCGCGAGACGCTCGGCTTCGGCCAGCTCAGCCGCGAGGGCGAGGACGAGCAGGCGGTGCAGAAGCTGTTCACGCCCGAGTTCCGCAACCGGCTCGATGCGATCGTCCCGTTCGGCTATCTGCCGACCGAAGTCGTGGCGCGGGTGGTGGACAAGTTCATCCTCCAGCTCGAACTCCAGCTGGCGGACCGCGACGTGCACATCAAGCTCGACGACGACAGCCGCAAGTGGCTGACCGACAAAGGCTACGACAAGCTTTACGGCGCGCGTCCGATGGGCCGTCTGATCCAGGAGAAGATCAAGCAACCGCTCGCGGAGGAACTGCTGTTCGGCAAGCTCGTCCACGGCGGTGAAGTGACCGTGCGGCTCAAGGACAATGCGCTGGCGTTCGAGATCGAGCCCGCCGCTCCGAAGAAGCCAAAGCGCAAGGGCGGCAAAGCCAAGGTCGCGGCGGACTAAGGGCCGCACCGTTACGATGAACGAAAGGCTTTCGGCTTCGGCCGGGCGCCTTTTTGCTTCAGAGCCTGGGCTGGCCCGCCGCATAGGTGGGCTCCAACGCGGCGGCCGGACCGGCGGACCTACCAGCGGGCTCGCGCTCCCCGGCGGCGTGGCAATGGCGGGCTCAACCTCTTGCGTTTGCGGCCGTGGAGGGGTTCTGCTCGCCGCGTGCCCCATGCTTCCGGCGCCCCGCACCGATCAACTGCCCGCAGGAGCGGCGCGTGAAGCGCGAATGGCGCGTTCCTGCGCTGATCCTTACGCTCGCGATGCTGTTTGGCGGAGCGGACTGGATGACCCGCCCGCCGCCGCTGCCCGCCTTCGCGCAGGTTCACGCGCGATGGCACCCCTCCGAATCTTGGCTGTACGACCGGCACGATCGTCTGCTTGATTCCTCGCGCATCGACTTCGCCGCCCGGCGCCTCGCCTGGACTCCGCTCGACGACATCGCCCCTGTGGTGCGCACTACGGTGATCGCCGCAGAGGATCGCCGCTTCGCCCGGCACCGCGGCATAGACTGGCTTGCGATCGCCGCCGCGGCGCGCGACCGTGTGGAGGGCAAGCGCCCGCGCGGCGCCAGCACGCTGGCGATGCAGGTCGCCGGCTTCCTGTCCCCCGATCTCGCCCGACCCGGTGCGCGCGGCCTGCTCGACAAGCTCCGCCAACTCCGTGCCGCCCGCGCGCTCGGCCGCGACTGGACGCGCGACCAGGTGCTGGAGGCGTATCTCAATCTTGCCGGTTTTCGCGGCGAGGCGCAGGGGATCGGCGCGGCGGCGCTGGGGCTGTTCGGCAAGACCCCGCAGGCGCTGACCCGCGACGACGCGCTGCTGCTTGCGGCGTTGCTGCCGCAGCCGCAGGCGGACGCGCGCCAGATCGCCGCCCGCGCCTGTGCGCTCGCCCGTGCGGCGAACTGCGCCCGCTTCGCCGCCGCTGCCGCCTCCATGTTGGGCCCCGCCCGCAGCCTCCAGCTCGATCCGGGGCTGGCGCCGCACCTTGCAGACCGGCTGCTCAAGACCCCCGGCTTGCGCATCCGCACCACGCTTGACGCGCGCGTTCAGCGGCTCGCCGCCGCCGCGCTGCGCCGCCAGCTCGTCGGGCTGGGCGGTACGCGCGCGCGCGACGGCGCGGTGATTGTGATGGACAACGCCAGCGGCGATGTGCTCGCCTATGTCGGCGGCATCGGCGGCGCCTCGACTGCCCCGGCGGTAGACGCGGCGGCCGCCTACCGTCAGGCCGGCTCGACGCTGAAGCCCTTCCTCTACGCGCAGGCGATCGAGCGCGGGTACCTGACCGCCGCCTCGATCCTGGACGATTCGCCCGTCCAGCTCGACACCGCCTCCGGGCTGTACGTGCCGCAGAACTACGACCGCGGCTTCAAGGGCCCGGTCTCCGCCCGGGTCGCGCTGGCGGGTTCGCTCAACGTGCCCGCGGTGCGCACGCTCCTGCTCGTCGGGGTGGAGCCATTCCGCGACCGGCTGTGGGACACGGGGTATCGCGGGCTGGTCGAGGACGGCGCCTATTACGGCTACAGCTTGGCGCTTGGCTCGGCGGAGGTGACGTTACTCGAACAGGCCAACGCCTACCGCAGCCTTGCCAATGCCGGCCGCTGGTCGGCGCCGCGCCTGACCGCCGATGCGCCCCGAACCGCGTCGCGCCGCCTGCTTTCACCGCAGGCCGCCTGGATCGTCGACGACATGATGGCGGATGCGAACGCGCGCAGCGTTACCTTCGGGATCGATTCGGCGCTGCGCCTGCCGTTCTGGGCGGCGGCCAAGACGGGGACGTCTAAGGCGATGCGCGACAACTGGTGCATCGGCTTCACCCCGCGCCACACCGTCGCGGTATGGGTAGGCAACGTCGAGGGCGATCCGATGCGCGCCGTATCGGGCACCAGCGGCGCGGCGCCGGTGTGGCGCGACGTGATGACCGCGCTGGGCGGCGCCGGCGCGCCGCCCCGCCCCGCCGGGATCGAGCAGCGCCTGGTGCGCTTCACCGCCACGCACGAGCCGCCGCGCCGCGAATGGTTCGTCGCCGGCACCGGCATGAGCCGCGTGGCCGCCGCGCCGCTCGCCGCGCGCCGCCCGCGGGTGACCTCGCCGGTCTCGGGAAGCGTCTATGCACTCGATCCGGACATCCCACCGGCTCGCCAGCGCCTCGCGATCTCCGCGACGGGCGCGCTGGAGACCTTGCGCCTGTCGATCGACGGCCGCGACGCCGGGCCCGCACAGGCGACCAGCATGCTCGCGATCGCGCCGGGGCGGCACCGGCTGCGACTGGTGGACCTCGCGGGCAAGCCGGTGGACGAGGTGTGGTTCACCATGCGGTGAACGCCACATCCGTCATCCCCGCCTTTGCCGGGATGACGAGGGGCCATTACCGCCGCGATGCCTCGAACAGGAACCACGCCCGCTCCTCGGCCTGGTCGGTCCATTCGTCGACGATGCCGCTGGTCGCATTGTCGCCCGCTTCCTCCGCCGCGGTCTTCACCGCGCGGAAGCTCTCCACCAGCTTGCGATTGTCGTCGCGCAATTCGGCCAGCATGTCCTCCGGCGACACGAATTCTCGGTCGTTGTCGACGATGGTCTGGCGGCGGCCGATGTCGCCGATCGAGCGCAGGGTGGTGTTGCCGGTCTTGCGCACGCGCTCGGCGATCGCGTCGGTCACGCCCAGGATCTGGGCGGCCTGGTCGTCCAGCATCAGGTGATAATCGCGGAAATGCGGGCCCGAGACGTGCCAGTGGAAGTTCTTGGTCTTGAGGTACAGCGCATAGCAGTCCGCCAGCGAGGCATTGAGCGCATCGGCGACGGAGCGCGTGTCGTTGCGCGCGAGATCGGTGGGGGTGTCGAGCGCGGGGCTGGTCACGGCATGGGTCTCCTGAAAGTCGGTTCGCTTGTGCAACAACCGACCGCGCGAATCTATCCGCTCGAAAGATCGATCACGCTGATCCGATCAGCCGCAGCGCCGACAGGCCGGTCCACACTCCCGCCACCACCAGCACACCGCCCACGCCGAGCCGCACCGGCAGCCAGGGCAGCGCCGCCCAGCGCTTCTCGCCGATCAGGATCGCGGGCGCACACACCGCCAATGCGCCCAGCGTCGCGCCCACCGCGGCGAGCCACGGCACCGCGCCGCGCGCCGCCAGCGCGGCGGTGACGAACTGCATCCGGTCGCCGAACGCCAGGATGGTGAGGCCGAGCGCACTGGTGCCGAACGCGCCGAGCGTCCATCCGGTCAGCCGGTCCGGCGCCTTACCGCGCAGGCCCGTCGAAAGGCCGGCGAGCAGCAGGGCCAGTGCGAGCAGCAGCAGCTTGGCGCTCGGCGTCAGCAATCCCGCGACCAGCATGCCGCCGACCACGCCGACCGCATTGTTCACGGCGAGGGCCAACGCCGCCGCGGCAAGCACCGTGCCGGGGCTGCGGAACCGGTCCGCCAGGATCGCCGCGAGCCAGGGTGTCCGATCGCCAAGCTGGACCAGGGCGCCCAGCACCAGCGCCGCCATCAGAGCGTCCATGGCAGGTCTATCAAGTCCGGTTCAGCGACACTGGCGCACCGCGCAGGCCGCGGCATAGGCGCGCCCCGCCGCCTCGTCCTGTCGCTCGCTCGCCACCGCCTCGCGCAGCAGCCCCAGCCAGGCATGGACCAGGGGACCGCGCTCGCCCCGCGCCAGCGCGCCCTCCAGCGCCTGCGCCACCGTTTCTGCGGCGCGTAGGCCGTGGCGCTGCGCGATCCGGCGCATCGCATCCACTTCGCCCGCGATCCGCCCCGGCCCGCCGCGCCATTCAATCGCGCCAATGCGGCGGAAAAGATCGGCCCGGATACCCTCGACCATTGCCTCGACCATCACCTGTCCCCTTGCGCCGGGCATCCTGCGCGCGATGTGGTCAAGGCGACGTAAACACGTGCCTCCGGTTGACTTCTCTGCCCGCATACGCCATGCGCCCCCGCCTGCCAGCGGCGTGCCCCGGGTTCGCCGCTGTTTTCCGTTTACTCGATTCGCTTTGCAAGGATGGGCTCATGGCCAAGCCGACCACCGTCAAGATCAAGCTGGTGAGCTCCGCCGACACCGGCTTCTTCTATGTCACCAAGAAGAACCCGCGCACCAAGACCGAGAAGCTGTCGTTCAACAAGTACGACCCGGTCGCGCGCAAGCACGTCGAGTTCAAGGAAGCCAAGATCAAGTGAACCAACGAGTCGCGTAAGCGACTGTTCTCATCCCGTAATTGGCCGGGATCCAAAGCCGCAGGCGACCACGCCTGCGGCTTTCGTCGTTCAGTGCGTCGCCACTGAGGCGAAGAACGTGCCGTCTCCGTCCAATGGCGCGAGGCTTGCCGGGAACCCCGGACAGCGCTCCCGCATGGTCTGTAGCGGCACGGGGTTGGGGGTCGGGACGCCAGCCCGATAGGTGATCGTCTTGGCGTTGACGATCAGCCAGCCGTTCTTCTCGCAATACTGCCCATCCGCCGTATAGGCGGGGTGCCCGGATTGTTCCCGCGCGTAGAAGGCGACGTGGAACGTTTCACCATCGCGCCACCCCTTGACGCTAAAGACCTCGTCGTCTGCCATTTCCGCTTCGCCCGTGAAGCGGTTACCCTCTTCGTGCAGGGTCATCGCGCCCTCACGCCGATTGAGAAGGATGATCCAGGCGTCGGCGGAGAGATTCTTGCTGGACGCCACCGGCCGGGATGCCGTGGTGCGCACGTCGATATGCCCCTGGAAACTGCGCCCGCGATTGGTCTGTACGGTGACCGTAAGGCGACTGCGGCCGGGCACCCGTCCCTCGACGGTCGGCCCGCCTTCCGGCACCAGATCGATCGATCCCTCCGCCTCGGGATAGGAGAAGGTGGACGGACCGTGCAGCACCACCGATCCATCCTCAGGCTCGCGAATCGAGACGCGACCTCCGGACAGGCCGGAGCCGGCCGACAGGTCAGTCAGGGCGACCCTCAGCGGGACCGGCGCGCGCTCGACCACGGCGATCGACTGGTCCACGACGATCCTTTCGGGCCACAATTGGTTGCGCAGATAGTCGCCGATCGGGCTCATTGCCGCCGTCACGCCGGCCACCAGCGCCGCCGCTGCCGCACTGCCGATCATGCCGGCCGTGCTGGAGAAGAACGCCTTGGCGCGTTCGGCCAGAGTGCTCACCGCGGTGTCAGGCATATGGCGTTGGGAAGATAGGCAGGGCCGCGATAGCCGAACAGCCGGTCGCCGATGGCGATATGAGCGCTCGGCCCGCCGTCCAATGCCAGCAGGTCACGCACGGTACCGCCCCGGGCCTTCATCGCCGCGCGTGCGAGGACGCCAAGCTCCCACAAGGAAATGCTGTCCTGGTTCTTCCCGAAAGCGCCCACGATCAGCACGCCGCCATCCGTCGCGCGTCCGATCGCCACGCGATCGAACCTAATCCTGTCATCCGAGCGCATCGCATTGCGCCCCGCTTCGATCACAAGGGGAGTCGACTCGATTGCATCCGTTGCCGCAAGGGCCTCGGCGATATTTCGGCGCGGCAGCACCTGCAGTTCGCCGCCGCGGATCGCCAGCACTCCGCCCGAACGCCGACGCGACGCCTTCGAGAGCGTCCTCCCATCCACGCGCACCAGGCCCAGCGGCTTGCGAGCCTCGCCTTGGCGCAAGAAGAAGCCGCCGTTCACCGCCACGCCGCCAGGACATAGCGCGGGCCCGAACAATTCGGTGCTGGCGCCTCCGCGGGCGACCGGCACGATCCGCGCGTGCGCAGTATTCTTTGCCATGGTCACCAGCACGAGTTCGATCGGCGTGGCGCCGGCGGGCCGACGTCGGGTCAGCGTCCAGATACTCAGACCGACGCCGCCGCTGCGTGAAGTTGCGTAATGGGTGGTGGAGAAGTCTCGCGCGAAGAAAGCATCTCCAGCAAGGGCGCCGGATGACGTGCCTAGCAGGATGCCGAGCAGAAGTAATCGCATCGTGCGCCCCCCACGACCGAGTCTATCCGATCATACAGCAATGGTCTGCCGCTCGAAAGAACTCTGCCGAACAATCCGCGCCGACCATGATCTCGCGTGAGGAGAGATGCGCTGTGAAAACTTGGATTGGGGCCGCAACGCGACCTCACACCAGCGTGCGCACGGCCTCCACGAAGCGCGCCAGGCCGATCGGCTTGGACACATAGGCGTCCGCGCCCGCGGCGCGGATGCGCTCCTCGTCCTCGCGGCCGGCATAAGCGGTCACCGCCATGACCGGCACATGGGCGAGGTCGGGGTCGGCCTTGAGCTCGGGGATCAGCCGGTCGCCGGTGACGTGCGGCATCTGGATGTCCATGATCACGAGGTCCGGCCGCACCGCCCGCGCCCGCGCCACCGCCTCGCGCCCGTCGCGCACCGGCTCCGCCGCGAAGCCGTGCGCGCGCAACAGGTCGCAGAACAGCTTCAGGTTGAGTTCGTTGTCCTCGACAACGAGCACCCGTTTCGCCACGACATCCGCCATGCTGCGTGACTACGAGAAGCCGCCCGCCGACACAAACCCGCAGGTGCTGGCGCTCCAGGCCTTGGCGTGGATGCTCGGCGATCCGGCGCGGGCGCAAAGGCTGCTCGACGTGACCGGGCTCGACCCGGCCGACCTGCGCGCCCGCGCCGGCGATCCCGCGGTGCTCGGCGCCGCGCTCGCCTTCCTCCAGGCGCACCAGCCCGACCTTGTCGCCTGTGCCGAGTCGCTGGGCGTGGCGCCCGAGCGGCTGGTCGCCGCGCAGGAGGCTCTCGCATGACCCGCCCGCTGCTGATCTGCGACTGCGACGAGGTTTTGCTCCACATGGTGCGCCACTTCGGCACCTGGCTGGACGAGGCGCACGACATCGAGTTCACCGTCGACTCGTGGGAGCTGGCGAAGAACATGCGCCGCCGCAACGGCGCGCCGATCGCGCAAGACGAGCTGTTCGGCTTCCTCGGCGGCTTCTTTCCCTCGCAGATGCACCGCCAGACCTTGGTGCCGCATGCCCGCGAAGCGCTCGCCAAGCTTGCGGCGCAGGCGGACATCGTCATCCTCACCAACCTCCAGGACGATTGCCGTCAGGCGCGGATCGAGCAGCTCTCGGCGTTCGGGATCGAGCACCGGGTCGAGTGCAACCAGGGCGGCAAGGGTGGTCCGGTGGCGCGGCTGGTCGCCGAGCATGGCGATCCGGTCACCGTCTTCGTCGACGACCTGCCGCACCACCACGCTTCGGTCGCCGAGCACGCACCTGAGGTCCACCGCCTGCACATGGTGTCGGAGCCCGCGCTCTCACCCGGCGTGCCGCCCGCGCCCGAGGCGCACGCACGGATCGACGACTGGCAGGAGGCGCTGCCGTGGATCGCCGCACGCTTCGCGTCGGGCTTGACCGCAGCCCAGGCAAAGGACACCCAGCCGGCATGACCACGCACATCGACCGCAAGCTCGAAGAGCTCGGCCTCACCCTGCCCCAGGCCGCCGCGCCCGTCGCCGCCTATGTTCCGGCGGTCGAGGCGGGCGGGCTGCTCCACGTTTCCGGCCAGCTGCCGTTCCGAGACGGCCAAGTCGTCACCGGCCGGCTCGGCGACGGCGTGTCGCTGGAGGAGGGGCAGGATGCGGCGCAGCGCTGCGGGCTGATGCTGGTCGCGCAGCTCAAGGCGGCGCTCGGGGACCTGTCGCGGGTGAAAAGGATCGTGAAGCTCGGCGTGTTCGTCAACTCGGCGCCCGATTTCACCGACCAGCCCAAGGTGGCGAACGGCGCCAGCGAGCTGATGGTGGCGCTGTTCGGCGACGCCGGCCGCCACGCCCGCTCCGCGGTGGGCGTCGCGGTGCTGCCGCTCGGGGCCGCAGTGGAGGTGGACGCGGTGGTCGAGGTGGCCTGATCCGCCTGTTTCATCCATGAACCGCTCGTGGTGAGGAGAGGCTGAGCTTGTCGAAGAGTGATGGGTCGGATCGTCCCCCGTACGATCCTGGAAGTGCTGGGGGCACTTCCACCCATCACTGTCTCGAACCACATGTCCTTCGAGACGGCCCTTCGCTCCGCTCAGTCCCTCCTCAGGACGAACGGGGTGAGGGCATACCCAGATCGAACGGACCTATAGATTGACCCAGCTCACCGCCCGGATCGCCGCCGGCGTCCGCGACATTCCGGCCGCCGATTGGGATGCCTGCGCCGGCACCGCCAACCCCTTCGTCTCACACGGCTTCCTTGCCGCGCTGGAGGACTCGGGCAGCGTCGGCGGGCGCAGCGGGTGGCAGCCGGTGCCGGTGGTGGTGGACGGCCCGGACGGTCGCCCCGCCGCGGTCGGCCCGGCCTATGCCAAGAGCCACAGCCAGGGCGAATATGTCTTCGATCATAGCTGGGCGGACGCGTGGGAGCGCGCCGGCGGCAATTACTATCCCAAGCTCCAGCTTGCGGCGCCGTTCACCCCCGTGCCCGGCCCCCGCCTGCTGCTGCGCGACCCGGCCTATGCCGCACCGCTGGTCGCCGCCATCGAGTCGGTGGTCGATCGGCACGACCTGTCGAGCGCCCACGCCACCTTCGTCGTACCGGACCAGTTGCAGTTGTTCGAGAGCGCCGGCTGGCTGATCCGCCAGGGTACGCAATATCACTGGCAGAACCATGGCTTCGGCTGTTTCGACGATTTCCTCGCCACGCTCGCCAGCCGCAAGCGCAAGGCGATCCGCAAGGAGCGCGAGGCGGCGGTGGAGGGTCTCACCATCCGCCACCTCTCCGGCACTGAGATCGGCCGGCGCGAATGGGACGCCTTCTGGACCTTCTACCAGGACACCGGCAGCCGGAAATGGGGCCAGCCCTATCTCACCCGCCCGTTCTTCCCGCTGCTAGGCGAGGCACTGGGCGACCGGGTGCTGCTGATCCTCGCCGAGCGGGACGGCGTGCCGATCGCCGCCGCGCTCAACCTGATCGGCGCGGACACGCTCTATGGTCGCTACTGGGGCTGCACCGAGGACGTGCCCTTCCTCCATTTCGAGCTGTGCTATTACCAGGCGATCGACGCCGCCATCGCCCGCGGGCTCGGCACGGTGGAGGCGGGAGCACAGGGCGAGCACAAGCTCGCGCGCGGCTATGTCCCCGTGCCGACCTGGTCGGCGCACTATCTCCCCGATGCGGGCTTCCGCCGCGCCGTCGCCGACTTCCTCGTGCGCGAGCGTGCCGCGGTGGCTCAGGAACAGGCGTTCCTCGGCACGATGACGCCGTTCAAACGCGGCTGAACGTCACCACCAGCGCTTGTCCATGGTCGCCGGATCGAACTCGGGCGGCGGCACCGAGCGATCGACACGGTAGAGCACGCTCGATCCATCGCGCCACACTTCCTTCAGGTCGCGGAGCATGCGCGGATCGTGGCTGGGTGGCTCAATCATCCAGACATAGTCGAACGCGTCGCGCGGGAACTGGAGCAAAGCCCGGTTCACCGGCCGCCACCATTCGCGCGAGCATTGGAAGGGCGTGACAATCTCGGACGGGTCGTGCGCGAAGCCCTTCGCAGCGCGATAGCGGGTGGTGAGCAGTTGCGCCCCCGCCATCGACCATTGGTCGTTGGAGAAAGCGGCGCGCCGCACCAGCGCCAGCGCGGGCATATGCTCCAGCCGTGACATCACCCAGGGATTGTTGCAGCGCATGCCGACGAAGGAGACCAGGCGTGCGCCGACCGGCAGCTTGTCCAGTGCCGCGAGCTCCCGGTCGTAGACGCGGTCGAACATCACGTAGCTCGCCGTCGTGCCCGCGGTCCGCGCCAGGAAGAAGGCGAGGCCCAGCACCGCCATGATCGTGGCGTGCCGCGCGGTCATCGCCGGCTTGGGCCGGATCGCCAGCACCGCGATCGCGAGCATGAAGGGCGCCAGCCGCATGTCGGCATAGGCCGATCCGAACACGATCCGCGGCAGCAGCAGGAACACCGCGACCAGGAAGACGGCGGACAGCCCCAGGTTGCGCGAATACTGGACATTGGGGTCGCGCAGCGCCTTGATCAGCACCAGCAGCAGCACGGCGCCGCTCGCCATGTCCCAGCCGAGCCAGCGGTCGCGGAACACCATGGTCACCCACTGCATCTTGGCATGCCAGTTGAACCAGTCCGCGGTCTCGCCGGTGACATGGTCACCCGATCGCCACGCCACCATCAGCACCATCGGCAGCGCCAGCGGCACGCAGCCGAGCCCGGCGCGCAGCCAGCTCTCGACCCAATGGCCCGACTGGCGGTTCTTGCGCAGGTCGTGCTGGCGGATCATCTCGGCGGAAAAGGCTAGCACGCCCAGCACGCCCCAGCCAAAGGTGTGGCACAGCCAGAGCAGGCAGGAGAGCGGCACGAACACCGCCGCGCGCAGCCGCACCGCTGCCAGCCGCGCCATGCGCAGCCACAGCGCGAACAGGCACAGCGCCAGCCCCATCGACAGCGCGAAGTTGACGAAGCCAAACTGGAACGGGAAGCTGTACGACAAGGGTAGCGCGAACAGCGCGTGCGGCGGGATGCGACCATGCACCTCGCGCGCGATCCACAGGAGACCGCCGACGGTGAGCGCCGGGATCGCCATCACCACCAGCTTCACCGCAAGCTCCAGCCCGAACACCGGAGTAAGCGGGATGATCGCCAGATCGATGCCGAGATTGCCGATCAGCGACCAGCGGAAATCATACCAGTCGCGCAGCCAGGGATATTGGTCCGAGGACAGCTGGACGCGGAAGCGGCCCATGTGGCCGGGCAGATCGACCAGCGGCGGAATGTCCGGCCACATCAGCGGCACGGTCGCGAGGATCGCCATGGCGATCACAAACGCCCGCGTCTGCCACCAAAGTCGCGTTTCGCCCCCCTGCATCTGCCCGCCTCTAGGCGCGTCGATACCTGAGCCGCAAGCTCACCGGACGCGATAGACGGCTGAAATGCGGTTGTTCCACACCAACTCCACATCCCGCGCGAGCCGTGGCCGGGCGGGGAAGCCGAGCGTCCAGACATAGCCGAAGGTGCCGCGATCGAAATCGCGCACTGCCTCGGCGAAACGCGTCGGCCGATATTCGCAGTGGACCGGGTACACGAGCTGCGACGGATCGGCGCGGTAGGGCGCCGCCTCCGGGTGCCGGTCGCGCAGCAGCTGCTGCCCGGCGATCGCCCATTGCCCGTTCTCGAACATGTCCCGCCGTGCCACCGCTATGCCGGCGAGGTGGCCCACCCGGTCGGAGTGCCATTGCGAGGCACAGGCCTCGTTCACCAACACCAGCACCGCGGCACCGCGCGGCAGCCGATCGACCGCTTCGAGCGCCACCTGCTGCTCGCGCGCGAACAGCAGCATCGCGGCCGTCGAGGTCGTCAGCCGCAGCGCGAAGAAGGCGGTGCCGGCCAGCGCCAGCCGCTCGGCCAGCCGTGTCTCGCCGGGCACGACGCGGATCGCGACCAGCGCCAGCGCCACCGCCGGCGCCAGCATCCGCATGTCGACATAGGCGCCGTCGAGCATCAGCCGCGGCAGCGCGACGAAGGCGGCGAGGCAGAGCAGCGCCCCCGCGCCGGTCACCGCATCGAAGCGCAGCCGTCGCCCGCGCACTGCGCTCCACAACAGCGCCAGCAGGACGAAGGCGCAGCCGACGTCATACCATTTCCAGCGCTCGCGCAGCAGGATGGCGATCCAGCTTGCCTTGCTCTTCCAGTCCCACAAGGCGCCCTCGCCCATCGGACCGCCAAGCATTAGCAACATGGGACCCGCGAGCGGCAGACAGTGCAGCCCAGCGCGTACGGCCGCCTTGACCCAGCCGCACCCGCTGCGCCGCTGGCGTGCCAGCTCGGCGGCGAAGGCGAGCAGCCCGAACATCCCCCAGCCGAAGCTGTGCGCAACCCACAATGCGAAGCTGGCCGGTACGAACGCCCCCGCGCGCAGGCCCGGCCGCCCCTCCAGCCGCACCCATAGCCACAAAGCGTGCAGCGCCAGCCCGCCCGCCAGCATGAAGTTCACGAAGCCGAGCTGAAACGGATAGGCATAGGCCAGCGGGAAGGCGAAGGCCGCCGCGGGCGACAGCCGCCCGCCGCCTGCCTGGCGCGACAGCGCGATCAGCCCGGACACCCACAAGGGCGGGATCAGCAGCACCATCAGCTTTGCCGCGCGTTCGGCGGGCAGCAGCGGCGCCAGCGCCTGAACCAGCAGGTCGACCCCAAGATTGCCGACCAGTCCCCATTCGAACAGCCAGTGCCGCTGGAGGTCCGCCGATCGCGCGAGATTGGCGGCGATGTGGTAGCGGCCGATATGTCCCGGCAGGTCGGCGAGCGGCGGCAGCGCGGGCCACAGCAAGGGGATTGCCGAGGCGAGGATCGCAGCGAGCGCATAACCGCGCGTCTCCCACCAGCGCCGCGCGGTCACGGGCGGCGCACCCGGTAGAGATGCGGCGCCACGGGCACGAGCCAGGCCGGCGCGCGTCCGGCGCGGATGGCCGCGCCCAGGGTGTTCGCGCCCGTGCCGAGATCGGCCGGGCACAGCGCGAGATAGTCGACCTGCCACTCCCGGGTCACCCGCGCTGCCTCGGGCAGCGGTGCCTGCACCACGGTGAGCAGCGCGAGATTGCCCGTCGTGTTGCGGTGATAGGGTGCGGCGATCACCCGGTGCGGCGTCTCTGCCAGCGCATAGGCGCCGAGGTCGATCGAGGCGAGCAGCCAGCCGGGCGGCAGCGTGGCGAGATGTGCGAGCATCACCTGCTTTTCGCATGGCGCCTGTGCCACTCCGCCCTCTTCCGGGCGCGAGGGCAGCGCCTTACCAAGAATGGGATAGAGGATTCCCGCCGACGCCACCCATGCCGCCACCAGCGCGAGCGTGCCCCTCCGCCGCGCCGCCGCGATGGTCGCCGCCAGCGCCGGTACGGCGAGCAGCGCGCCGGCATAGGCGCCGCGCAGCTGCACCAGCGTCACCGCCAGTGCTGCGAACTGAAAGGCGAGCAGGATCGTCCACCCACGTCCACCGGTCCGCCACGCCAACACCGTGCCAACGGCGATGCCCACGAGCATCAGCCCTGCATAGCCGATCGCCTGGGCAAGCGACGCGCCGAACAGCGGCTGCGCCTCGCCCACCTGCGCCAGCCAAGCGCGCGCCAGCAGCGGGTCCACCGCGCCATAGGGTTGCAGACACGCCGGTGAGGCCGCAAGCGCCACCACCACCGCCGCGCCGCAGACCATCGCTGCGACGATCACGCGCCACCGCCCGCGCATCCGGTCGCCGATCAGCCCGAGCACCAGCGGCGCCAGCGCGGCAATCGTCCCCGCGCGCCACAGCTGCCGGTCGAAGCCATCGCAGGCCGGATAGTCCCAGCCGCCGGTCCGCAGCAGCGCTCCGCTCAGCAGCAGCGCCGCCACCAGCGTCGCGCCGAAACCGAGCATCCGCACGCGATCGCCACGCACCCAGTCGGTCACCAGCACGCCACCCGCCACCGCGAGCAGCGGCGCGGTTTCCAGCCCGATCGCCAGCGATGTTGCGACGGCAAGCCCCGCCACCGCCCCGCTCGCCAACGTCGCCGGCGCGAGCAGCCGGTGCATCAGCGCCAGCACCAGCACCATCTGCAAACCATGATGATCGATCCGCCCCGGCAGGAACACGCTGGTCGCCGGATAGGCGAGCCCCGCCAGTACAAGCGCGATCCCCGGCGGCGCGCCCACCTGCCGTGCGATCCGCGCGATCAGCCACAGCGCCGCCGCGAATAGCAGCGCCGGCCAGATGACCACCGCCGCGAGTTCGGCGCCATGCCGCCCGAATGTGCCGGTCAGCAGGGCGATGATCACGCCCGGCATCAGATCCGGCAGCCGCGACCAGTGCATCTCCAGCCCCGGCGGGCTGCCAAGCCGATGCTGCGCGAGATCGCCGACGCGCTGCCCGCCCAGCCAGTCGCGAATCTGCTGGAGCCGCACTGCATCGTCAGTGTCGGGCAGGTGCAGCGCGGAAAGCGCTGCCCAGTCCCGCACCGCCCACACCGCGCACAGCAGCGCCGCCAGCAGCGCCGCGCCCGTCAGGTCCTGCCATGCTCCCGATCGGCGCACGTTCATGCGCGCAGGGCTAGAGCCGGATGGTTAACGTCGGCTTGAGGCTCAGCCGTTGCCGAAATGCTCCAGCGCCGGCGGATCGCGGCGGTAGGTGTCCGCCGCATAGGTCACGCCGTCCTCGTCGGGGCTGGCGGTGAAGTACATCAGGTAGACCGGCACCGGCTCGGGTAGCGGTACGTGCTGCTCGGGTGCGGTGCCGTCCGGCTGGAGCTTGCGCCCGAAAAGCCAGCGGCCCAGCCGGTCGGCGTCCTGGAGCCGGACGCAGCCGTTGCTGAAATGCCGGTCGGGCTTGCCGAACAGGCTCTTGTCGTTGGTGTCGTGCAGGTAGATGCCCATGTCGTTGGGGAACATATATTTCACGCGACCCATCGAGTTGCTCTTGCCCGGCAGTTCGCGCACCCGCGCCTCGACATTGCCCGCGGCCACGCCGCGCCAGTCGATCTCGGACGAGGGGATCACGCGCGCGTCCGCGGTCCAGTCCGACAGCGCCTCGTAGCCCAGCGCCTCCAGCCGCTGGCCGGCGAGTACCTTGGGCGCGATCCGCTTGCGGACGAGGTCTACCGGCACGTTCCAGAACGGATTGAGCGTCGCATAGCGGACCACGCCCGCCATCATCGGCGTCTGCGTCTCGGCGGTGCCCACCACCACACGCATCATCCCCTGGGTCGCGCCCTCGCCGAAATACCACAGGCGCGCCGAGGCGGCGTCGACGACGATGTGCCGGGTGTAGGCGCCGGGCAGCAGCCGCGCACGCTCCAGGTTGAGGTGGAGCAAGGCGCGGTCGACGCCGCCGGCGCTGCGCGCGTTGAGCGCCGCGATCGTGCGCGCACCGACCACGCCGTCCGCACCCAGCCCGCGCGCACGCTGGAAGGCACGCACCGCTCCAGCCAATTCGGGATCGAATACGTCGCCATCGGCCAGCCCCATCCGGCGGCGCAGCAGCGACACCTCCGGGCCGAGATCGCCGGGGTGCATCACCACGCCGTCGGGGATCGTCACCTGCGGCGTGTCGGCATCGCCCGCCTCGGCGAGCACGCTGCGCAGCCGCACGTAGAGCGGGCTCATCCAGCCGATCTGGCGGACATAGGTGTTCAGCGAGGGCACCAGCGCCGCCTGGCGCAGCGCGGTCTCCGGGCTGAGCTTCGCGGGTTCGAGGCTCTCGTCGAGGTAGCGGATCTCAACCCTTGGCCGGCGCATGTCGCGCACGATCTCGGCAAAGGCGGTGGACAGCGCCAGTTCGGCGGCGGCGAGCGCGCGCGGATTGCCGCCGCGCGCCTCCTCGATCATCCGGCGCAGGCGCGGCAGGTCGTAGCGTGCCGGGCTCAAGCCATCGGCGCGGAGGGTGGCGATCAGCGACACCAATGCTTCGGCCTGCGGGGCAGGGCCTTCGTCGGTGACCCAAAGCGGCCAATAGCCGCGCTGGCGATAGACGTCCTTGAAACGCCCGCCTACCTGATCGCGCAGCGCCGCCGCGACCGCGCGCGACTGGTCCCTAGTCTCGGTATCGACGGGCTGCGCCATCACCGCGACGGGCGCGGCGATGGCGAGCAGCAGAGACAGGGCCCCGCGCCGGGCCCGCGCCCGGACGCGGGGCCGCAAGGTCAGCCTCGTTCGCCGCGCGGGGTGGGCGGCGGCGGGGGCGGCGGGGGCGGCGGGCAGGGCGGCGCCTGGAAGGCGACGTACATGCCGTCCGCGGTGTAATAGCCATCGACGATACCGTCGCCGTCACGATCCGCGGCAACGGTGCCGATCAGCGCGCCTGGAGGCGGCGGCGCGGGCGCGAGTTCCTCGCGGTCCTTCGCGCAGGCGCTCAGCGCCGTGGCGGCGGCAAGCGCCAGAACCAGGGTTCCCTTCATGATTGCTCCCTCAACAACAGGACCGCATGCGGCCGGAATACGCAAAACGCGGCCGCATGCGAACCCGTTCCAGCGTGGAAACGACCATGGCAAGGGTGCGGCTGTATCCCCGATGAATGGTGCGCTATCGGGCGCCATGCGCCGCCTCCTGTCCGTCCTGCTGCTGCTGGCGCTCGCCGGCGTGCTTCTGGCGCTGTGGGGATACCGTAACGCGCTGGCCGATCCGGTCCGCCGCGAGGCGCGGGTGGCGCTGCCGGGATTGCGCACGCCGCTGCGGATCGCGTTCCTCACCGACATCCACGTCACCGGACCGGACGTGCCGCCCGCGCGCGTCGCCCGGCTGGTCGCGGACGTGAACGCCGCCAGGCCGGACCTGGTGCTGATCGCCGGCGACTTCGTTGGCGACCGCCACCTCGCCACCCGCGCCTATCCGCCCGCCGAGATCGCCGCGCCGTTCGCCGCGCTGCGGCCGCGGCTCGGCACGATTGCTGTGCTAGGCAACCACGATCATGGGCACGATGCGCCCGCGATCCGTCGCGCGCTGGAGGCGGCCGGCGTGCGCGTGCTGGTCAACCAGGCGGTGCGCGCCGGGCCGGTCACCGTGGCGGGCGCCGACGACGCCTTCACCGGCCGTGACGACATTCCTGCGATGGAAAAGGCAACGGCGGCGCTGGGCGGCCCGTCGATCCTGCTCAGCCATTCGCCGGACGTGGTGCCGAACCTGTCGCGCCGCTTTCCTTTGGTCCTCGCCGGCCACACCCATTGCGGCCAGGTGTCGCTGCCGCTGCTTGGCCCACCGGTGACCTTCACCCGCACCGGCAAACGTTACGCCTGCGGGATCGACCGCGATGGTATTCGCACGGTGATCACCGGCGCAGGGCTGGGCACCAGCATGCTCCCGATCCGCGTCGGCGCCCCGCCCGACTGGTGGCTGGTGACGCTCGGTCCCGAATGACCGCTCAGGTGTCGAGCGAGATGTCGTCCCAGTCGGTGTCGGCGTGCTGGACCAGCCAGTTGAACGCGTGGTGCCGCTCCATCGCCACGTCGTCGTCGAGCCCGGCGGGCGCGGCCGCATCCTTGATCCGCGCGTCCACCAGCGCCCAGCGATAGCGATAGATCAGGTCCGCCTCGTCCAGCACCTCCGCCACCGGGCGCGGCCGAGCGGCGGCAAGCAGCGCCGCGCGCGACTGCCCCTGCACCAGCGCGACCAGCGCGCGCGGATCGCATTGCGCGGTCGGCGCGCCGAGGTGGCCGACGAAGCCCAGCGCCCAGAAAAGCACGTTCGCCGCTTCGAAGCGCCAGCGGCGGATGCCGCGCTCCTCGGCGGGCGGCTCCGCGTGCGCCATGAAGGCGCGCTCGTCCGGCGAGAACCAGTCGTCCAGGCGGTATTCGCGCACCAGCGCGTCCAGCTGCTCCTGCGCCATGCCGGAGGCGCGCGCCGCGACAACCAGCGTCGCAACGCCACGCATCGCCACCTCCTCGACAGAGGGGAGCGCGGTATCGGCTTCCGATTCGATCACCGGCAGCCACAGGTTCACTGGCACGCCCTCCCCACGCAGCCGCGCGTCCGACCGGCGCTTGCGATCGAGCGAGTCGGCGGGCACGTCGGGCAAGCGGTCCGCCGTGCCCGGCACCAGCCGCAGCGCAGGAACGGGCGGCGGGGCGAGAGGCCGCGTGCGGGCGCGGTGCGCGAGCGGTGCGCGAGCGCGGCGGCGATGCCGATCACCGCCAAGGCAATCGCGACCGCCAGCACGTTACCGGTCCCGCCGCCCCAGCAGACGAAGCCGAAGCGCATTGAGCTTGATGAAGCCCGCCGCATCGCGCTGGTCGTACGCGCCCTGGTCGTCCTCGAAGGTCACCACCTTTTCGCAGTACAGCGAGTTGGGCGAGCGGCGGCCGGTGACCGAAACGTTGCCCTTGTACAGTTTCAGCCGCACGGTGCCGGACACCTTCTGCTGCGAATGGTCCACCGCCGCCTGGAGCATCTCACGCTCGGGCGAGAACCAAAAGCCGTTGTACACCAGCTCGGCATAGCGCGGCGCCAGCTCGTCCTTGAGGTGCGCGGCGCCGCGATCGAGCGTCAGCTGCTCGATGCCGCGATGGGCAAGCGCGTAGATCGTGCCACCCGGAGTCTCGTACATGCCGCGGCTCTTCATGCCGACGAAGCGATTCTCCACCAGATCGAGCCGGCCGATGCCGTGCTTGCGGCCGAGCTCGTTCAGCTTCGCCAGCAGGGTGGCCGGCGAGGTCGCCTCGCCATTGAGCGCCACGCCATCACCACGCTCGAAATCGATGGTGATCGTCTCGGGCGTGTCGGGCGCGTCCTCCGGGTTCGCCGTGCGCGAATAGACATAGTCCGGCACTTCCTCCCACGGATCCTCCAGCACCTTGCCCTCGCTGGAGGTGTGCAGGAGATTCGCGTCGGTGGAGAAGGGCGATTCGCCGCGCTTGTCCTTCGAGACCATGATCTGGTGCGCTTCGGCGAACTCGATCAGCCGGGTGCGGCTGGTCAGGTCCCACTCGCGCCACGGCGCGATCACCTTGATGTCCGGCGCCAGCGCGTAATAGCCCAGCTCGAAGCGGACCTGGTCGTTCCCCTTCCCCGTCGCGCCATGGCTGACGGCATCGGCGCCGACCTGCTTGGCGATCTCGATCTGGCGCTTGGCGATCAGCGGCCGCGCGATCGAGGTGCCGAGCAGGTACAGCCCCTCGTACAGCGCATTGGCGCGCATCATCGGGAAGACGTAATCGGCGACGAACTCCTCGCGCAGGTCGTCGATGAAGATGTGCTCGGGCTTCACCCCGGCGTTGAGCGCCTTCTGGCGCGCCGGCTCCAGCTCCTCGCCCTGCCCGAGGTCGGCGGTGAAGGTGACCACCTCGCAGCCATAGGTCTGCTGGAGCCACTTGAGGATGACGCTGGTGTCGAGCCCGCCCGAATAGGCAAGGACGACACGGTTGATCTGATCGGACATGGGGATACCTTCGCGGTATGGCTGGACGCGCCGCCGCTTACGGTCGACACTCCCCCCGCGCAACCGGGAGGCGGTGATGGCGGCGAAGACCCAGGCGAATGACACGGCGGTCGGCACCTTCCTCGACGCCGCGCCGCGCAGTGTGGATGCGAAGGCGCTCGCCACACTGATGGCGGAGATGTCGGGCGAGCCCGCCACGATGTGGGGCCCCGCGATCGTCGGCTTCGGCCGCTACCGCTACACCTACGAAAGCGGCCGCAGCGGCGAGATGTGCCGGATCGGCTTCTCCCCGCGCAAGGCGGCCCTGACCCTCTATCTGGCGAGCGACACGCCCGAGCGCCCGGACCTGCTGGCGAAACTGGGCCGGCACACCACCGGCAAGGCGTGCGTGTACATCAAGGCGCTGGCGGACGTGGACATGGCGGTGCTGCGGGAACTGATCGCGGCCAGCCTGGCGGACAACCGGCGACGGTGGCCATAGAGCCCGTCCCGTTCGTGGAAATAAGCGAGCACGTCCGTGACTACGGCCACCCTTGCCCCCCGCCCGACACAGGCGCAAAGCACACAGGTTGCAGGAGATACCACCCTTGAAGACCTCGCTCGCCGTCCTTGCCGCCGCCCTGCTCGCCTCGCCCGCGCTTGCGGACGAAGGCATGTGGACCTTCGACGCTTTCCCCGCCGCGCAGATGCAGTCCGCTTATGGCTGGGCCCCGGACCAGGCCTGGCTCGATCGGGTGCAGGCGGCGGCGGTGCGGCTGACCGGGGGGTGCTCGGCCTCGTTCGTGTCGAAGGAAGGGCTGATCCTCACCAACCACCATTGCGTGGTGCAATGCGCGCAGGACCTGTCGAGCGCGGGCAATGACTATCTCGCCAATGGCTTCAACGCCACCGATCGCGCCAAGGAGCTGAAATGCCCCGGCCAGCAGGCGGAGGTGGTCACCGCGATCACCGACGTGACCCCGCGGGTCACCGCCGCGCTCGGCACCGCCACCGGCGAGGCCTTCACCAAGGCGCGCGACGCCGCCATCGCCGGCATCGAGAAGGAGGCCTGCACCGAGACCGCCACCACCCGCTGCCAGGTCGTTACGCTGTTCGGCGGCGGTCAGTACAAGCTCTACAAATACCGGAAGTATTCGGACGTGCGGCTGGTCTGGGCGCCCGAGTTCGCGGCGGCCTTTTTCGGCGGCGACCCCGACAATTTCAACTTCCCCCGCTACGCGCTCGATGGCGCCTTCCTGCGCGCCTACGAGAACGGCAAGCCGGTTGCCACGCCGCAGCATCTGACCTGGAACTCGCGCGCGCCGAAGGCGGACGAGGCGACCTTCGTGGTCGGCAATCCCGGCCGCACCCAGCGGCTGCTGACCCAGGACCAGCTCGCCTTCCAGCGCGAGGTGGCGATCCCGCTCACCGTCTCTTTGCTCTCCGAATATCGCGGCCGCGTCATCTCGGCGCGCGCCGAAACGCCCGAAAAGGCGCGCGAGGGCGCCGATGCCCTGTTCGGCGCGGAGAACAGCTACAAGGTCTATTGGGGCCAGGCGCGCGCGCTCGACGACGATGCCTTTGCCGCCAAGCTCGCCGCGAACGAGGCGGACCTGCGCGCCAAGGCGGGCGACCCCGCGCCCTGGAATGCGATCGCCACTGCAGACCGCACCTTGCGCGATATCTACCTCGACTATTTCTTCCTCGAAGGCCGGCCCGGCTGGGGCGCGATCCCCTATGGCTGGGCACGCGACCTGGTCCGCGCCGCGGCGGAGCGCGAGAAGCCCAATGCCGCGCGGCTGCCCGGCTATACCGATACGGCGCTGCCGCTGTTGGAAAAGCGCCTCACCGACGAAACGCCCTATGCGCCGTGGCTGGAAGAGCTCAACATGGCCTTCTGGCTATCCAAGACGCGCGAATACCTGACCGCGGACAGCCCGCAGGTGAAGGTGCTGCTCGGCCGCGATTCGCCCGAGGCGCTGGCGCAGCGGCTGATCGCCGGCACGAAGCTGGCCGACCCCGCCGTCCGCAAGCAGCTGTTCGACGGCGGCATGGCCGCGATCCGCACCTCGAACGATCCGCTGATCAAGTTCGTGCTGGCCACCGACGGCCAGGCGCGTGCGGTGCGCAGCCGCTACGAGGCGGAGGTCTCCGCCCCGATCACCGCCGCGCAGGCCAAGCTCGCCAAGGCGCGCTTCGCGGCGTATGGCGCCAACAATTATCCGGACGCGACCTTCACGCTGCGCATCTCCTACGGCAAGGTTTCCGGCTGGACCGAGCGCGGCAGGCCCGTGCCGTACCAGACCAAGGTCGCCGGCCTTTACGAGCGCGCCACCGGGCAGGACCCGTTCAAGCTCGCCAAAGGCTTTGAGGCGGCGAAACCGCGGCTCGACCTTGCCGGCACGTTTGATTTCGTCACCACCAACGACATCATCGGCGGCAATTCGGGCTCGCCGGTGATCGCGCGCGACGGCTCGGTGATCGGCGCGGCGTTCGACGGCAACATCCACTCGCTGGGCGGCGCCTTCGGCTATGACGGTGCGCTCAACCGCACCGTGGTGGTTTCCACTGCCGCGATCCAGCAGGCGCTGGAGAAAGTGTATCCCGCGCCCGCGCTGGTGAAGGAACTGGCGGCGCGCTGACGACGGCTCCTGGAGCGGAGAGCCGACCGGGTCCGGAGGGCTGTGTGCCGGAAGCTTGCTCTCGGCCCAGCGCCCCGGCTAGGTCGCGATGCCAAGAACCGGAGTTTACCCTTTGACGCACCCGTACCGGGGAAAGCCCGACTACCAGTTCTGGCGTCGCGTCGTATCGGGCCGTGCGGCGGAGGCGGTCGATCCGGTGGTGGATCCGGGCTGGCGGATCGCGCGCGGGCACCGGATCGCCACGGCCGGCAGCTGCTTCGCCCAGCATATCTCGCGCCGGCTGGTCGAGGACGGCTACGCTTATCTGGTGACGGAAGCGAAGCCCGCATTCGACTTTTCCGGAAGCGACCAGTTCGGCGTGTTCTCCGCGCGATATGGGAACGTCTATACAGTGCGGCAGCTGCGCCAGCTGTTCGATCGTGCCTACGGCATGTTTCGCCCCGCGACAGCCGCCTGGCGGCGTGTGGACGGACGGTTCGTCGATCCGTTCCGGCCGAACATCAAGCCGGAAGGGTTCGCTTCATTGGACGAGCTGACGGCCGACCGGACCGAACATCTCGCCGCGGTGTGCGAGATGTTTGAAACGTGCGACGTCTTCGTCTTCACGCTGGGCTTGACCGAGGCCTGGATCTCCACCGCGGAAGGATCGGTCTTCCCGCTCGCTCCAGGCGTCGTGTCCGCCGAAGATACGGAAGTGGCCTTCGCGAACTTCGGCGTCGGGGAAATGTACGACGACCTCTCCCGCTTCGTTGCCGACCTGCGCGGTGTAAATCCGGAGGTCAGGATCATCCTGACCGTCTCGCCGGTGGCGCTGGCGGCGACGTTTGAGGCGCAGCACGTGTTGACGGCGACCACCTACAGCAAGGCGGCCTTAAGAGTCGTGGCAGAAGAGGCCAGCCGCGCGCTGCCGCGAGTCAGCTATTTCCCATCGTACGAGATGATAACCGGCCCGCATGCACGCGGCCGCTTCTGGGCCGACGATCTTCGCGAGGTACGTCCCGAAGGCGTTACCTACGTGATGAACGCATTTGCGGCCCACTTCCTTGCCGACGTTGCGTCAGACACCGCGGAGGGCGCCAGCACCACGCGGACGCCGGCGGCCGAGCAGATCGACATGCAGGCGCGCGAGATCGAGCGGCTGAGCGGGATCGTCTGCGACGAGGATCTCATCGAGGCCGGGGTCTGACATGGCCCTGCGGCTTACCTTTGTCGGCAACTGCCAAGTCGCGTCGCTCCGCCTGGCGGCGCAAGCGCTTCTTCCCGAAGCCGAGGTCACGGCTTATCACGCCAACGTGCCATTGCCTCCGGAGCAAATCCGGGCGGCGGTTCGCGATCAGGACTTCGTTGTCACCAACATCGCCGATGAAGCGCCACTCGGTCCGCTGCTCGGACCTGAGGCGATCATGGCACTGGGCGTTCGCACGCTCTACCTGCCATCCTTCGTCTTTCCCGCCCTGCACAGAGACATCATCGGCCTTAGGGTCGACGGCAAACCGCTCGAGAGCCCAGTGGGGCAGTTTCACTCGCGCATCGCAGTCGCGAGCTTCCTGTCCCGCCTTCCCGTCGATCACGCGGTCGCGCTGTTCAATGCACACGTCTTCAAGGTGCTGGGCTATCTGGATGCGGTCGAGCCCGCGCGGGTGGCGCTGCTGTGCCACTTCAAACGACACGGCTTCGACCTCGCTTCGCATCTTCGCGAATGGGAAATGCGACCGACGCCCTTCATGCACATGGGGCTGCACCCTTCGATCTTTGTGCTAGCGACGCTGGCGACGTTGGCGCTCGAGAAGCTGGGGCTTGTGGAACCGGGCACGGTCCCGCCGGAGAACGTGCGCGATCCGTTATTCGGCTCGGTGGTGCTGCCGGTCTTTCCGGCGATTGCGCGGCAGGCACGGACCGCGCCATTCGTGCAGTTCCTGCGCCCGGGCTCGCGCGACTTGAGCGATCGGTCGCTTTCGCTGTCTGACTTCGTGAACCAATCATATGCGATCTACCGCGGGTCGGATCGGCCGGCCTTGAGAACTCCCCTGATCAAGGAGACCCGGCGTGCGCTGCGAGCCGCTCTGGCCGCAGCGACCTACCCGGCACCGCTTCGCAGCCTCGCCTCAGCCTCGCCGATATAGTCCCGCGTCACCGGGATCGCCTTTCGGCTCTTCGCCAGCTGCACCTGATAGTTGCAAAGGCCGCCGTGCCGGAACGCCGCCGCGGCGCCGGCGAGATAGAAGGTCCACAGTCGGAAGAAGCGTTCGTCATACAGGTCGACGATCGCGTCCTTCGCTGCCACGGTGCGGTCGTACCAATGGTCCAGCGTCCAGGCATAATGGAGCCGCAGCACCTCGACATCGCCGGGGAACAGCCGCGTTCCCTCGTAACCGCGCACGATCTCCGAGAGCGCCGGATTGTAGCCGCCGGGGAAGATGTACTTGAGCGTGAAGGCGTCGGTGACGCCCGGCGGGCCCATCCGGCCGATCGTGTGCATCAGCATCACGCCGTCGTCCGCGAGCAGCTCGTGGCATTTGGCGAAGAACTGGCCGTAATGCTTGGTGCCGACATGCTCGAACATGCCGACCGAGACGATCCGGTCGAAGCTGCCGGTGACATGGCGATAGTCGATCAGCTCGAAACGCACCTTGTCGGCGACGCCCGCCTCCTCGGCGCGGCGGCGGGCGACCTTGAGCTGCTCCTCGGATAGAGTGACGCCCAGCACCTCGGCGCCGGTCTTCTGGTGCAGGTACAGCGCCATCCCGCCCCAGCCGCAGCCGATGTCGAGCACGCGCATGCCGGGCTTCAGCAGCAGCTTGGCGGCGATATGCGCCTTCTTGTCCGCCTGCGCCTGTTCCAGCCTGTTGGCGGGATCGGTGAAATAGGCGCAGCTATATTGTCGGTCGGAATCGAGGAACAGGTCGTACAGCCGGTCGCTGAGATCGTAATGGTGCGCGACGTTGCGCTTGGACGCGCGCTCCATGTTGATCCGGCCATAGCGGTGGGCGAGCTTCTCGACGCCGCGGCGGACAGGCGAGGCGGCCAGCTTCTGCGCGCCTTCCTCCCACGGGTCGTTGCTGGTCAGCAGCTCGATCAGCGCGCGGATGTCGCCCCGCTCAATCACCAACCGCCCGTCCATGATCGCCTCGGCCGCGCCCAGCCCCGGATCGGTGACGATCGCACGGCCGACGCCCCTGTCGGTGAAGCGGATCACGACATCGCCGAAGCCCTCGGCGGGGATGCCGAAGGTCTTGGCCGGCAGGTCGGGACGGTGGAGAGTCAGCGTGCCGCGCTTCACCGCGCGGGCAAGGAAAAGGTCGATCAGCGCCATGGCGCGGCTGCTACTGCCGGGATGTGGCGGATTCTAGACCTTCGCCAACCTCCGTCCGCCCTGAGCGAAGTCGAAGGGCAAGCCCTGCGCTCACCAATGCGCTTCGACTTCGCTCAGCACGAACGTTGGTCCCTCAGATCCCCGCATACCAGTCGTAGTCGACGTTATCCTCCCAATAGCCGCCGCGCCCCCTGCCGATGCGCGCCAAGCTATCGACCGCCTCCATCCTCATCACATATTTGGCATGCTTGTAGCCCAGCTGCCGCTCGACCCTAAGGCGGCAGGGCGCGCCATTCGCGACCGGCAGGAAGCGGTCGTTGAGCGCCCAGGCGAGGATCGTCTGCGGGTGGAAGGCATCGACCAGGTCGATCGATTCGTAATAGGGCTGGCCGCCGTAGAGGTCGGCGCAGCGGAACACGATGTAGCGCGCGGCATCGCGGAGGCCGGCCGCCCGCAGCACGTCGCCGAGGCGCGGCCCCTGCCACTTGCCGATCGCGCTCCAGCCCTCGACGCAATCGTGGCGGGTGATCTGCGCGCGCTGGGGGAAGCGGCCGAGATCGGCGAGCGACAGCGCCAGCGGCCGCGCCACCAGCCCGCCGACGGTCAACCGCCAGTCGGCGAAGCGGCCGTCGCGTAGCGCCTGATAGGCGGGCGTCCCCGGATCGCGCGTGCCGTTCGAGCGGAAGATCGGCGAGCGCTGGTCGGCGCGGAACTCGGGCGCCAGCGCATTGCGGTCGGTCAGCGCGCGCTGGAGGCCGCGGTGCATCTCCTCGCCCTTGAACAGAATCGCGCGCGCCTCCGGAATCGCGGCCACCCGGTCGCAGCCGGCGAGCAGCGCGCCGCCGCCGATGATCAGCGTTCTGCGGCGGATCATTCGGGCACCCGCCACCAGCCGGTCAGCATCGATCGCACCTCGTTCCACGCCCCCGCAAGGATCACCAAAGCGAGGTGCACCATTGTGAACAGGGCCAATCCGGCCATGGCGATGAAGTGCAACGACCGTGCCGACTGCCGCCCGCCGAACAGGTCCAGCAACCACGGCCACGCCGCATTCATCCCCGGCGACAGCGCCACCCCAGTCAGGATCACCAGCGGCAGCAGCCCGAAGATCACTGCCACGTAGCTTAGCTTCTGGAGCGTATTGTACCGCCCCGGATCGTCGGCGTCGTGGAAGCGGAAGGCGAGATGGTCGCGCACGTCCTCGGCCAGATGTGCGGGCGTCAGCTCGCCCTTTCGGAACCGCAGGTCGCGCACAAAGTGCCGGTTGACCAGGCTCGCGACCATGTACGCCAGCAGCCCGAAGGCGAGCACCAACGCGAAGAACAGGTGCCAGCGCCGCGACATCGCCAGATTGTAGTTCCCCGGGATCGTCAGCCATCTGGGAAAGCGCGGCAGCGTCGCCCAGGCATGATCGAAGTTCGCGCCATAGCGCCCCCAGTAGAGCCGCGGGTGCGCGTTGGAGATGCCCAGCCCCGATCCGATCAGGATGAACACCGCCAGCGCGTTCAGCCAGTGCCAGATCCGGGTCGGCCAGCGATGCCGGAACACGAACGCCATTCCGTGGCCATAGCCTATCGCGGCCTCGCACGGAATGCCGGGGTGGCGCCGCGCCCCCAAGCCGATGTAACGCGTGGCGCCATGAACCTGTACCTGCCGATCGCCAACCTGTCGGTGAACGCGTGGGTGATCATCGCGCTGGGCGGCGGCGTCGGGCTGCTGTCGGGCATGTTCGGGGTCGGCGGCGGGTTCCTGACCACGCCCCTGCTGATCATCTACGGCATCCCGCCCACCGTGGCGGCGGCCTCGGCGGCGAGCCAGGTGACCGGCGCCAGCGTGTCGGGCGTCGCGGCATACTGGCGACGCGACGCGGTGGACGTTCGCATGGGGGTGATCCTGGTGATCGGCGGCGTGATGGGGTCGCTGTTCGGCGCCTGGCTGTTCCGCCTGCTCCAGGCGACCGGGCAGAGCGACGTCGCCATCGCGGTCACCTATGTCGCGATGCTGGGCGGCATTGGCTGGATGATGCTGCGCGAATCGGTGGAGGCGATCCTGGTTGCGCGCGGCCACCGCAAGGCGCCCGCCGCGCGGCGGCGGCATCACCCCTTGGTCGCGGCGCTGCCGTGGCGGATGCGTTTCTACAAGAGCGGACTGTACATCTCGCCGCTCGCGCCGATGCTGCTCGGCTTCGCCACCGGCATCCTCACCATCCTCCTGGGCGTCGGCGGCGGTTTCGTGCTGGTGCCGGCGATGATCTACCTGCTCGGCATGGCGACGGGCGTGGTGGTGGGCACCAGCCTGTTCCAAATCCTGTTCGTCACCGCCGCCGCCACCATGACGCATGCGCTGACCACCAAGGCGGTGGACATCGTGCTCGCCGGGCTGCTGCTGGTCGGCTCGGTGGCGGGCGCGCAGGTCGGTGCACGTTTCGCCCAGAAGGCACGGCCGGAATATTTACGGCTCGCGCTCGCGATCATGGTGCTGCTGGTCGCGCTGCGCATCGGCATCGGCCTCACCTGGCGCCCGGGCGAACTCTACACGGTGGAGCCGGGCTGAGCCGTGCGCCGGCTGCTGATCGCCCTGTGCGCGCCGATGCTGCTCGGCCAGGCGCCCGTGCTGGTGCCGGACGTGTCGCAGCGCGCGATCGAGATCGCCTATAGCTTCACCGGCGCGGAGCTGCTGCTGTTCGGCGCGATCCTCGATCCTGCCGCCAAGCGCGCCGGCGCGGACGCGAAGACCGACGTGGTGGTGGTGGTCAAGGGCCCGGTCGAATCGATCCTGGTGCGCGAGAAGGCGCGCGTCGCCGGCTTGTGGGTCAATGCCGAGACCCTGTCCTACCGCTCCGCCCCCTCTTTCTACGCCGTGGCCTCCTCGCGTCCGCTCGACGCGATCGTCGACGAGCGGACCCGCGCCATCTACGAGCTCGGCCTCGGCAGCCTGCAGCTTTCCCCCGCCTCCGCCGCGCCCTCAGACGTCGAGGCGCGCTTCGTGCGCGGGCTGGTCGACCTGCGCCGCCGCTCGGGCCTCTATTACGAGGCGAGCGACGCGGTGCAGATCACCGATGGCGTGCTGTATCGCGCCAGCGTGCGCATCCCCGCGCGCGTCCCGGTCGGCAGCTTCACCGCCGAGACCTTCCTGATCCGCGACGGCCGCGTGCTCGCCGCCGCGGTACGCGACATCGACATCCGCAAGTCCGGCTTCGAGCGGTTCGTCGCCATCGCCGCGGACCGTGCACCGGTCGGTTATGGCCTCGCCGCGGTAGCGCTGTCGGTGCTGCTCGGCTGGGCGGCGGGGCGGATCGCCGGTCGCAAGTAGCATCTACGCAATCTTTACCGTCTCCGGTTCATTGCATGCAGCATGCCGGAAAACCACCGATGACCGTGACATCCGACGCGCGCCTGTCCGCGCCTGCCACGGGCTTCCGCCCGCAAGGGATCGGCATGGTCTATGAGGTAGCGGGCTCGTCGAGCCAGGTCGTGCTGGACCTTGGCGCGCTCGATGCGCTGTCCGGCAACGCTGATCCGGTGCTCGCGCATGCCGGCCAGGTCGGCAGCCAGATCAAGATTCGGGTCGGCCCGCGCTGGCTGATCGCCAACGTCCGTTCGTTGCGCATGGCGGGGGGCGAGGGCGATCAGGTGTCGGCGCAGATCGACTTCCTGGGCGAAGGCGACGAGGAGGCGGGCAGCGGCCGGCTGCGCAACTTTCGCCGTGGCGTCACCCGCTATCCCGCGCCCGGCGCGCTGGTGCATCCCGTGTCGGAGGCGGACCTCAAGCAGGTCTATGCCGCCGATGAGCGCGCCAATATCGAGATCGGCACCGTCTATCCCACCCAGGACATCCGCGCCGCGCTCTACGTGGATGCGATGCTGGGCAAGCATTTCGCCCTTCTCGGCTCCACCGGCACAGGCAAATCCACATCCGCCGCCCTGATCCTCCACCGCATCTGCGAGCTCGCGCCGCAGGGCCATGTGGTGATGATCGATCCGCACGGCGAGTATGCCGCCGCGTTCAGCGGCAATGGCGCGCTGTACGATGTCTCGAACCTCCAGATGCCGTACTGGCTGATGAACTTCGAGGAACATTGCGAGGTGTTCCTCACCACGCAGGGCTCCGAGCGGCAGGTCGATGCCGACATCCTGGCGAAGTGCCTGCTTGCCGCGCGCGCCAAGAGCCGCGTCGGGAGCGAGATGCCCAAGCTCACCGTCGATGCGCCGGTGCCCTATCTGCTGAGCGACCTCACCAACCTGATCAGCCTCGAAATGGGCAAGATGGACAAGGCGACGAATACCGCGCCTTACCTGCGCCTCAAGTCCAAGATCGACGAGATCAAGGCCGATCCGCGCTACAGCTTCATGTTCTCCGGCATGCTCGTCGCCGATACGATGAGCGACTTCATTCAGCGCATCTTCCGCCTGCCCGGCGACGGGCGCCCGATCTCGATCATCGACGTGTCGGGCGTGCCCAGCGAGATCACCAGCGTGGTGGTGGCGGTGCTCAGTCGGATGGTATTCGACTTCGCGATCTGGAGCCGAAACGAGCCGCAGCGGCCGATTCTTCTCGTCTGCGAGGAGGCGCACCGCTACATCCCTTCGGACTTGGCCGAGCGTTCGTCGGTAGCGCGTATCCTGGGGCGGATCGCCAAGGAAGGCCGCAAGTATGGCGTGTCGCTGGGCCTGATCACCCAGCGGCCATCGGACCTCGCCGAAGGCGTGCTGTCGCAATGCGGCACGATCATCGCGATGCGGCTCAACAACGATCGCGACCAGGCGTTCGTGCGCGCGGCGATGCCCGAAGGCGCGCGCGGCTTCCTCGACTCGATCCCGGCGCTGCGCAACCGCGAGTGCATCATCTGCGGCGAAGGCGTCGCGATCCCGATCCGCGTCGCCTTCGACGGGCTGGAGGACGCCAAGCGCCCCGCCTCCGACGACCCGATCTTCTCACAACTGTGGACGCAGACCGGCGGCGAGGATGGCATCATCGCCCGCACCATCCAGAAGTGGCGCGCGCAGGGGCGGTAGAGGTTCCGCCTCCGCCGTCATCACCGCGAATGCGGCGATGACGGTTAATGCGCCGGTGCCGCCAGCATCTCGTGCAGCTTCGCCTTGAACGCGCGCATCGCCCCGCCCGACAGTCGCACCACGCTCGACATCGACACCGCGCGCGGGTTCACCGCCCGGCCGTTGCGCCACACTTCCCAGTGCAGGTGCGGGCCGGTCGAGATGCCGGTGGAGCCGACGTATCCTATCACCTGCCCGCGCGACACGCGCGCGCCGCGTGACACCGCGATCCGGCTCATGTGGCCGTATCCGCTCGCCACGCCCGCGGCATGGTTCAGCTTGACGAAATTGCCATAGCCGCGATTGCGGCCGGCGAAGACCACCACCCCGTCGTTGGCGGCATAGATCGGCGTGCCATAGGGTGCGCCGATGTCGACGCCCTTGTGCATCCGCGCATAGCCGAGCAGCGGGTGCATCCGCATGCCGAACGAGGAGGTCACGCGTCCGTTGACCGGCATGCCGAAGAAGCCGCGCCGCTCATAGGTGCCGTCGGTATCCATCCAGCCGCTCGCCTCGGCGCTGTCCCAGCGGAGCAGTTCCACCTTGCTACGCCCCTGATCGAGCCCCGCATATTGCAGCTTGCCGACCCGCACCTCTCCGGTTGCGGCGCGCTCCTGCTCGGCGATGATGTCGAAGCTGTCGGACGCGCCAACATCGCGGCCGACCGACAGTCGTGTCGCGAGCGCCTTGATATACGCCTCCACCACTTTCGCCGGCGCCCCTGCTGCGCGCGCGGAGCGGTAGAGCGAGGCGCCGACCAGGCCGCGGATGCGGAGCGGCGTGCGGTCGATCGCGATCGGCTGGCGGTCGAGCGTGAGCCCACCTTCCTGCCGCGCCACCGCGAGGTTGAGGTCAAAACGCGCGCGGAAGGCGAGCCGTTCGAGCGGGCGCGGCACCGACCGGGTCGCGCGGCGCCCGAGCACCAGTGCCACGCGCGTGCCCGGCTCCAGATCGTCGAGGTCCACCGCCTGCCGGACGAGATCCGCCGCCGCGCGTGCATCGCCCCGACCCACGCCGGCGCGCTGGAGCAATGCGGTGAAGCGGTCGCCATCACCGAGCACTGCGGAGAGTTCGACCTGCGGGCGTTCGGGCGTCTCGGCGAGCGGGCGGACCAGGTCGGTTTCCGCCATGCGCCGGCCGGTCGAAGCGCCGAGCGCGAGCGGTGAGATCGCCTGCGCACGTTCCTCCTCCCAGTCGCTGCCGGCGAGCGGCGCGGGCACACCGCCTGCCAGTGGCCGGCCGAAACCGGGGTTGAGCGACCAGGCGGCGGCGGCGAGCGTGGTCATGGTGGCGAGCCCACGCCACCAGGTGGCACTGCCCACCTGCGCGCCCAGATCGGGCACCCAGTCGATCCGATCGAAGGCGAGATGGAGGCGGTCGGCCAGCCCCGGCGCGGCGACGGGCATCGCAGCGCGCAGCGCGGCGGATCCCCCTCCGGACCCGGTCAGCAGAGTGTCGTCGCGCAAGAACAAGGCTGCGCAATCCCCCAGAACGCTTTGCCGGATCACCCCCCGGCAGGAACAAAGCGCTGTGGCGCAGGAACCCTAAAGTCAACTTAACCCGATTCGGGCCGAGTCGCCGAAACGGCGGGCCGTGGCGTCGCTGCGGCGGAGCGAAAGTGCCGCGCCGTCATGCGGTTGCGGTTGCATCCGGCGCGCCGAACGCCGATCTGCACCCTTGTCATGCGCGACCACGATCCGGCCCGGGTCACCGCCGTCCTGGGGCCGACCAACACCGGCAAGACGCACCTCGCGATCGAGCGGATGTGCGCGCATTCCAGCGGCGTGATCGGCTTCCCGCTGCGGCTGCTGGCGCGCGAGGTCTATGACCGCGTCGTCCGCCTCAAGGGCGCCGAGCAGGTCGCGCTGGTGACGGGAGAGGAAAGGATCGTGCCCAAGGGCGCGCGCTGGTTCCTGTGCACCGCCGAATCAATGCCGACCGATCGGGACTTCGCCTTCGCCGCGCTCGACGAGGCGCAGCTGGGCACCGATGCCGAGCGCGGGCACGTCTTCACTGATCGCCTGCTCCATGCACGCGGGCGCGAGGAGACGATGATCCTCGGCTCGGAAGCGCTACGGCCGATGATCCGTGCCTTGGCGCCGCGCGCCGAGATCGTCGAGCGGCCGCGCTTCTCCACCTTGTCCTTTGCCGGCGCCAAGAAGATCAGCCGCCTGCCGCGCCGCTCTGCGATTGTCGCCTTCTCCGCCGAGGAGGTGTACGCCACCGCGGAAATGCTGCGTCGGCTGCGGGGCGGTGCCGCCGTGGTGATGGGCTCGCTCTCGCCGACCACCCGCAACAAGCAGGTCGAGATGTTCCAGGCGGGCGAGGTCGACTATCTCGTCGCGACCGACGCGATCGGCATGGGATTGAACCTCGACCTCGCCCATGTCGCCTTCGCCGGGCTGCACAAGTTCGACGGGCGCCGCCGCCGCCGGCTGACCGTGGCCGAGATGGCGCAGATCGCCGGGCGCGCCGGGCGCCACCATCGCGACGGCACCTTCGGCGCGGTAGTAGAGGAAGGGCCCGAGGCGTTCGAGCCCGAGGAGGTGCTGGCGATCGAGGCGCATCGCTTCCCCCGCCTCGAATGGCTCTACTGGCGCGAGGGCGCGCCCGAGCTGTCGAGCGTCGACGCGCTGATCGCCGATCTGTCGCGCCCGCCCGCCGACCCGGTGCTGCGCGCCGCGCCCGAATCGCTCGACCTTGCGGTGCTGCGCCGCCTCGCCGACGATCCGGCGATCCGCGCGCGGGCGAAGGGGCAGGTCCCGCTGCTATGGGCGGCGTGCGGGATTCCCGATTTCGCCAAGCTCGGCCTCGACCCGCATGCCCGCTTCGTCGCGCGCGTGTTCGGCCACCTCGCCGAAGGCCACCTGCCGCACCAATGGTTCGCCGACGAGGTGGCGCGGCTCGACCGGGTCGACGGCGATGTCGAGACGATCGCCGGCCGCCTCGCCGCGATCCGCACCTGGGCGTATATTGCCGAACGGCCGGACTGGCTGCGCGAGCCGCAGGTGTGGGCGGCGCGCACGCGCAGCGTCGAGGAGCGGCTGTCGGACGCGCTTCACGCCGCGCTGACCCAGCGCTTCGTCGATCGGCGCACCAGCGTGCTGATGCGCGGCATCGGCGCGGGCGCGGGGCGGCTGCCGGTGGCGATCGATGCGCAGGGCGAGGTGACGATCGACACGCATGCAATCGGCCGACTGGAGGGCTTCGCCTTCAGCGTCGCGCCCGAAGCGGGGCAGGCCGAGAAGCGCCTGCTGCTCGCCAGCGCCGAGCGCCACCTCGCCGCCGAGCGCCGGCGACGCGCCGAGGCGCTGCTCGCGGCCGAGGACGCGGCGTTCGGGCTGGAGGGCGACGCGATCGCCTGGGCGGGCCATCGCGTCGCGACGCTCGCCGCTGGCCCGTCGCTCGCCCGACCCAAGGCGCAGCTCGACCGCGTGCTCGATTGCCTCGACTCCCCATTGCGCGACCGGGTGGCGAAGCGGGTGCAGGCCTGGCTCGACACCACGGTTGCGAAGGCGCTGCCCGCCCTCGCCCGCCTGACCGAGATGGCGCGCGATCCCGCTGCCACCCCCGCGCTGCGCAGCGTCGCGGGCGCGCTGGAGGCGGGCGCGGGCATCGTGCCGCGGCTGGCGATCCGCGCCGGTGTCGAGGCGCTCACCGCCGCCGACCGCCACCGGCTGCGCGCCGCGGGCATCACCATCGGCGCGCTCGACCTGTTCGACCCCCGCCTGCTCAAGCCGCGTGCCTGGCCATGGCGCAGCGCCTTGCTCGCGCTGCGCGGCCCCGTCCCCGCCCGCCCACCCGAGGGCGCCACGGTGCTGCCGCGGGGCGAGGCGGCGCTCGCCGCCGGGTTCCGCCCCCTCGGGGCGCAGGCGGTGCGGATCGACCTGGTCGAGCGGATCGCCCGCGCCGCGCATGAGGCGCGCGCCGGCCGCCGGCCTTTCGCCCCCGATCCTGCACTGGCGGTGTCGATCGGGCTGGAGCCGGGCACGATCGCGCGGCTGATGGCGGAGCTCGGCTTCCGCCCCGTCCCGACGAAGACTGGCGCCGCCGAGGACGGCGCCCCGCGCTGGACCTGGCGTGGCCGCCCGCCCGCGCGGCGCGAGGTGGTCGAACCGCGCGGCGCCTTCGCCAAGCTGGCGGAGCTGGCGCGTGGCTGAGACCATGCGGCTCGACGTGTTCCTGTGGTGGACCCGCATCGTCAAGAAGCGCGACTGGGCGCAGACGATGGCGGAGACCGGCCACCTGCGCATCGACGGCCGCCCGGTCGCCAAGGCGGCAATGCCCGTCCATGTCGGCCAGGTCCTTTCCTTCGCCACCCACGCCGGCCGCGTCCGCGCGATCCGCGTCGCCGCACTGCCGCACCGGCGCGGTCCTCCGGAAGAAGCGCGCGCCTGTTACGAAGACCTGCTTGGGCCGGCACAAGATAAGAACGTCTCGCAAACCCCCGCCGCCGATTGACGCGCCGGACCCCGGGGCATAGCAGGCGCGCCAACCCCCCAAGGAAAGAGCATGACCTACGTCGTCACCGATGCCTGCATCCGTTGCAAATACATGGACTGCGTGGAGGTGTGCCCGGTCGACTGCTTCTACGAGGGCGAGAACATGCTCGTCATCAATCCCAGCGAGTGCATCGACTGCGGCGTGTGCGAGCCGGAATGCCCGGCGGAGGCGATACTGCCTGATACCGAGAGCGGGCTGGAGCAATGGCTGGAGCTCAACGCCACCTTCTCGTCGCAATGGCCCAACGTAACCCGCAAGCTGGACCAGACGCCGCCAGACGCGGATGCGATGAAGGGCGTGGAGGGCAAGTACGACAAGTTCTTCTCGCCCGAGCCCGGCACCGGCGACTGAGGCTTTCACGCCACGTCTGCGCGGCGCGCGTCCCGATTTGGCCAGCGGTGCTGACTCATGATGCTGGCAAATCTGTTACAGGTCTGCTATGTAGGTCCGTGACGGGCACGTTCGTGCCCGCCCCTCGCATAAGACGAGAGAACCTTAGTCAACTTTCCCCGGTCCGGGACGGGCGTCGACGCCCATGACCCACCGGGTGATCCCAACGGAAGGGCCTCTTCATGGCTGCCAAGGCGCTGCATTTCGATGTCGGTGATTATGTCGTTTACCCCAAACATGGGGTTGGCCGCGTCGTCGAGCTGCAGAAGCAGGAGATCGCGGGCATGCAGCTGGAGCTGTACGTGCTGCGCTTCGAGAAGGAGAAGATGACGCTCCGCGTGCCCACCAACAAGGCCGAGAGCGTCGGCATGCGCAAGCTGTCCTCGGACAAGACGATGCGCGAGGCGATGGAATGCCTGAAGGGCAAGCCGAAGGTGAAGCGCACCATGTGGTCGCGCCGCGCGCAGGAATATGAGGCGAAGATCAACTCTGGCGACCTCGTCTCGATCGCCGAGGTGGTGCGCGACCTGTTCCGCGCCGAGGACCAGCCCGAGCAGAGCTATTCCGAGCGCCAGATCTTTGAGGGGGCGTGCAGCCGCCTGGCGCGCGAACTCGCCGCGATGGAGCAGATCGACGAGCCCGCCGCGCAGGTGAAGATCCTGGAGATCCTGCGCGCCGCCGCGGCGATCTACAACAAGGACAAGGTGCCCGCGTAAGCGGGGGCTACGTTGATCCGCTTGAATTGAAGCGCTTCCCCGGCGAACGCCGGGGAAGCGTGCTTCTTTGGGATTACCTCAAAATTGAGGCATTGCCGGCCTTGTGCCAGCCACGCCTCTACCGCCGCACCTCCTTGGCGATCGCGTCGAGCAGCCCATTCACGAAGCCCGATTCGCGCTTCTCGTAGAAGGCGTGGGCGACATCCACATATTCGCTGATCACCGCCGCGACCGGCACGTCGGCACGCGCCAGCAACTCATAGGTGCCGCAACGCAGGATCGCCTTCATCGGCCGGTCCAGCCGCGCCAGCGTCCAGCCGCTCGCCAGCCGCGCGGCGATGGCGGTGTCGATCTCGGCCTGGCGCGCCTCGGTGCCGGTGACCAAATCGTCGAAGAAGGCGACGTCCGCCTCGGCATATTGGGCGTCCTCGATGGTCGCGCCGAGGCGGTGGTGGTGGAATTCGTGGAGCAGCGCCGAAGTCGGCGTCCCCTCCATCTCGCGCTGGTAGAGCGCCTGGGTGGCGGCGAGCCGCGCGGCGGCGCGGGCCTTGGTACGTGCTGCGATACGGGACATGGCGGCGCGCCTTAGTCGTTCGCGCGCCGTCGCGAAAGTCTGGCGAAGCACCGCCACGCTTCCCATATCACCTTGCAAAGGCACTGCGCCTTTTCTTTCAGGCGTGCCTCCGGTAAGGCGCGCCGTTCCATTTCAACGGGGATTCGTGTTTGGCCAAGGAAGAGCTTCTCGAAATGCGCGGGCAGGTGGTGGAACTGCTGCCCAACGCGATGTTCCGCGTCCGTCTCGAGAATGATCACGAGATCCTCGGGCACACCGCCGGCAAGATGCGCAAGAACCGCATCCGCGTGCTGGTCGGCGACGAGGTGCTGGTCGAACTGACCCCCTATGACCTCACCAAGGGTCGGATCACTTACCGCTTCATGCCCGGCCGCGGCGGCCCCGGCCCGTCGTAGGCCGCATGCCGGCCCGTCCGGCACTGGTTCTGGCCTCCTCCTCCCCGCGCCGGCGCGACCTGCTCGCGCGCATCGGGGTGACGCCGGACCGGATCGACTCGCCCGACATCGACGAAACGCCCCGCAAGGGCGAAACGCCGCGCGCCTATGCGCTTCGGCTCGCGGCGGAAAAGGCCGCGGCGGTGGCGCGCGCGCCCGGCGAGGTGGTGATCGCCGGAGACACCACGATCGCGCTCGGCCGCCGCATCCTGCCCCCTGCCGAGACCGAGGCGGTGCAACGCGACCTGCTGGCGAAACTCTCCGGCCGTCGCCACCATGCGCTCTCCGCGGTGTGCGTGATCGACGCCGAGGGCCGCGCACGGACGCGGCTCGCCGACACGGTGGTCGCGTTCAAGGTGCTGTCGCAGCGCGAGATCGATGACTATGTCGCGTGCGGCGAGGGGCTGGGCAAGGCGGGGGGCTATGCCATCCAGGGCCGTGCCGAGGCGTTCGTGCGCTTCCTCCAGGGCAGCCATTCGGGCGTGATCGGCCTGCCGCTGTTCGAGACGCGCGCCTTGCTGGCGACGGCGGGCGTGCTTGGCTGAGTGGCTCTACGAGGCCGGCATCGGCGAGGAGCGCGCCGCGCTGGTCGAGGACGACACGATCGTCGAGGCGCTGATCGCGGTCGATGATGGCGGCCTCAGGGTCGGCGGCGTGCATGACGCGCGGCTTGCGGAGGGTGGCCAGGTCACCATCGGCCGCCACGTCGCGACGCTGAACCGGGTGCCGGCGGGGCTGTCGACCGGCTCGGCGCTGCGGGTCGAGATCGTCCGCGAGGTCATTCCCGAGCCCGGCCGCACGAAACCGGCCCGCGCGATCGCCACCGACGAGCCGCCGCGCCCGGCGCCCACCCTGCTCGACCGCATCGCCGCCACGGGCATTCCAGTCCGCCGCCTCCACGCCTACGAACCCGATGCGCTGGAAGCCGCCGGCTGGTCCGAGACCCTCGACGAGGCGGTCAGCGGCGACATCGCCTTCGCGGGCGGCGCGCTGCGGATGACGCCGACCCCGGCGATGACCCTGTTCGACGTCGACGGCCATGGCGATCTCGACGCGTTGTCGATCGCGGCGGCGCGGGCGGTGGCACGCGCGATCCGGCGGCACGGCATCGGCGGCTCTATCGGCATCGATTTCCCGACGCTCACCGGCAAGGCGCCGCGCCAGGCGGTCGCGCAGGCGCTGGACGAGGCGCTGCCGCCGCCGTTCGAGCGCACCGCGGTCAACGGCTTCGGCTTCCTCCAGATCGTCCGCCCGCGTCCGCGCGCCTCGCTGCCCGAGCTGCTGCGCGGCGATCCGGTCGGCGCCGCCGCGCGCGCCGCGCTGCGCATGATTGAGCGCACCCCGCCCGATGCGCCGCGCGTCCACGCGCTCACCCCCGTCATCCGCACCCGCCTCGCCGCCGAGCCTGCCTGGCTGGCGGAGGTGGAACGGCGCACCGGCCGCCCCATATCGCTGGCATGAGCCGTTCCGCCTGCCCGATCTGCCGCCAGCCCAGCACCACCCCGCACACGCCCTTCTGCAGCCGGGGCTGCCGCGACCGCGACCTGCTGCAATGGCTTGGCGAGGGGTACCGCATCCCCGGGCCGCCGGCGGAGGCGGAGGCGGAAACACGCGACAACTGAAAGAAGCCGGCTTCCCGGTTGCTCCGCACCACCTCGGTTCGCCCTGAGCCCTTCGACTGGCTGGCAAGCCAGCCGCTCAGGATAAACTTCGGCGCTATGCGCCGAAATCGAAGGGCATGGGCGACGGTCACGCTTGTGCTTCGACTTCGCTCAGCACGAACGGATCGGGTGACTGGGGATCGCCTCAGTGCCGCCGGCCGAAGTCCGGCGCCGCATCATCCTGACCCTGCTCGACGATCGAGCGGCGGATCGCGCGGGTCTTGGTGAAATGCTCGAACAGCGCGTCGCCGTCGCCCCAGCGGATCGCACGCTGAAGCTGGCTCAGGTCCTCGCTGAACCGCTGGAGCATCTCCAGCACCGCCTCCTTGTTGGAGAGGAACACGTCGCGCCACATCGTCGGGTCAGACGCGGCGATGCGGGTGAAGTCGCGGAAGCCGCCCGCCGAGAATTTGATCACCTCGCTGCTCGTCACCTCCTCCAGATCGCTGGCGGTGCCGACGATGGTGTAGGCGATGAGGTGCGGCAGGTGGCTGGTCACCGCCAGCACCCGGTCGTGATGGTCGGGCGCCATGGTCTCGACTTGGCTGCCCAGCCGCCGCCAGAACTCCGCCACCCGTTCCGCCGCGATCGGATCGGCGCCTTCGGGCGGCGTCACGATGCACCAGCGCCCGGCGAACAGCGACGCGAAGCCTGCCTCGGGCCCGCTCCGCTCGGTGCCCGCCACCGGATGCGCGGGGATCACGTTGGCGCCAGGCAGCGCCTCGGCCAGCGCGGCGGCGACCTCCGCCTTGCAGCTGCCGACATCGCTGACGATCGCCTCGGCGGGCAGGTCGGCGGCGATCTCCGCCGCCACCGCGCCCATTGCACAGACAGGCACGCACAGGATGACGAGGTCCGCGTCGGTGACCGCCGCGCCGGGCGTGTCGGCTACGTCGTCCACAAGTTCCAAGGCGTCGGCGATCGCGCGCACCTCGGCGCTCGCGTCATGCCCAGTCAGCCGCACGGTCGGCATCCGCTCGCGTACCGCATGCGCGATGGAGGAGCCGATCAGCCCCAGGCCGATGATGGAAACGCGAGAGAAGGGGAGCATCAGGCCCCCACCAGCCCCCGCAGCGCCGCAATCACGCCGCGCGTCTCGTCCTCGGTGCCGACCGTGATGCGCAGCCCATGCGGCAGCCCCTGCCCCGGCAGCCAGCGGACGATATAGCCCGCATCCATCAGCCCCTTGTACGCCGCCTCCGCGGTCAGCTCCCCCTCGAACAGCACCAGCACGAAGTTCGCATGGCTCGGCACAGCCCTCAGGCCTGCGTTGGAGAGCTTACCGATCTCCGCTGAGAACCACGCCCGCCACGTCTCGTTGTGCGCCCGTGTGTGCTCCACGAACGCCTCGTCGCTCAGCGCCGCCAGCGCGGCGGCGGTGCCGGCGATGGTGATAGAGAAGGGCAGGCGGATGCGGTGCATCGCGTCGATGATCGGCGCCGCGGCATAGCCCCAGCCGATCCGCTCGGCGGCGAGGCCGTACATCTTCGAAAAGGTGCGCGTCACCAGCACGTTGGGCGCGGCTTCTGCCAGCGCCATGCCGCCATCGTCCACGCCATATTCGGCATAGGCATGGTCGAGCACCAGCAGGATGTCCTCGCGCAGCCCAGCATGCAGCCGCGCCACCTCCTCGCGGCCGATGAAGGTGCCGGTGGGATTGTTCGGATTGGCGACGAAGACGACGCGGGTGCGCTCGGTCACCGCCGCCAGGATCGCATCGACGTCGGTCGCGTAATCGCGGTCGGGTACCACCACCAGCTTGGCGCCGACACGGTGCGTCGCGATCGGATAGACCGCGAAGCCGTAATTCACGTGGATCACCTCGTCGCCCGGCCCGGCGAAGGCGCCCGCGGCGAGGTGGAGCACCTCGTCCGATCCGTTGCCGTAGATGATCCGCGCCGGATCAAGCCCGTGCTTGGCCGCCAGCGCCTCGCGCAGCGCGGTGGCGCTTGCGTCCGGATAGCGCTCCAGGCTGGTCGCCGCGGTGGCGAAGGCCGCGCGGGCCGCGGGGCTGGTGCCGAGCGGGTTCTCGTTGGACGAGAGCTTGGCGACCTTGCGGCCGTCGTCGGTGGTCGAGCGCCCGGGGACATAGGGCGCGATCGCGGCGATCCAGGGCTTGGGTTGCGGTCCGGT
>NZ_JBELLZ010000010.1:0-43265 GCF_042096255.1 Sphingomonas sp. | reverse complement strand
CTAGACGCCAGGCCGCGCGGTGACCGGGGAGGAGGCGGGGAAGCCCGGATCACGACGGATGTTTCGTGCGCCGGCCTGTCAGCGTTACATCGAAGGTAGAGAAAAGAACTTCGAGAGCTTTGTAGCCCTGGCGTGACGCCGCCGAACTGACGGGAGAGGAGCATGAATGCGGACGAGCGAAGATTTCTTGCGCCGACTGATGATTGATGGACTGGACGGCGATACCATGCCCACACCGCGTTGCTGCGTCTGCTCGTTCCGATTTTGCAGGGTTTCTACCGGCGTCGCATGCGCGGCTCCGACGACGATATCGAGGATCTGGTGCAGGAAACCCTGATTGCCGTTCACACGCGCCGCGGCACTTATGATCGACAACGCGCCTTCACGGCGTGGATGTTCGCGGTCGCACGGTACAAGATGGTCGATCATTCTCGGCGGCAGCGCCGATTGCTCCCCATCGACACGCTCGAGGAGATGTTGGTCGCGGACGATTTCGAGGCCGCTGCCATCGCACAGCTTGATGTCGGCCAGTTGCTCGCCGAACTGCCGATCAAGCAGGCCCGCATGATCCGGGCCACCCCGATCGAGGGACTCAGTGTCGCCGAAGCGGCGCAGGCTGATGATATCGGCGAGTCGGACGTGAAGATATCCGTCCATCGAGGCCTGAAAACCCTGATGGCGCGTGTTCAGGGAGGGTCGCGATGAACACCGACGATCTGATCCTGCAACTCGCGCGGGACACGCGCCCCGTGCGCCGGGAGGCGGTGACGCTCAGGATTGCGATCGGCGTAGGCCTCGGCGCGATCGGCTCGGCCGTGCTGGTGGTCTTCTGGATGAGACTTCGTACGGACTTTGGGGCCGCCATGATGTCCGCCTGGGTCGCTCCACCGCGAAGCTACCAGTCAGCTTCCGCCGAAAACGGACAGGCCAAGTCTGTATCAAAACCACCACAACAAGCTAGCGGGCGAGGCGGGGAGAAAGCGTGTTTTTCGAGGTCACAGGTCGAGGTGGACGCCCCCCGGGAGCGCGTCAAGGTCATTGGTTATACGCTTCGCCCTTGCCACTGACGTGCCGGGGGTTGTGACCTGTTACTGAGGTGAAGGGTTCGAGGGGACCAGGGCGTCGTCGGGTGCAGGCGCGAACCATGTTTCGGTGGCGGCCGCCACCTGGTCATTAGCGTCCAGCGTCGCGACCGCGGCGGGCGGGGTCACCACGATGGGTACGTCGATGGTTCGCACCAACGTGGGCGGAACCACCGGTGGAGGCGCCGGCTGATAATAATCGCGCCAGGCGTCGAATGCCGCGTAGAATTCGACGAACGGGCGGTCGAGCCGTAGCAGAGCCGCTCGGGCGAAGGCCGGTAGGTCGGCATCGGCAACCTGACCGACCTGCGCGACCTCCACGCGTGCCACCGCGCAAAAGGCCGCCCGCATCGCTGGCTGCGCGTAGAAATTGTAGATGCGCGTCTGATTGTCGTCATAGACACGCTGCCAGTCCCACCAGCCGGGCGCCTGCCATTCCTGAATATAGGCTTGGTAGTAGCGATCGATCACGGCGGCGTGCGTTCTGATCCACGCATTATAAGCCTCCACGACTCCGCCACCGGCCTGGTCGCAGCCGAGCGCAGCGACGTTCAATGCGTTCCGCAAATGCCACACGGCGGCCTGATCGGTATTGTCGAGATTGGGCGTGAAATAGGTGCCGTCAGCGCGCTGGGTCGGACTATTCATGCCGATATAGCCACCCGCCGGCATCGGCGGGGGCGGCGGCGACAGCGTCGCGACAACGGGCGGCGGCTGCACGGGAGCGGGCGGCGTGACGCAGCCAGACATGGCGAGAGCCAGTCCGCCTAGCAGACCCCAGCCGAAATTCGCGCGCACTGTCATCGTCTCGCTCAGATAATCCGTTGCGGCGCGCTTAGCCCATACCAGATGAACAGTCCAAGAATGGCATATATTGCCGTTCCACGCGTGACCTTGGAAGGACGAGAAAATTCCAACTTCCACCATCTGGCGAAGGCGATCAGGGTTCGGCTCATAGGTTAACAAGTGACCGAAGCTGAAAAGCGCCGAGGACCGCGCGAGCGCACATAATTGGATTGGCTCAAAGCGGCTTGGTGAGTCGGAGCGGTATCCGCTTTCTTGGACGGGTTGGTCCGATATGCATGATCTGCGGGCCACAGCGCAATCCGTACAAATGTGCTTTCTGCGTCAAGCGAGCTCGTCGTCAGACAAGTGCACAAGGCGTGCGCCAGCGCCGCCTGGCATTCGCGCGGAGCCGGCACCTCAAATGGGCATAAGAGTGGGTACGACCCCGCCGCGGGAAAGAAAGCGCAGTAGAAATCAAGGAGAAATGGCGGAGCGGGAGGTTGCCTGAAGTTCCTGCTAACTAGCTGGGAGAGTTGGCTAATCACAAAGCGGCTTGGCGGCTAGCCCACAATCTTTCCCACCGCGTACGAAGATAATCCGCCGCCATCCACTCGCGTGCGCCTCAGATCCCCGCTCGTCATACCGAGCTTGAGCAGCCTTGCCTGCACCTCACATGAGGCATAAATTAGCATCACGTGAGACGAGGAACGGCATGGCTACGCAACCCGCATCGATCGAAGCGCTATTGGGCGTGCCGGTAGGCAAGCAGGCCTCCCGGCTCGCCTTGGCCTATTCCATCGAGGATGGCCTACCAGTGACAGCGCTCGACCGCCTGGCCGACACAGTGGCGCCCGATGACGCCCGCTTCAAGTTTCGCCTGATCCCGAAGGCAACGCTGGAGCGTCGGCGCAAGTCGCCCTCCAAGCGGCTGACCAGCGAGGAAGGCGACCGGCTCGCGCGCCTCGCCAAGGTGTTCAGCTTCGCACTCGACATCTACCACGCGCCCGAGAAGGCACGTGAGTTCCTGACCCGCCCGCACCCAATGCTAGATGGCAAGCCGCCGCTCGATGTGGCGCTCGCCACCGGCCCCGGCGCCGACCTCGTCATCAACTTGCTGGGGCGGGCGGCCTACGGCGGCGGCGCGTGAAGGGCGGCAAGACCGACCGCGTCCTCACCGCCTTCCGCATCGGGGACCCGGATGGAGCCCACCCCATCTACGACAGCGAGGGTGCGCGCCTGTACCCAGGCCGCTGGAACACGCCGGCAAGCCCCATCATCTACACGTCGAAGCATTACTCGACCGCGATGCTGGAGAAGCTCGTCCACGCCAACAGCGTGCTGCCCCCCAACCAGCACTACATCCGTATCACCATCCCGAACGGCACCAGCTACGAGGTCTTCCAGCCCGCCGCGCATCCCGGTTGGGACGGCAAGGACGAGAGCATCTGCAAGGCGTTCGGCGCAGCTTGGTACGAGGAGCAGCGGACCGCGCTCCTGCTAGTGCCGTCCATCCCCGCGCGGCTCGAACGCAACATCCTGATCAACCCGGCGCACGCCGATGCCTCCGACATCTCCTATGACCTGCCGGAGCCGGTATGGTGGGACGAGCGGCTGTACGGTTGAAGAACGGCTATACGCGCTCCGCAGCGGACATGGGTCTCCAAAAATCTTGGTCCAAACGCCGGTTTGAGTGAAGAGCGGAATGGCCGCTTTTGGACGCTTCCCGCCGATAAATAGACGTTCGTTCATGCGCCGCCCCCGACAGCGTCGCTGGCGGAGGGGGAGCGAGACGGCGGCTTCAAACTTTAGAGCGCGGAACAACACATTTGCTTAAGTGAGTTCACAGAGGGCTCGCGTGCGAAAGGAGCGCAGAAGACGCGCGCCTGGCCTGAAGTGCTAGTTCGCTCGCTACGCCCGCTTTGGCATAGTGCATGATAGCAGTGATAAAGATCCGATGTTACTGGTTCAGTGCTTATAATCCCTCTATTCGTACTTAGCTCACGCTAATCTGATCGAAACTCGGCCATGCTGTCGCGCCACGATCCTCTGAAGAGGAGGGATCGTGGCTCTAGGGTGGTAGCATAGGTGCTGCCGGCGCCCTTCGGACTGCGGCCAGGATCATATCCGATTGGCGTCGGGAACATCAGCTGCGTCTCACTATAGCGTTCCCAGAAGAGATAGGCGGCGACCGTCTGCATCTTGGAGCCGAGCGGAGCGAGCGCGAGGTCGTAGTCGTCTATGAGATAGTTGTAGTAGTGCTCCAGCGCCGCCATGGTCTCCTCGAACCGTAGCGTCGACACGGTCTCTGTCGCGGTCCGACGCGCCTTCTCAAACTTTCGGTGCAGGCGACGCGACAGGTCGAGACGCCAGTTCAGGCTCGCATCACCGGGACGGCCATAGAAGAGGAGAAGAAGGGACGGGTTCGTCTCCTCCACCACTCCATTCGCCCGGTGCGCCTCGTAGCCCGCGAGAATCGCGAGGCAGGTCTTGGCGTTTTGGCTGCGGTATCCCGAGAATGAATCCAGCTGGAGGTTCTGGTCCATCTCAAGCGCCATTGAGTGCGGTATCAGCTCGATTTCGTCACCGGCCGCCGCGATCAGCTCATCATACTCGGCACGGGCGGGATTGTATTCGAGAGCCGCAGTGTAGAGCACGGTCAGAGGGTTCTCGGACCTCTTCGTCCGAAGCGCCTTCAGCGCCATGCAGGTCGCGTAGGCGGGCAGTCCGGACACATCGAGCCCCAGGTGACGGGTGGCCCGTGGCAGCTGGCCGAGGACCTGGCCCAGGTCGCGTTCCATGGCGGCTGGGTCGTCATGCCGGAGGTCCACCACGTCGATCGCACCCTCGGCGAAACGTTCCCGGGCCGCGTCGCGATAGCGGCGGAACACTTGGCCGTTGCCCGGCACGGCATTCACGAAGCGGATGAGGACGCAGCGCGCGTCGGGCCTGAAGCGGCTGCGCTCAAGCGCCGCGTAGGCCCTGTCCTCGAAGCCGGCGGCCAGGACGATCCCGTCTAGCGTCATCGTGAGGTCGGAGACGGACGGGATCTCCTCCACAGCGCTCCAGGGAGGCGGCGCCGAGCCGGGCGCTGGTCGTCCGTTCACGGCAGGTCCTTGTATCGGAAGAGGTCGGGGGCCTCCTCGGTGTCCTTGTCGCGTAGGCGCCGCGTCCCGTCGCGAATAAAGTGTTCGGGGGAGAGAAGGAGCTGCTCCAGCCTGCCCTTCGACAGCCGCAGATGATCGTCGCGCCGGTATCCAATTTTGAAGGCGGGGCAGTAGATGCGGTTGAGGACGTAGAGAGGCTTCTTCATGTTGTCATCGCGCGCGTAGGCGACCTTGGTCTGGTCGAGCACTCCGAACGTGACCAGGCGCCGGAGCACCGCCTCGGCGTCAGGCGAGAGGTCGCCGATGTCATTCCGCTCGATGGCGAGGTGCTGCCGGGCCCGCTTCCCGCCGCGCGCCGTGCGCAAATAAAGGCGGAAGGTGGAGCCGATCGCCGAGGTCACCTCGAACAGGCGCCGTCCGAGGCTCAGGCGGTGGCCGTTAAGCTCTATCGCGCCCGGTATCTGGCTCAGCGACTCCAGGCGCTTCTCAGAGATGGTCTTGATAGCCCGGTCCTGGTCTCGGGGCTCGACGAGGCGAGCGTCCTTGCCGGGCTCGATGCCGGCGACGGCGAATATCTCGGAGACGATCTCGAGCAGGTTGCGGGGCGTCCTGTCCGCGATGTTCCAGACGGTCGTCCAGCCGCTGTAGTAGGCCTGCTTCGACTGGTGGGCGAGCAGCTGAAGCAACCTGTCTATGCTGATCTGCTCGTCGCCGAGATAGGAGGTGATGTCGGTGCTTCGGAACCCGAAATAGTCGAGGCGTTGCTCGATGATGCGCCTGAAGTACCGCTCCAGGTCCTCGCGGCGGAGGCCGCCCGGTCCCGAGCCGATGAACAGGATGTGGGAAATGTCGCGCTCGAGGTAGTCATGACCCTCCTCGAGGATCTTGCCCTGCGAGCTCACGAAGTCGAACGTCAGCTTCTCGGCCGACAGCTTCACGCAGAACAATGGGTTCGAGGACAGGATGAGGTCGTTCAGCACGCGCTGGACGTTGGCCGGGACGTACGGTACGCCCGCGTCATCGAAGAGCAGCTGGAATCGCGCGCGCGCTAGATCAGGGAAGGTGTCGCGGACCTCCGAGAAGAAGCGGATAAGTGTCAGCCCATCGCGCTCGCCGGTTGCGGGCCTGTCGGAGGCGAGCGCCGATATTTCGTCCATCTCGACCCGGACCATGGTGGACACGAGGTTATCGAGTTCGGACTGGATCAGAGGATCCACCGAGACCAGCCCGGGCGCGGGCACGAAGTCTCCGACGAAGTCGCGCAGCCGCGAGAGCGACGCCGCCGGCCTGAGCTTGCCCGCCACAACGCCTGCTGCGACCAGTTCGAGCGTCCGACGCACGACCTTGGTTACCACCAAATTGGTGACGAGCCGCCGGTCCTGCTCGGCGGTCCACGTCCGGCGCGTTGCGAGCGGCCGGAACTCGCCCTGACGGCAGGGGAAGTACACGCCGAACGCCTTTTCGACGTCGACCACGAGCGACTCCGCCTCCGGGAAGAATGCCAGCGAGGCCAGGTAGGTGGACTTGCCCGATCCGCGGTTGCCCGAGACGTAGATATTCGCGAAGTCGCGGATCTTCTCGATCAGCTGCTCGAGCGGCACGAAGAGGCGGACCGCCATCGCCGGATCGGTCAGCTCCTCGTAGCGCTGCAGCCTGAACGACACGGGCGTGCGGAAGCGCTCCGCCAAGAACCTCGCCTTGGCATCCTGGAAGGCCTCGAACGCGGCCTCGCTCTCGAGCGTGGCGCAGACGGCAGCGAAGCTCGAAACCCTCTCTGACATGATCTCGGTGATGCGCAGGAAGTTGCGGGTGCCGATGTACTTGCGAAGGGAGACATTCGGCATCGACGACCGCTGCGCGCTAAGCAGGCGCCAGACATGCTGCTTGAAGTTGGAGAGGTCGTTGTTCCTGCAGACGACGTCCGAAAGGCTTCCCATGGCGTCGTAGGATATGTCGACGATGCGGAACCTGAGACCGAGCTTCCCATGCTGATCGACGATGATGTTCCGCTCGTGGAGATCGCCATGGTAGGCGCCGAGCCGCTCCAGGGCGGCGAGCGCCTTGCCGACCTGGCGAGCGAAGGCGATGACGACCTGAGAGTTCAGGTGGTTCGGGGGCTGGGACAGGAACTCCTGGAACGTCACGCCCTCGACGAACGGAAACGCCAGGCACTCGAGCGAGACGGCACGGCCAAGGAGGTCCGTCACCTCGACCGCCAGGAAATCCACCGGCGCGACGATGGCGCTGTCCGCATCCAGCCGCGCCAGCAGGCGCACGGAGTCACGCATGTCGGCCGATGCCCCGGGCCTCACCAGCTTCAGGACGAAGCGTGTCCCCAAGAGCTTGTGGGTGGCCTCGACGACGATGGAATTCCGCCCTGAGGACAGCACCCGCAAGCGTTCGTACTTGTCCGCGAGCGACCCGAAGGCCGCGTCGCCGTCCCGCTCGGGGTCGAACTGCAGCAGCAGACGGGCCATCAGCAGGACGCCCATGCGGTTCAGCGAGGCGGACCCGCCTGCGCGCTCGATGAAGCCGAGACGCGCGAGCAGGCCGGCGAGCGGCGCGTCCGGGTCCACTGTCGCGTCGTTCCAGTCGAACCGAAGTCGACGCAGCTGCTCCTCGAGATCCGGTGCCTCGACGAGGGCGAGCAGCTCCGCCTTCTCCGCGATCGTGCGGTTGGTGTCGGGGAAGTTCGGATACCCGTCGGTCACGCTAGGTACTTCATCTTCTGGACGAGCCGTACGCGATCGGCGACGTGGCCGAGGAGGTGGCACTCGTCGAGGTCCTGCGGGTACTGGAACTGCTGGACGTGGGCACCCAGATCCTTAGCCGTCCGGCATGCCTGAGCGACGAGGCCGCCCGCGTAGGCCGCGTCCTGGAAGAGCATTGCCTTCGCCGCGAGGTGGGTCTTCATCGCGATCATCGTGGCCTCTACGATCGAACCCGGCTGGTCGACGATGTTCACGATCATGTCGTACTCGCGCATGATCACCAGCTCCTGGAAGAACGCGTCGCCGCCGGGAACCCCGATCGAGGGGTCCACCAAGTCCTCCGCGTACGCGACCATGTGGCCGTCGGCCTCCAGATGCTCCCGGATCTGGATGCGCTTGGCCTGCAGCTTCGCCACTCGCTCCTCTCCCGACGGGGTATGCACCTGCGGTCCGAAGACCAGGATCTTGAGCTTCACGCCGTCAAGGGCGGCGGTGATCAGGTCTTTCATCGATAAACCAGAACGAGGATTCCCTAGACCGTGCGCCGCGCGGTGCCATGTCATGCGTCCTGCGGTGAGGTGGCGCAAGCAGCGGTTTGCCGATTGAGACTTGACAGACGATCGTTTACGATTCGCCGGGTGAGGGTGGGACATCGACACGCATCAACGCCGGCCGACGGCAGCGGCGCGCGCCGCGCGACTTGCCTGCGGCCGTGCGGCGCAGGGCGCGCCCAATGAAGGTCGCGGAGCTCTTCACCGGATGCGGTGGCCTCGCCTACGGCCTCTGCGAGGCGGGGCTCGCGCCCGTCCGGATGATCGAATCCAACATCCATGCCAACAAGACCCTGGTCGCCAACCGCGACGCGGGCGTCCGCCACGTCAAGGACTGGCCGCTTAAGCGGGAGGACGTGCGCAAGATCGACTGGAGGGATCTGCGGGGATCCGTGGACGTCGTGGCCGGCGGCCCCCCATGCCAGCCGTTCTCGCAGGCTGGGCTGGCTGCGGGGAAGAAGGACAGCCGCGACATGTGGCCCGAGGCGATTCGGGCCGTCCGGGAGATCGAGCCGGAGGCGTTCCTGTTCGAGAACGTCCGCGGACTCATGCGTGACACGTTCGCACTCTATTTCGCGTCGATCCAGGCGGATCTCAGGACGGCATGCCGCGCCGGCTACGAGGTCCTGCACGTCATGGTGGACGCGGCCGACTTTGGTGCGGCGCAGCGTCGGCACAGGGTGATCGTCGCCGGCTTTCGCAAGGACGTCGTCTCGAAGGTCAGCCTTCCCAAGGGGACGCACTCGCGCCGCAGGCTGCTGTGGGACCAGTGGGTCAGCGGCAGCTATTGGGAAGAGCATGGACTCGTCCAGCCGGGTGACGACCGGATTTCGCCGACGGACGCGAGCCTAGTCGCCAGGCTCCGGCGCGAAGCGGTGGAGCCAGCAGGTCTCCGATGGCGGACCGTTCGCGACGCGCTGAAGACGCTTGGAGAGCCGTCGGGCCTGGACTGCCACGTCTTTCAACCCGGCGCCCGCTCGTACAAGGGACACACCGGCAGCGATCTCGACCAGCCCTCCAAGGCACTCAAGGCGGGCATGCACGGCGTTCCGGGAGGCGAGAACATGATCCGACTGCCCGAGGGCGGCGTCCGATACTTCACCATCCGCGAGATGGCGCGTCTCCAGGGCCTTCCGGACGGCTACACGTTCCCAGGCAGCTGGACGGAGAGTACCCGCCAGTTGGGCAATGCCGTGCCGGTGCCCTTGGCCGAGGCATTCGCCTCGTGGACCATGCGCCAGCTCGAGGCGGCGAGGCTATCCCTGGTCGCTTGAGGGGGCCGCTCACTCGCTCGGAGCAGATGGCGCGCGTTCGCGGACGGGACACCGATCCCGAGATGGCGCTCCGACGCGCGCTCTGGTCGGAAGGCATCCGCTACCGTCTTCACGCGCGCGACCTTCCGGGCAGACCCGACTTGGTGTTCCGGTCGAAGCGGTTGGCGGTCTTCGTGCACGGCTGCTTCTGGCATCGGCACAACTGCCCAGCCGGGACCAGAGAGCCTAAGAGCAACCAGGCGTTCTGGCGATCGAAGTTCGAGGTCAACGTCGCGCGGGACGCGACCGTCAAGGACGCGCTGGAGGCGTCTGGCTGGCGCGTCCTCGCCATCTGGGAATGCGAGCTCCGGCGGGCGACCCAGGTCCGCGGGGCCGTCGACCGCGTCCGTCAGACGCTCGCTGAAGCAGCCGGCTAGCGGAACAGCACGGCGGACGGATCCGCCCGGCGGAGCAGATCTGAGCACGTCAGATCGCTTGCGCCACCTCTGTCACGCGGACGCCCGCTTCGGTGAGCATCGCGCGGCTTGCGCGGTAGCTGTCCTCCCAGTGAGCCACTTGCGACCGGGCGAGCGAGAAGGCCACCTCGACCAGGCCCGCCGCTATGATCGCGCGGGCGCAATCCGCGCATGGAAACCCGCCATGCACGAAGGCAGCGGCTCCCACAGTGGCGATCCCGTCGCGTGCGGCGAGCATGAGAGCGGCGCGCTCGGCATGCTCGATCCAGAGATACTTCGCCGGAGCCGCAAGCCTCGTCGGATCCGTGTCCGCGAGCCCGGGAGGCAATCGGTTCGCCGCGACCGCGAGCACCCCGCGCTCGGGGTGGTGAACGACGCATCCGACTGCGGTCCTCGGGTCTTGGCTGTCCCGCGCTGCGTGAGCGGCGAGCGCCATCATCTCAATCATGCGGGTCACCGGTTGTCGCGCCCGAAGTCGGCTCCCGCGACGCGTGACGTCCGACTGCGGCCTGCCCATCGGCGGGCCATCGCTCCGAGCCAGTCGTTTGGCCCGAATCCGGTAAGATCGGCGCGCGTCCCTCGGCCGGACAGGCTCGCGGCGATAAGCGCGCGCAGCCGGCCGTCCCCGATCCGGTCAAAGTCGAGGCTTTCGATCGCGGCGGCGTTGTCCACCAGCGCTTCGAGGAATGCGTGCGATTGGACCGTCGTCGGCGAGAGCGGCGCAGGCGGGGCAACGGCGGACCGCTCGGCCAGATCCGCGTTGGCTCGATACATGTGCATGGAGTTCGAGATGTGCAGATATTCGCCCATCTCGCGTCCAAGCGTGCGGCAGACGGCGAAGTGCAACAGCGACAGCGAGAACAGGTCGTAGGGAACGCCGAAGATTACGTCGTTGGATCGGTTCACCACGGTCATGTTCACCCGTTCGTGCGCGATCCGGAACATGAGCGCGATGTTGCAGGGCACGTCCCTGCTCCGGGAACGGCTGTCCTCGGGTTCGGCGATCAGCGCGAATGCGCGTCTGCTGTCCGGGTCCTCGCGAAGATGGTCAGCGACGGCCGCGAGCTGGTCGAAGCCGAACCGGTGGCGCAGGCGCTCCCCATATGCGCCCGCGAGCGTTGCGCCGTCGTCCGAGAAGGCGAGAAAGGCGGGCGCAAGGGCGGCCAGCGGCTCGACCGAACTTCCGCCCGACAGCATCCAGCACGCTTCTACGATCGCCAGCGCGGGATTAACGGCCCGGCCCGGGTTGGTGAGGAGCTTCACCGGCCCGGGCGCGATCGTCAGCGCCACGGGACCGGCATCGAGGGTCGGTCCGAGGCGGCTGGGCTGCTCCCTGCCCACCGTCAGGACCAGCTGGAGCAGTTCGCGGTATGCGTCGTCCAGGTCGTTCGCCTGGATGACGATCACGCTTCGTAACGCCGGAAGCGCTCCCGGTTGCGTTCCAGCTTGTCCTTGAATGCGTCGTCCAGCCTGAAGTCGAGCTGATTGGCGAGCTTCACGACGTAGATGAGTATGTCAGCCGTCTCGTCCACGATCGAAGGGCGCGCGTCTTCCAGCCCGCGATCCCCGCGCCTGACCTTCTTCACGACATTCGCGAGTTCGCCGACTTCGCCCGCGATGCAGACGAGCAGGTGTTCGAGCGCCTGGAGGTTGTCCGCCGTTATGGGCTCGAAAAAGGGGATGGACGCCGTATGGGCACGATCGAACTCGGCCTGCGACTGCTGCAGCTCGTCCAGTGTCATCTCGGTTGCCTCGCCAGCGCTTCCTCGATCATGTCCGCGATCTTCTCGATCCGCGTCTTCAGGTCCGTCTCAAGCTCCGAGATCTGCCGATGGTGCGAGGCGCTCTTGCGGAGCTCCTTCAGCTTCAGGGTGTCTGCCACTGCTTCTTCCAGGTTCGCCTTGAGAACCGGGCTGGCTCCCGGAAGACGATACTCCGGGCGACGTTGCTCTCCCGCTACCGCGAGGAGCTGCCTTAGGCCCTGCTCGTCCGGATAGGTCGAATGGCGCGCCTTCTCGCGCAGGAGTTCCGGAAGCCTCGAACGATGCAAGTCGAGCAGGTCGACCTGGTCGATGCGGTCGATCTCGCACCGCTCCAGCGGGTTCATCCCCTTTTTCGCGTATGCTCGGGTGACGAACAGGCACAGAGCGACCTCCTCGACGGTGTTGTTCCTCCTGTAGACCTGAAAGGCCATCATCCTGATCTCCTCCAGATTAATCCGGAAGAAGTCGGTGACCTCCATAGCTCGATAGGCAACCGTTACGTAGAGAGTGGTGCCGTCAATCATGCACTGGAAGGTGAGGAACGAGGGCAGCGGTTCGTCCCCGCTTCGAAGAATGTCTCTGGTGGAGATCAGCGAGGCGAGCGCGCGGTTGCTGTCCGGCTTCCGCTTCAATTCATCCGCAACGTGGGTGATCCCTTCGTCCCCTAGGAACTGCCCGTGGGAGAAGTGCAGCTCCTTCGGAGTCGCCACGCTTTGCCATAGTTTAGCCCTCTCGGCCGCATCGAGCAGTTCCGGCTTGGATAGTAGCTTGGCGGGGAAGCTGACCTTCACGCACAGGTTCGCCACCCAGGGCTTCCCGGTTTCCGTCACGACTTGCGCCACGTGATCGGCGATCTCGGCGAGTTTCGAGCACTCCTTGTATCCATCTAGGCTCAACGGAGCAGTCCTTCGACGAAGGAAGCAACCCGCGCGTGGATCGCGCTCGGCGCCTCGGTTCCCGAGATGCGGAGCAGAGGGCCGTTGTACAGATCGAAACTTCGCTCGTAGGCGGCCCGGACCTGCACGAGCTTCTCCTCGGATTCGTACCGGTCGAGGCTCGCCCGCTCAGCCAGGCGCTTGGCCGAGGTGTCCACCTCGACGTCGATGAAGATCACGGCGTTGGGATCGGGGAAGTCGGCGTTAAGGGCGCGGACGAAGGCGATGTCGTCCTCGGTCCGGCAATGATAAGCGTATGACGAGAAGAAGTAGCGGGTGCAGACCACGTGCTCGCCGCGTTCGAGCAGGCGCATGACTCCATCAGTGTCGTTCCAGAGATGGTCGTGCCGATCGGCGGCGAAGAGGTGGGCCAGCTGCCGATCGTAGAGCGCCTCATCCGCCGAGAACCGCAACCTGCCCGACAGGGCGCTGCGGATCATCTGTCCGACCGGACCGCCTGACGGCTGGGCCGTGAGCTGTACCTTCTGCCCGCGCTCCGTCCGCAGGTACTCGCAGAGCATCCTCGACTGCGTGCTGGTACCCGATCCGTCGAGGCCTTCGAAGACAATGAACAGAGGCTTCACCGGATCGTCACCCGGTCGACCTCTTTATAATGCGCACTGCTTTTGGTGAGGCCGCTGTCGAAGAGGACGCGCCGTGAGAAGCTCACTCCGTCGTCGCGCCAGTTGAGCAGGCCGATCGCGTTCTGCCCGCCCGGGACGTGAAAGTTGAAGGAGTTCACGCCGAGGACGTTGACCGGGGTCCGGCCGACCGCGACTCCCTTCGCAACATGCTGGTGACCGTGAAGCAGTATGGGAACGCCCTTGTCGTCAAGCGTTAACAGCACCTCGTGCGCGTTGCGGGTCGTTGAGGGGTCCATCTTGTCGGTGGGGATCAGATGGTGATGGATTACCGCCACACAGTTAGCGGGATCGGCCGGGGCCAGCTTGCCGAGCGCGTCGACGTCGGCCAAGCCGTAGCGATGGTCGAGATGGTGGCTCGAGTTCATGAGAAGAAAGTTCAGTCCGTCTATCGCCAGCAGCCGGCAGGTCGTCCCTGAAAAGGTGCACTCGTTATCTCTTCGAATCCCGTAGGTGAAGGTGTCGAACGCCTTGAAGTGCCCAGTGGCGTGGCAATCGTGGTTCCCCGGGCAAAAGAGGAAGCGGCTACGGTCCAACCCGGTTCGATCGAGCAGCTGTTCGAAGAAGTGCGTCGCTTCACGATATCCCGCGTCAAGGGCCTGGTAGGTGATGTCGCCGCTGGCGAGCACAACCGAATTCTGCTGCTCCTTCACGACTGCGACCACGTGTTCGAGTAGCTGGTGCGCAGGGTGGACGTTCTGCTTGCCCGCGCCGAAATGGAGGTCGGAAAGCTGCACCACGTCAACGTTTGGCATGGATGGTCGGCTTAGGCTGCAAGAAGGCGGTCCACGCGGGCGATCTCGCCGCGGCTGGACGAAAGGGCAAGAAGCACGTCTTCGGGTATGCCCCACTCGGCCGCGAGGCGGAGAAGGCCGTTGGTCCGCTCGCCCGGTGGCGCGTAGAGATAGCCGTCGGCGTCATCCCTGGCATATTGGATGCCGCGCAGCAGGCTGGGCGTCTCAAGCACGAGCGGCGGGCCCCAGAGAGAGCGCAGCGCCGGGTCGTCCGAGACCAGTGCGACGTCGCGGTCCTTCAGGATGATGAGAGCGCGTTCGTCGGGCGCGCCTAGCCTCGCGATCGTGCTGTGGCCCGCGCGGCCGACGCGCACGTCGACCTCGCTGTGATCTCGAGTCGCGATTGACACGCCCGGCGCGGTGGCAAGGACGAGGGCGAGCAGTCCGATTGTCTCACCGTTGGTGAGCGAGGCTGCGGCCGAGGCCGCTGCGGCGCTGCGGTCGCCGAGCGCATTTCGGATGTCGTCGAGGCGCTGCGAAATTGTCATTAGAACCGGACCCAAGCTAGGCGATCGGCCATGTGGTGGCAACCGACCATCGTTCGCCCCGGCTGCGGTCGAATGCTTCCAGGCGTTTGCACTCTGTCGGGGTGACGGGCGCAACATCGACGGATACGGCGCGACCGCAGTCAGCCAAGACGAGGAGCGACGACTTGCGCAGCGCAGGCGAGTCCGCGCAAGCGCGATGCCGTTTAGGTCCTTATCTGAATGACGTCCGAAGCTGGGACGGAGACGAGCGTCCGAAATTTCTGGTGTTGGGATGAGTCACCGCCCGTTTACCGCTTCGCCTTGTTGCGCGATTGCCGGGCTCCGGATCATCAACGGCGGCGGCCGGGCTGAAGCCGAAGCCGCTCATATCCGGCCGGTTAAGGCGAATGGTCCGGACATCGTGACCAATGGGCTGGCGCTATCGGGCACGGTGCACTGGGTGTTTAATCGGGGGCTGATCAGCCTCTCTGACGACCTCGAGATCCTCGTATCTCGCCAGGCGAACGACCCTGATAGCTTGCGGGCGATGATCAATCGGACCGGTCGCGCCCTGCCAACCATCCGCCCCCTCGACCGTCCTCACCCGCACTTCCAAGAGTGGCATCGGGAGCATTGCTTTAAGCACTGAAGGTCACTTCGCGGCGACGCTCAACGGCCAACTAGCTCGCTTCGATGCGGCGCTGCCGATCCCCCCGGAGAGGCTCAGCAAGGCTTAATTGAGAGGCTTCAGCTGGCTCCAGCTCGGCCGTCTTTAAGGGCAAATTCTAGCACACCCTACGCGGCTAAGCCGCAGTTTATGCGGGAAAGTGCTGCAAAATCAGCGCAGGAGATGCTGGCGACGCTCAGCGGATCGCGTGCTGTCGATGGCCAACCGGTCCCACCAAATCCGCAGGGTTGCGCGACTTTCGAGGCCAGTTCTGCTAGTGATGATGGCCTTATGGTCCCCCGCCGGCACAAGCCCGGTCGCCGGGCCTTTCTCGACGGCAACTTCGCGCGGCGGAAGCTGCCGCTTGCTGCCTCTGAATACTGCATCTGGGATACCGAGCTGCCAGGGTTCGGCCTGAGAGTGCGGCCGACCGGGCGCTACTATTGGTTCGTCCGCCTCCGGCATCGCGGAAAGCATCGACGGATCACGCTCGGCTGCACCGACGATGTCGACGCCGTGCTAGCGCGCACGCAGGCACGGCGGCTGCTCGCGGAGGTGGCGCTCGACGGCCTGCCGAAGCGGACGGTGGTCAAGGCCACGCCGATCCTCAGCGACTTCGTCGAGACCTACTGGGGCGACATCGCCCGGCACTGGAAACCTTCGACGCAGAAGCGGAACCTTGGCGCGTGGAAGCGCGACCTGCTGCCCGTGTTCGGCGCGATCCGAGTTGCGGACATCGTTCCGGCAGACGTGCTCCGCTGGCGAGACAGCTTGGCGGGTGGACGGGAAGTTACGTTCAACTGCACCCTTCCGGTGCTGGCGTCCCTCTTGAAGTATTCCGAACAGCTTCACCTCCGCCGCAAGGGCTCGAACCCTTGCCGGGGCATGTCCCGTTACAAGCGCCCGCCGTGCGAACGCTATCTGACACCACTTGAGTATCGGCGCATCGGAGCGGCACTCCGCGAAGCGGAGGCGTCTAGCCCGGGCGAGGTCGCGATCGTTCGGCTGCTGCTCTATACGGGCGCGAGGATCAGCGAGATACGCGATCTCAGATAGGAGTGGGTCAAGCCGCCGCATCTGGCCCTCCCCGACAGTAAGACCGGGCAGAAGACCATCTGGTTGAACAGCCAGGCGCTGGCGGTGCTCGAAGGAGTGCGGAGGCACGAGGGTTGCTCGCTCGTCTTTCCGAACAGGCGCGGCACTGGGTCACTCGCCTTCCAAAGCTGGTGGGAGCGGTTCCGCCGCACGTGCGCCTTGCCCGACGTGCGCGTCCACGATCTGCGCCACAGCTTCGCGTCCACGGCGATCATGGACAACGTGCCGCTCGCCACCGTCGGCAAGCTGCTGGGGCATGCGCTTCCGGAAACCACGGCCAAATACGCCCATTTGTCTGATGACGTGATCGGCGACGCGGCAGAGCGGATATCAGGCTCGCTTGCGCAGGCGATAGGGCTGCGACTGTGACCGCGCTCGCGCTCAAGCAGGTGGTAGCCGACGCGCTGGCGGAGGTTGGCGCCAGCGTTGTTCACCTGCGACTGCCGCGAGGAAAGCCGCGCACGACGACTTGGCTCGGTATCGAGCACGGGTTCGGCATTCGCCACTATGCCACGGGTCGTAACGTCTACATCGTCCAGACCCGGATGGCAGGGCGGATGCGGACCGTGACGATCGGCTCCGCCGCCGTGATCACGCGGCATCAGGCAACGATCGTCGCCCGGCGCGTGCTGGCCTATGCGCAGGTGGGGCTCGATCCGGCCACGGATCGTAAGCGCATCCGGTCCGCGCCGCGCTTTGACGATTTCCTTAAGGAGTATTGGGATCGCTGGTCGCCGAAGTGGAAGCCGTCGACCTACGAGACGCAAACCCAGTATCGTCAGCTCTATCTCGATCGCGCCTTCCCCGGCGTGTTCATCGACGAGCTGAACGAGGCGCACGTCACGAACTGGTTCGCCGACCTGAACAACCGCACCGGCCCCGGCGCTGCCAACCGGACGCTCGGCATCCTCGCCGCGATGCTGAACAAGGCGGAGAGCTGGGGCTAGGCGCGGCGCTGCTGAACTTCGTCGCGCGGAATATGAGCGAGGGGGTGCTAACCCCTACCCGAGCCGGCAAGCTGCTTGGTGTTAAGCCCCGCAGCGTCCATCCGCTCCTAAGCGGCGCTGCCCTGCCGCTAGAGCAAGGCGCCTGACCCGTGGTGTATCTGCTCGACGCGAACGTGCTGATAACCGCACATCATCTTTACTACCCGGTCGATGCGGTGCCGGAATTCTGGGAATGGTTGGTTCACCAGGGTAATGCCGGTCAGATCAAGATGCCCTTGGAAACGCTCGAAGAGGTTAGAGACGGTGGCACCGATGCCGATCGCGACCTTCTTTATGCGTGGATACAAGACGATACCCACAAAGCCGCGATCCTCTTCAACCAGGATGTTCGACCAGAGTTGGTCCAGCAGGTCGTCAATCACTATGCCGACGATCTCACGGATGACGAATTGGAAGCGATCGGCCGTGATCCGTTTCTAATCGCCCACGCGCTAGCCGCCCCTGGTGATCGTTGCGTCGTCACCACCGAAGTGTCCAAGCGGAGGCTACAGCGGCAGAACCGGAGGATACCGGACGTCTGTGCCGACGCAGGGGGCCAATGTTGCGACACATTCGCCATGCTTCGGGCGCTTCGGTTTCGAACGGGGTGGCGCGGCTGATTTCGCGATGCGATCCAGGGGTGGTCACAATGCTTCAGGATGGCGGAACGTGGTAGGCAGGCGAACCGCAGCTCTTCATATTTTCGGATAGGAAGCAGCCATCGATTCACGATGGTAGAACTACCTACTTTTCGGGAGCGAATGCCTCATTGCCTATGAAGCCGAACTTAAAGTCCTCGCCTTTTGCGCTAACATACATAATCGCCGCCATGAGGCAGGACATCCTATCCTCGTCGGCCTTGTTTTGACGACCCAGCTTAGGCTGACCAATCAGGCCCAACTGGCTTTGGACGAAGAACGAGCCCGGCTTCATGCCGCATTGCCGTTCTAGTGCCTCGGCAAATAACTTGTCAGAACCGAACTTTGACCGTTCAGGGAAGCCGTCGAGGACGCCATACTTTAGGAGTTCCGCTCGGGAGTCCGCAAGCATGGTTGGTTTCAGCGCCTCGAACACGCGATCCTGATACACCTGCCGAAACTCGGGTTCTTTGAAGGTGACGATCTCATGACCGGCAGCTTGCCTGATGCACTCAAGGTTCTCAGCAGAAGCCCCTGCTTCTTTATCGATCACGATCTCGATACTTTGCAGTTCGTCCTCGTATTTGACCGTGAAGCCGCCATTCCGCAGGCCGCATTGCAGAAGCTTTTGCGTCAAAACCTGTTCATACGCAGGCGGGGGAACTTGAGGCATGTCGATCATCCGATAACCTTAGCGCTCGATCGGAGCTCCGCAACCGGCGTTGTGCCGCGCTCGCGTCGACGCGGCTTTTCACCCGATGAACATTGAGATTCCCGAGTTCGCACTGGTGCTGCTGGTTGGTGCCTCCGGCACCGGCAAGTCGAGCTTCGCGGCCAAGCATTTCCTCCCGACCGAGGTGGTTTCGTCCGACCGCGCACGAGGGTGGGTTGCCGACGACGAGACGGACCAATCAGCCACGCCGGACGCGTTCGATCTCGTTCACGCCGTCATCGAGAAGCGCCTGAAGAACCGGCGCTTCACGGTCGTCGACGCGACCAACGTCCAGCCGCAATCCCGCAAGGGTCTGATCGCGCTGGCCAAGAAATGGCATGCGCTGGCCGTCGCAATCGTGTTCGACCTGCCCGAAACGGTCGCGGTTCAGCGAAACGCACTGCGAAGCGATCGGCAGTTCGGCGCGGGGCCGGTGCGCCGTCAGATGCAGGACCTGAAGCGCTCGCTGCGCGGCATGCAGCGCGAGGGCATCCGGTCGGCCGGTACGGTCCACATGCCGGCGTCCAGATCGACCTCGCTCCAAGTCGCGCCACGTATCTCGCCGGAGCGCGCCGCTGTGAGGATCAGGGCTTCCATGGCGAGCCTTCCCACCGACGATCGCTCGCGCAAACGGGCGATCAGCTTGGGCACGTCGGTGAACGCCATGGCGGCGAAATGACCGTCCTTGCGGGGCTGTCGGGGCAGGCCCTTGGACAGCGAACGCATCGGTGCTTCGGTCGGGCGATAGCCCTTTGCATAGCTCCAATCGAGGACGGCACCGATCCGCTGGCGAACCCGCCGCGCGGTCTCGGGCTTCGTTAGCCAGATTGGCGCCAGAACGTCGCGGATGATCGGCCCTTCGATGTCATTGACCAGCCGGTCGCCGAGCTTGGGGAAGGCGTAGGTCGTCAGCGTGTTGATCCACTGGTCCTGATGCTTGCCGTTCTTCCAGGCGGCCTTGTGCTCCTCGTGCACGAGCGTCGCAGCCTCGCGGAAGGTGGGGACCGGGTCTTCGACCTTCTTGCGTTCGGCAATGGGATCAATGCCCTGAGCAATCTGCCGCCGCAGCTCGGTTGCTTTAGCCCGCGCCTCGGCGAGGGTCAGCACCTTCAGCGAGCCAATGCCTATGTCTCTACGCTTGCCATCGATGCGGACGCGAACCAACCAGCTCTTTGCGCCCCCGTCCGTCACCCGGAGCATGAGTCCGTCTCCGTCCACGTATCGGCCCGGCTCGGTGATGGCCTTGATCTTCATCGCAGTCAGCTGACCCATGACACCTCTCCAGTCCCACAACTTGTCCCACCAGACGTGGTGGGCACGGGTGGATAGCTGCGGATGCGAGCGGACGCCCCAACAGCCAAGAACTGGCTGTTTTTAGCGGGTTTTACTGGATTTTAGAAGGCCCAGAAAGGGCGTAAGTGGCGGAGCGGGAGGGATTCGAACCCTCGATACGCTTTTGACGTATACTCACTTTCCAGGCGAGCGCCTTCGACCACTCGGCCACCGCTCCGCATCGCTGGGTGATCGCGCCTAGCGGGGCGCCGCGGGTTAGGCAAGCGCTGTGCGGCGCCCGAGTGCTGTTGGCGTTTGCGGGCGCGCGCGCTATGCGGGCCCTGCCCGTGCGGGCGTGGCGAAATGGTAGACGCAGCGGACTCAAAATCCGCCGGAGCAATCCTTGTCGGTTCGAGTCCGACCGCCCGCACCAGTCCTACATCTTGGCAAGGCCCCAACGGCCATAGACGTAGCGGCGCCCGCCCAGCTCGAACATCTCGCCGTCCTCAGACGGCCCGAGCGATCGGGGCTCATCTCTGGGCGCGATCGCGCCCACCATCCAGCGCGGAATGGAGAGGCGCGTCACCGCTTCGCCGAACGGGCCGGGCAGCGGCGTTTCGAAATCGACCAGCAGGTCGCGAGCGCCGAGACGGGTGGCGACCGTCTCGTCCATGTCGGGGAAGACGAGGTCCCGAAACGGCTTCGACAGGTCGAGCGCAAGCGTCTGGCCGGTCTGGCGATCGGCGAAGACGATCCCCGCGCACTCGGCGGCGTGGTTCTGCCAGGCGGTGCCGAGCGCGCTTGCGATCTTCCCCAGCATGTCGGGGTGCAGCGCGTGTTCGACCAGCCGGCGATTGTCGGCTGGGATCGAGACCTCGGGTGTGTCCTCAAGCACGCGCAGCGTCGCCTCGAGCTGGAGGAGGTTGGGATAGACCCCGCCGCCGTCGCCCATTGGGCCGAGCCCATGGCGCTCGGGGACGGAGCCGAGCAAAGGGGCCAGGATGCGCCCGGCGGGTGTCAGCACGATCGCACGCGCATGCGCAAACGCGTCGCGATCGTCGCGGTCATGGCGATGGAGACGGCCCGCGCGCTGGAGCAGCACGTCCATCGGTGCGAGATCGGTGATCAGAAGGTCGGCATCGATGTCGAGCGACTGTTCGAGCGTTTGGGTGCCGACAAGGACGCGGCCCTGCGCGGTGCGGTTCCTGCCGAACGCGGCTTCGACTGCGGCGTCGAGGCGCTTGCGGTCGGAGGGGGCGAAGCGGCCGTGGTGGAGGGTCGCTACTCTGCGACCTTCCAGGCCGACGTGAAAGGCGAGTTCGGGGGCGAGCACTGCGACGGCCTGAGCAACGTCCACCGCGCCCTTGACGCTGTTTCGCACGACAAGGACCGACGCCCCCGCGCGTGCCGCCTGGATCGCACGGGCAGCGATCGCATCGGGATCGGCGATATCGCCGGCGATCTCGAATCGCACGGCCTTGACGCGGGTGCCGCCCGCGGTTGCCTGGCGCGGGGCGGCATCCGATCCGGCAAGTGCTGGATATGGCGTCGCCACCGCAGCTTCAACGTCCGGTACCGCGCCACCGAGCAGGCGCGTGCGCAGGTCGGCACCGAGCGTGGCGGAGAGCAGCAGCGCGTGGCCGCCCGCCTGCGTGTGGTTGGTCAGCAATCGCTTCAGCACCGCGCCTATATAGGCGTCCGAGGCATGGACCTCGTCCACGACCAGCAGGCTTCGCGACAGCGCGGCGGCGCGAACGGGGGCGTGCTTCACCGTCAGCGCGCCGAGCAGGGCCTGATCGATCGTGCCCACCGCAACGCGCGCGGCGAGATAGCGGGTGCTCCGCTCCGCCGCCCAGCGCGCGTCGCTGCCGCCGTCGTCCCAGCGCACCTCGAAGCCGGGCAGCGCCTGGCCCTCGGCATCGCCGGCACGCAGATAACCAGGGACGGCGAGCACCGCCTCGATCACATTCGGGCCGAACACGCGGTCAAGCAGGCGCTGGACGCGCGTGTGCAATTGTACCGCCGCCGAGCGGGTCGGCAGCGCAAAGAACAGGCCGTCGACCAGGCCCTGCCGGCGCAGTTCCAGCCAGCGCCACAGCGCGGCCTCGGTCTTGCCCGATCCGGTCTCGGCCTCGAACAAGGCGACCGGGCCGAGATCGTCCGCCGCTGCCTCGCGCTGGATGCCCCGGGGCGGGAAGGGGAAGGCGTCCGCGAAGTCGCCGTCCGGCGTATCGAGCGGGGTGAGGCTGCGCGCGGCGACCGCGGCGGGTGCCTTTTCGGCGCGGAGGGCCTCCCGCGCCTCACCATGCGGCTCGCCGACCGGAAAGCGCTGCGTGTCCGAGCCGAGCCAGTCGGCGAGCACCACCAGCCCAGCGAACATGGCGACGAAGCGCGGTTCGGACGGAAGCGTGGGGCCGTCCCCCCATGCCTGCGGGTAGCGCGCGCGGACGGCTGCGATCACGTCGGCGGCGGCGGCGCAGGGATCGAAGCCGTCCTTGACGCGCCAGTGCTGTACGTGCTTCTGCCAAGTCAAATTGCGCCCGCCGGTCTCGGGCGGGCCGCGGAACTCTTCGCGCGGGCGGCCGTGATGGGCGAACAACGCGGGAATGAGCGGCGCTGCGCCCCAGTCGCGTTGGATGCCGAGCAGCGCCTGCGCTGCGGGCGTGGTCTTCAGACGGTCGTCCTTGAGGAGCGCGGCGACCTGCGGCTCGTGGCCGATCCTCTCCGCCTTGTCGTTCCAGCGGGCCTGGAAGCCGGCATTGGCTTTGCCGATGTCGTGCAGCGCCATCAGCGCGACCAGCCGGGCGACGTCCTGCGCCGCGAGCGCGCGACCCGCTGTAGTCTCAAGGGCCTTCCGCCAGAGCCCTCCGGCCAGCAACGCCTCTCCCACCGCCGCGACGTCCAGCGCGTGGTCGAGCAGGGGCAGGGCGGCGGTGACATGGTCGTCCTGATCGCGGATCAGCTTGGCCCATGGCCGGCTGCCTTCGAACTGTGGCATAGTTATTCCCCCCCCTTCCCAATCTGCGATCTGCCGCAGGACTGAGGAGCGCGCACGTCAGAACTGGTCATCGAGATCACGATTCTATCCGGTGCGGATGCAACAACCGGGTTTGGCGGGCTGGACAAGCAAGATAGCCCGTCAAACGGATGAACCTCTTATTGTCGGCGTCTGCCACGGCTTTCACCCCGCTGCCAAAGGGATGAGGGGGCGGGGTGATGATCGGTGTGGGCCATTCGCAGTTGGGATGTGTCCTTGAACCTGTAGCAGGCTCTCCACAGTTTTAGCCGCGGCAGCTTCGGCAATGGCCGACTCTCCCCAGCCCAAGGTTGGCCAGTTCGTCTCGCTGCGCGGTCGATTGTGGCTGGTCGAGGACGAGCCCGAGGCGCCGTTCGACGGGCATCGTCTCGCTTGTGTCGATGACGATGCCGGCGGCGAGACCACGCGGGTGCTGTGGGGCGCCGAGGTCGATGCGCGGCTGCGCGACGAGGAGGCGTGGGCGACGTTGGGGCTGGGCGGCGGCGACGATCCGCGTGCCTTTTCCGCTTACCTCCGCACGGTGAAGTGGCGCACCGCCACCGCGGCGGAGCGGGACCTGTTCCAGGCGCCGTTCCGTGCCGGCATCCGCCTCGATCCCTACCAGCTGCTTCCCTTACGCAAGGCCTTGCGTCTGCCGCGAGTCAACCTGCTGATCGCCGACGATGTCGGGCTCGGCAAGACGGTGGAGGCGGGGCTGGTGCTGCGCGAATTGCTGCTGCGCCGCCGGGTCGATTTCGCTTTGGTGCTCGCCCCCGCGGCGATGACCGTGCAATGGCGCGACGAGCTCCAAACCAAATTCGGTCTGTCGTTCGAGATCGTCGATCGGCGCCACCTGGAAGACCTGCGCCGGCGGCGGGGCTGGGGCGCCAACCCGTGGTCGGCGGGGTCCCGGTTCATCCTGTCGCACGCGCTGATCAGCGACGAGGCTTATGTCGCGGGCCTGCGCGACGTGCTGGAGGATTTCCGCGCGCGATCGCTGCTGATCCTGGACGAGGCGCATCATGCCGCACCCGCCGGCGGCGGACGCTATGCGATCGAGAGCCAGTTTATTTCCCGCAGGTGCTCACCGTCATTTCGCTGCCGGCGGCGGAGGACGAGCTGACCCGGCTGGTCGAGCAGCACATGGACGCGCTTGGCTGGACCGACAATGCCGGCGAGGTCGCCGCCGCCCGCCGCTCCAACCCCGCCGCGCGTGCCGCGCTGGAGGGATGGGACGACGAAGCGGTGCTCGGCCGGGTGCGCCAGCTGCGGCTCACCGGTCACCAGAATGTCGCCAAGGCGCCCAAGGTGGCGGAATATGACCTGCTCGCCTCGGGGCTTGCCGAGGTCGGTTCGGACGCGCCCGACGCGCGGCTTCATGCGCGCACGCTGGAACGCACCGAATGGGACGGCGAGCGCGCGCGGCTGGCGCCGATCGCTGCGGCCGTGGCGGTGCACCGGCTGCGCGAGATCTCCTGCCTTTACGGCTTTACCCGTTTCGAGGCGGCGCCCACCGCGATCGACGGCAATCTGGAGGAGCTGTACCTCGCCGTGGAAGGCGCTGCGCTGGCCGCCGAGCTCGACTGGCTGCCCGCGGTGGAGCAATTGGGCGAGGGGCTGTTCCTGCGCTTCGACGTCGACCGACTCAAGGCGTGGATCGCGCGCGAGGAAGCTACAAGGCGGCTCGACGCGCTGCATGACGGCTACGAACGCTGGCGGGCGGGGCAGCCTTACGCCGACAAGCTCCAGTTCCCGGGGCTCGGCTATTATGCGATCCACAGCTTTAGCCATGCGCTCATGAACGAGATCGCGCTCGACTGCGGCTATCCCGCCAGCGCGCTCAAGGAGCGGATCTACGCGCTGGTGGACGCGGAGGCGGAGCGATTCGGGCTGCTGCTCTACACCGCCAGCACCGGCGCGCAGGGCACGCTTGGCGGGCTGATCGCGGTGCTGCCGCGGCTGGGGGCGATCGCCGAGCGCGCGCTCGACAAGCTGGCGCTCTGCTCGGGCGATCCGATCTGCGCCGAGCATGATCCCGACGCGCATGCCGACGATCGTGCGCTCAGCGGCGCCGCCTGCCACGCCTGCCTGCTGGTTGCGGAGACCAGCTGCGAGGCGCGCAACCTGTACCTCGACCGGGCGCTGGTCAGCGCGACGGTGTCAGTGACGGGGGCGGCGCTGTTCAATGGTGGATAGGAATCGGTTCAGTTAGTGTGAGTCACTGCGGACTCGGTGTGCTCCCTCGTAGGCGGGAGGCCAGACTGGGTCCCCGCGTCCGCGGGGACACAACCTTGGGTAGGTGCTTCAGCTCGACTGGGTGACACCTTAGCGTGCCATGTCCTCCGCCCGCTGGGCACGGCGCACCGCCTCGCCGGCGCTGTCGGCGGGCCGTTCGTAGAGGCGGGTCACGATCGACGCGGCCTCGCCGGGCGTGTCGGCGCCACGCAGCGCATTGCCCGCGGCGCTCTCCGAATGGGTCAGCTCATACTGGACAAAGCGGAGCTGTTCCTCGAAGCTCGACCCATGGATATCCTTGCCCGCCCACGCCGCGAAGTCGCGCTGGCGCGGGTTCTCCCACTGGGCGAGGCCATAGCCGGGGCCGCCCGAATCCTGGTAGTTGTTGTGGTCCATCGCGCTTTCGGCATCGAGGTTGGCGACGATGCCGATCGACTGCGCACGGCTCCAGCCCTGATTCTGGAAGAAGGTAACCGCCTGGTCAATCCGCTCGGCGCGGGTGCCGCCGCCGGTTACCGGGGTAGTTGGTGCGGGGGCAGAAACGCTCTCGGGTGCGCGCAGGATGATCGCGCCCTTGCCGGTCGCCCAGGAGAGATTGCCGTAGCCGACGCGCTGGCTGCCATCGGCATTGGTGTTGTTCGATCCGATCATCTTGCCGTCACCGGCGACGATCTCGGTATGCGAGACGCCGCCACCTTGGATGATCACCACGTCGCCCGGCCGCGCCTCGCTGGCCGGCACCGCGGTCCAGCCATTGCCCTGAAGCGTGGTCTTGAGCGTCTGCACCGAATTGGTGTGCTGCCCGGCGGGCAGCTGCCCCGCCTCGATCAGCACCGCCGAGACGAAGTTGGCGCAGCAGACGTTGTTGGGGACGTTGGCGTCCATCGGCAGGTTGTCGGACCCGTTCACCTTGAGTGACGAGGCGTTCTGGCCGAGATATTTCTGGGCGATCTCCAGCACGTTGCTGCTGCCGCCGCCCGGAGCGGTGCTGCCGGGGCCGGTGACGCCGCCGGCGCTGCCCGTGCCGCCGATGCTGCCGGGAATGCTGAGTGTCTGGCCGGGATGGATCAGGTTCGGATTGGCGATGCCGTTCGCCTGTGCGATCGCCTGGTAGCTGGTGCCGAACCGGTTGGCGATGCCGCTGAGCGTATCGCCGGGCTGGACGGTGTAGCTGCCGCCGCCGCTCCCGCCCGAGGGGATGGTGACGTGCTGGCCGGGGCGGATCAGATTGGGGTTGCTGATCTGCGGATTGGCGCGGATCAGCGCCTGGAGGCTGACGCCGCGGCTCGCCGCGATCTCGCTCAGTGTGTCGCCGCCCTTGACGATATAGCCCGTCTCATTGCGTGCGCCGCTGGAGGAATTACCCGATTGCTGGACTGCTCCGACCGTCATCGTACCGCTCCCGGTAATGTCTTCGGTTGCGGTCGGAGTACGCCTGTTTGCGGAGGGCGTCGCTAATCGGAACGCTTAGAGCGGCTCGCGCCGGTCGACGCGGTAGATCATCTCGGCGCCAAAAGCGCGCACCGCAGCGCGCAGGTTGACGTCCGAGTTGGCGTCGCGTGCGATCGTCTGGATCATCTCGAAGGCGGCGGGGCCGTAGCGCTTGCTAGCGAACAGCGGAGTCGCCGCCTCCGGCACGACCTGCTCGGCGCCCGGCCAGCGCGACAGGCAGGCGAGCCCGGTCACCGTCGCACGCAGCTCGTCCGGCGCTATCGCAGTGCGCTTGAGCAGCTTCGAGGTCTTATACTCGGCCGGGTAGCTGCGTGAGAAGTCGGCAACCACCGAGGCCTGGGTGGCGGGATCGGCGGAGGTGGGGGTGCGGCATGTGGAAGCCTGGCGTGCGGCGAAGCCGAGACGACCGTCAACGGAGGCGACCGTCGCGGCGGGCATCGCATCCACCAGCCGCATCTTGCCGTCCTCGTAGCGGAAGCGGACCGAAGGCCCGCCTGCGGCGGTGGCAGGCATGGTCACCACGAAACCGGTGCGCGTCACTGCGCCGATTGCGCCCTTGGCGCAGGTGCCGAACGGCTCGCTGGCGACCGGCGCCTCACTGCCCTGCTGGTAGACGACGAGATAGCGCGCCGGGCACTCGCCGGTCGCCTCGCCGCGGACGAGATGATAGGTGCCGGCCTTGGTACGATAGCTGCCCGCCACGCTGAGCGTATCCACCAGCTGCGCGCCGAATGGCCGCGAGATCACCGTCTTGCCCAGCGACAGCGCCTGCTCGTTGCCTGCGCTGATCACGCTGATCGCCGCGGCCTTGGGCGCCGCCTTGGTGCGCTTGGCAAGGGCAGGGGAGGCGACGACGAGCGCCACCATGAGTGAAAGCGCCGCGCCGCGATTCATGATCCCTCCACCCGTTAGACCCGCCGTAATCGCGCGACGCGCAAACCGGTTCCCGTCAGAGACCCACTCCGCGCGACAGTGAGGCGGTGGCCGCCTCCAGCCGCTCAATCACGCCGCCAACGCCCTCGCCCGCAGGGGCATCCAGCGCGGTGTCGAGTGCCTCGCTCAGCCCCGCCACCTGGCGTTCGCCGGGTGCGCCCGACAGGCCGGCGACCTGCACCATCGCGGCGCGGGTGAAATCCTCCAGCCCGCGGCGCAGATCGCCTTCCTGCGTCGGCGTGGCGCCATGGCGCTGGGCGATGTCGCCCGCGAGCTGGTTGAGGCCATAAACGTCGCCGCGCTGCGCCAGCACCCCGGCATCGGCCTGGAAGCCATCCGCTGCGCCAGCGCGCCCGCTCCACGCCGAGGCACCCGCGGCACTGCCGCCGCTCGCGCCGACCCAGGCGAGCACCCGGTGGCCGAGCGTGCCGATCGTCTCCGCGGCGGTCGCCTTCGCACTCGCGCCACCGGTCTGGGCGACGGAGCCGAGCGGGGCGGCGGCGGAAAGGCGGTCGAGACTGGTCATGGCTCTTGTCCTGATGGCGGCACAGGTCGCGCCACCGTGATGGATCGGATATGGGTGAGGGCGCGAGGCCCGGCCATAATCGCTTCGACTAGGTCCGCTCCGCCGGACCCTCGTCCTGCGCGAAGCGGTCGAGCGGCCCGGGCTGATCGAGCAGCCGATCGAGGCTGGTGCGCTGGCGGCGCAGCCCCTCGACATCCGAATCGGCGGCCGAGTTCTGCGCGGTCATGCGGCCGTCGCCTTCCATCTCGGACTTCTTGGCCAAGATGGCCTTGGCCTGGATGGGGCCGAGCGTGGCGGTGATCGTCAGAGACATGGGGCACCTCCTTCAGTTGGCGCCCCTATGCCACACGCCTCCGCCCGGCGCGCTAGTCGAACCGACTAGCGCAGCCCGTTGGCGGTCAGGTCCATGCGGGACAGGTCAATCTGGTAGGTTGACTTGACGCCCTGCACCACCGCTGCGCGCGCCTTGGCCGCATAGGCGGGGTCCTGCCCGGCAGCCTGGTTGACGACCGCACTCGATACGGACGCCTGCAGGATGTTCGCCTCGCCAAGCTCCTGCTTGAGCGCCTCGGGCGCGGCGAGCAGCTGGGGCATGGTGGAGAAGGTGCGTGCGACCTGGTTGCGCAGGCCGCGCAGCTGTGCCGGGGTCGGATCGCCCGTGTTGCCGCGTGAGGCGAGCCAGGCGGCCGCCAGGTACACGGTGGTGGTGTCCACCAGATTGTCGGGCGACATGCCATACTTGCGCAGGTACGTCGCGACCTCGTTGCGCATCTGCCCGCTGACCAGGATCTGCCGCAACTTGGCCGCGTCAGACGGGCTGCCCTTCTGAATCTGGGCCACCGCACGCGCATAGACCTGCTGGCGGATGCGCGGATCGGGGCGATAATTGGTGCGGGCGAGCACCTGCGTCATGCTTGGCGCGGAAGCCTGCGCGGGCGTGCGCGACGGGGTCGCCAGCCGCGTGCCGATCTGGCGGCGGGCATGCGCGCCGGCGGCGGTGGTGCCCGCATAGCCGACCATGGTGGTGGGGCTCAGCGCCATCACCTGCGCGTGGAGCGCCGGCGCGGTCGCCAGCGCGAGTCCTGTCGCCGACGCGGCGATCCAGCCCAAGCCCTTCATCCCTCGAACTCCTTTGGTGATCGATGATTGCGCAAACGAAACGGCGGCCGGGAATGATCCCGGCCGCCGTCCCTCGCGTGACGAAGCTTAATCAGCCCTTGCGCGCCGAGGTGGTCAGCGACTCACCCGCGGTCTTGAGGGCATTCGACGCAGCGTTCATGAACAGGCCGAACTCCTGCGACTTGGCCGAGAACTCAAGGCTTGCGCTCGGGTCCGACTTGTCCTTCGCCATCTTGTCGGCGAAGTTCTGCATCTGGTCGGCCAGCTGGTCGGCCTTCTTGCCGAGCGCGCGGGCCATCGCCATCAGCCAGCTGCCGCCCTTGCCACCGGACTTGGCTTCCTTGGCGTCCTCGCCGCCAGCGATGTCGCTGGCCATCTTCATCAGGTTGTCCAGGATGTCGCGGCCGAACTCGGCACCTTCGGTCAGCGAGCCGCCGGCCGCCTCGACGAAGCCCTGCGCCGCTTCCTGGATGTTGGTGAGGCCGCCGAGCGGATCACCCGACGCCATCGCGAACTGAGCCTGCGCGGCATCGATCAGCGGCTGCGGGATGTTCAGCATGTCGCCGATCTTCTGGATCAGGTTCTGGCCGAAGGACGACACCAGGTTGCGCGCGGCAAGACCCGCAACGCCGCCGGCGCCACCCAGGGCGGTCTGCATGATGGTGTTCACCGGATTGATCGAGTTGAACATGATTGCCTCCATCGTGAAAAGTCGGTTCGCACCCCCGACGTCCGGCTTGTCCGATCGCCCTGAGGTCGCAGTCTTTATGGCGGCTCCGGCGATTCGGCGCGCTCAGCGGATCGATTAGGCGGCCTAGTCGAAGTGACTAGTCGCTCGGTGAATGCCGGCTGCGTCACGCGCCAGGCACTTGCTCGATCGGGCTGGAACGGCGATGGTGCCGGTGCCGAAAATAGAGCAGCAGGTCGGTAGTTCCTGCACCCCGATGCGGGGTTCTTCCCAGCCGCGGCGCCACCCGAGATTCGGGAGGCGCTTTCGTTCGGGTCCAGCGCCTCCTCGATCCAACCGAGGAAAAGACATGATCACCGCACTGACCGCCTTGATCAGCGCGACGCTTTTTGCAGGCGCCGCGCTCTATATCACGATCGCTGAGCATCCGGCCCGGCTGTTGCTAGACGATAGTCCGCAGCTCCAGCAGTGGCAGCCCAGCTACAAACGCGCTCTCCCCGTCCAATCCGGTCTGGCTTTGATCGGCGGGATAAGTGGCGCCTGGTCCGCGCATCTCACGGGCAACTGGATGTGGGTGGCGGGGAGTGTGGCACTGCTGGCGAACTGGCCGTTTACACTCCTGGTCATCCTGCCAGTCAACAAGCGTTTGATGGCGCTCGCGCCAAGCCAGGCCAGCCCCGAAAGCCGCAGACTGCTTGTGAGATGGGGCAATCTCCACAATGTCAGGAGCCTGCTCGGCGTCCTAACCACATGCATCTTCGCGCTGGCTTTTCTGGGAGCGTAGCTACGCCGCGGCGCTCGTTCATGATCTTATGCGAGAGGAGGGCGGATGCATCTGGGCTTCGCAAGTCACCGAGCCCGTTTCGGCGCTGCTCCGACACGGGGGTTGGCGGCGGCTCAGTCGGCCGGGTAGAAGAGCAGCCCCGCCAGCGCGGCGAGCTCGCGCATGCCGTCCAGCTCCAGCTTGCGGCACACGTTGGACAGGTGGACGCGCACCGTGTTGTCCGAGATCATGAGCAGCGTCGCGATGTCCGCATTGGAACGGCCCCAGCCGAGGAAGCGGATGCAGGTCAGCTCCATCGGCGTGAGCTTGAGCAGTGCCTCGCGGTGGCGACGCGGCACGCGGGCGGCCTCCACCATATGCTCGCCGAGCGCGACGGGGGCGGCGGCGCCGGGCAATGCATCAGCCTTGCGCAGCAACTCGGCGATGGCGGCGAGCCGCTCGTCCTCCGCCGCCTCGCTCATCGCGGCAGGCCTCGGAGGATGCCCAGGATCACGTCCGGCCGGCTGGCGATGTCGCGGATGATCGCGGACACGAAGCCACCGACCAGCAGCAGCAGCACGAAGGTGGCCGCGAACGCCTTGATCGACAGCGATAAAGTGAAGACGTTGAGCTGCTGGGCGAAGCGGTTCATCAGCCCCAGCGCCGCATCGATCAGGAACAGCACGGTCAGCACCGGCGCCGCGAACAAGGTGGCGAGCACCATCAGCCGCCCGAACTCGCCTTCCCACAGCCCCAGGCTGCGCCCGTCGAGCACCGGCATCGGCGAGGCGATCGGCCAGATCGCATAGCTTTCCATGATCACGCGCAGCAGCAGCGACAGGCCGCCCATTGCCACGAACACCACGCTGGCCAGCCGCCCCAGGAATGCGCCGTTGAGCGAGGTCTGGTGGCCGGACAGCGGGTCCACCACCTGCGCCAGCGTCGCGCCAACCTTGGTGTCGATGATCTGCCCCGCCGACTCCAGCGCCCACAGCACCGATCCGAAGAAGAAGCCGATGATCAGGCCGACGAACACTTCCTTGACCAGGATCGACGCCCATTGCGCCGGCCCCAGCATCGAGGGATCAATCGGCGGCTGGAGCGCCAGGCTGACCACGCCCAGCGACACGAAGATGGAGTTGCGCACCAGTGCGGGCACCGTGTCGCTGGAGAACATCGGCAGCAGCAGGAAGGTGGCCGCCACCCGTGCGGTGGCGACGCCGAGCAGCAGGACCTGGTCCGACCAGCCGCCCACGCTACGAGCGGATCATTGCCGGGAATTCGGTGAAGATTCGGTCGCTGAACCGATAGAGCGAGCCACCGAGCAGCGCCGCGGTGACGAACAGGGTCATCACGATGGCGAAGAACTTCACCGTATATTGCAGCGTCTGTTCCTGGATCTGCGTCGCCGCCTGGACGATCGCGACCAGCAGCCCCGCCACCGCCGCCACCACGATCGGCGGCGCGGACAGCACCAGCACGAGCCACAGCGCGTCGTTGGTGAGGCTGACAAAGGAGCCGTTCATGCCGGCCTCTCCGACCAGACACCCAACCTGACATCCGTTCGTGCTGAGCGAAGTCGAAGCACATGGCCAAACGCCGAGGCTTGCCCTTCGACTTCGCTCAGGCCGAACGGATGTCGGAGCGTGCAGATAGCGGCCCCGCTAGACATAGCTGAGCACCAGTCCGTGGCTGAGCTTCACCCAGCCGTCGACCAGCACGAACAGCAAGAGCTTGAACGGCAGCGATATCGTGGTCGGTGACAGCATCATCATGCCCATCGCGAGCAGGATGTTCGATATCACCAGATCGATCACCAGGAACGGCAGGAAGATCAGGAAGCCGACCTGAAAGGCGAGGCTCAACTCGCGCACCACGAAGGCGGGGATGACGACGATGAAGTCGCGGTCGGTCATCTCGGCGGCGCGGTTCGGCTCACCCACGCGCTGGGCGGTCTTGAGGAAGAAACCGCGCTCGCTCGGTGAGCTGTGCTTGAGGAGGAAGTTGCGCAGCGGCTCCTTGCCCGCCTCCACCGCGTTCAGCATCGTGCCGGTGGAGGACAGCACGCCGCCGCCTCCTCCATTGCCGCCCGGTGCCGCGGGCGCGGCCTGCGCCTCGATCGCCGCCTGCTGCGGCCCCTGCGCGATCGCGGTCTGCATCTGCTGCATCACCGGATACATCACGTAGAGCGTCAGCACGAGGCTGAGGCCGTTGAGCACGATGTTGGGCGGCACCTGCTGGAGGCCTAGCGCGTTGCGCAACAGGCTGAGCACCACCACGATCTTGGTGAAGCTGGTCACCATCACCGCGAAGAACGGCGCGAGCGCGAGCGCGACGACGACGACGAGCGCGGAGCCCGGCGTGAAGGTCGACAGGTCCATGCCGGTCAGGCCCCGGTGGAGTCGGCGTCGGAGGCGGAGGTGAACAGCACGCCGAAGCCGTCGCCCACCGCGACCAGCTCGCCCGCGCCGATCAGCGTGCCGCCGGCGATCACGCGCACCGCCAGCGTTCCTCCCGTGCTGGGGACAGGAAGCACACTGCCGGCGGCGAGACCGGCAATGTCGCGGGCGGAGAGCAGCCCGCCCTCAATCTCGATCGTGGCAGGAACCTTCATCGCGTCCCAGTCGATCGGGGCGGCATCGTTGGTCTTGGATTCAACGGCCGCGGCCGCGTCGGCAGGAGAGGGGACGATGTCTTCGTGCAACGTCATGCTTCCCTTCATTGGCTCCAGACGGCCTCGAACGAGACCGCGACGGCCGGGGATGGTGATACGCGCAACAAGCGGGGTTAGGCCCAGCAGAAAAAGGTCACCGGGTACAATCGTCCCGATGTGTGACGCGGGGATGGCAGGTGCGTCGATCGAGGCGGTCCAGCGCGCGCGCAGGGTGGCGAGCAGCGCCGGCTCTGCAGAAGGTAGCGCCGGGGACGCAATCTCGCCTTCCGCCGGTACCGCCACGATCAGCCGGTGCCGAATCGAATGGCGGGTGCAGGCGGCGTCGAGCCGCAGCAGGATGGCGTCGTCCGGCGCCTCGATGGTGAGTCCCTCGGGATGAAGGTCAGCGCCCAACGCGCTCTCCAGCGCCACCACCAGCGGCTCGATCGCGGCGAGCAGGCGTGCCGCGATTGCCGCATCGGGGCCGCCGCCCGCGCCCGACAGGCGCACCAACTCGCCATCGACCAGCAGCGGCGCGATCGTCACCGGCCGGCCGCCGGCGCGGAAGCGCACCCAGGCGGATGCGGCGCGGCGATCGCGTGCCAGCGCCAGCCGCGCGGACAGCGTCTGCTCACCGAGCCGGCGGGCGTTGAGCGCGGCGATCAGCCGGGTCTGCCGCTCGGCGCGGATCTCGTCGATCGCCGGGAGGCGGTCGCGCAGCGGTGAGGGACGCTGGATCATTGTACCGGACCTTCCCGAACCTCTGCGGCCCGAACCTCTGCCGCCGCGCCCCAGTTGCGCAGCAATGTCACCGAGCCGGCGGACACGCCGATCAGCATCAGCTCACCCTCCGCCTCCACCAGCATCAGTCGTTCGCGCTGCCCGACCGCGAGCGCGCGCACGAAGCGTAGCTCGCGGGTCGGCTCGCCATCGCGCGCGCCCAGCCCTCGCTCCTGCCATTGCCGCAAAAACTTCAGGCAGACATATGCCAGCCCCAGCACGATCGCGAGCGCGATCACCATGCCGATGAAGCCCGTGATGGCGGTTCCGATCGCCGAGTCCATGGTCAGTGCGCCTCCCGTAGCTGTGCCTGTTCCAGATCGTGGTGCTGGGGCGCCTCGCCCGCGCGGACCTTCTTGGCCCAAAGGATGATCTGCGCGATCGCCTCGAACATATCGCGCGGGATCACCTCCTCCACCGCGGCATCCTCGTACAGCTTGCGCGCGACGGAGACGTGGCGGACGATCGGCACGCCTTCCTCCTCCGCCGCCTCGCGCATCGCCTGGGCGAGAGGCCCTTCGCCTTTGGCGGCCACTACCGGCACCGGAGCGCTTTCCGCGTCATAGTCGATGGCGATGGCGATATGCGTCGGGTTGACCACCAGCACGTTGGCGCCACGCGCGGCGCCCACCGCATTCTGGTTCGCCCATTCCTCGTGCATCTGGCGACGGTTGCCCTTGATCAGCGGATCGCCCTCGTTCTCCTTGAACTCCTGCTTGATGTCCCTGAGGCTCATCCGCATCTTCTTCATGAAGCTGTGCTTCTGCCAGCCCATGTCGAGCACCGCGACCAGCACGAACACCGCAAAGGTCCACAGCAGGGCCTGGCGGACCAGCGATCCGGTGTAGGAGAGCACGGATGCGGCGGCGGCGCGGCCGTCGCTCTCGGCGGACGGCTGCAGCAGGGGCCCGGTGCGCTCGATGATCTCGGCCAGCGAGCCGCGCAGCACCAGCCACAGGATGAAGACGATCAGCATCGCCTTGGCGAGCGTCTTCAGCATCTCGATGACATTGTCGAGGCTGAACATCTTCTTCAACCCTTCCATAGGGTTGAGCTTGTCGAGGCTAGGCTTGAGCTTTTCGGTGGTGAAGACGCCGCCGGCCTGGAGGAACTCGGTCAGCACGCCCGTCACCGCTGCCGGGATCAGCGCCACCGCCGAGATCGCGGCGAGCGCCCAGAGCGCCTCCATGCCGAGCGACTTGGCTGAAACGTCGAACGGCTGGCCGTTGCTGATCATCCCGAAGCCGTGATCGAACAGCGCCGCGATCCGCGTTCCGGCGAAGCCTGCCCCGAAGGCGAAGACGATGAACCAGACGAACAGCGTCGCCGTGGCTGTCACGTCCTTGGACTTGGGAACATCACCCTTCTTGCGCGCATCGGCGAGCTTCTTGGGTGTCGGCTTCTCTGTCTTGTCGCCGCTGTCGTTGTTTCCGGCCACGCGCTGCTCCTGCCCGCGTCGGGAGGCACATGCCTGCGCCGGACGCAAAAGCCGGTACGTTCGTCGCCATAAAAGGCGCCACGATTGCGCCTTGAATCGTCTAAACCGCAGGACCCGATTGCGTGTTCGACGCCGGCCCTATCCAGCTTTTGTTGCCAGGAGTCAAGTCGAGCGGCTGACAGCAGTGTCAGCAAAGCCTCTGTTTCCAGCGCATTAACTTGTCGTGCGAGGCGAGTCGCAGTGGTTGCCCGGCTCGATTTAAATGTGTCGTCATTGAAATGTAATGCCACAATTGAGCCTTAATCCAGGACGGGACGTGGATTTTGCACGATGAGGTGAGCCGCGGCGGGCTGGCCCGGCCGGGGAGGCTTGGGCATGATTATGGGCGTCGGGCATTCGTCGCCCCGGATCGCAGGACCCAGCGATACCAAAATGCTCCCGGTTCCGAAATGGCGCTGGGAGAGGAAAGGAGCGGTGGGCATGACGACGAGGCAAGCAACGTTCCGGCGCGCAACAATCGCAGCAGGTGCGATCGCCGCCGCTTTGCTTCCAACATCGGCCTTTGCCGCGGATTGCGGTACCAGCGGCATTGGCGCGCGCTTCAGCGAGGCGGCGCGCTTTTGCACCGGCTCGGCGGTGCGCGCGCCCGCCACCACGGATCGGCCGGTAGCGATAGCCCCGGTCGCGGTGCGCGAGACGGCCAGCGTGTCGGTCAGCATGCCGGGCTACCAGCGCCGCCTCGCCGCGGCGGTGCAACAGGTGAAACGCCGCGGCGGCAGCGCCGCGCCGGACGCACTGGTCGTGGCGATCGGTCGCAAGTACCGGATCGACCCGCACCTCCTTGCCTCCATGGTTTCCGCCGAAAGCGGCGGCAACATGCGGGCGGTTTCGCACAAGGGTGCGCTCGGCCTGATGCAGGTGATGCCGGCCACCGCGCGCAGCCTGGGCGTCAGCAATCCGGACGCTCTGCTCACCGATCGCACGCTCGCGCTCAGCACCGGTGCGGCGTATCTCAAGAAGCTGCAGGGACAGTTTGGCAACAATGTGCCTTTGGTGGTCGCTGCCTATAACGCCGGCCCCGGCGCGGTGGTGAAGTACAAGGGCGTGCCGCGCTACCGCGAGACGCAAGGCTATGTCCGCACGGTGATGGGCCGCTACGCCGCCGCGCGCGGCGTGGTGGTGGGAGCCGCGCAATGAGCGTCCAGGGCTATTTCGCCGCGGACGCGCGGCCCGCCAAGCAGGGCTTCGGCGCCCGCTACGCCGATGTCGCGCTGGCCGGCTTCGTGGTGATGATCATTGCCGCGATGATCCTGCCGCTACCGGTGCTGCTGATCGACTTCCTGGTGGCGGTGAACATCACTTTCGGGGTGATGCTACTGCTGACCACCCTCTACATCCGCGGGCCGCTGGACTTCTCGTCCTTTCCCGCCATCCTGCTGGTCTCGACCCTGTTCCGGCTGTCACTGTCGATCGCCACGACGCGCATGATCCTGGTCGAGGGCCATGGCGGGCACATCATCCAGACCTTCGGAACCATGGTGGCGGGCGGCAACATCGTCGTCGGCCTGGTGGTGTTCCTGATCATCACCGTCGTGCAGTTCATCGTCATCGCCAAGGGCGCCGAGCGCGTCGCTGAGGTCGCGGCACGGTTCAGCCTCGATTCGATGCCGGGCAAGCAGCTGTCGATCGACAGCGACCTGCGCTCGGGCCTGATCGACAAGGATGAGGCGCGCCGGCGCCGCCGCGTGCTGGAGATGGAGAGCAAGCTTCACGGCAGCCTCGATGGTGCGATGAAGTTCGTGAAGGGTGATGCGATCGCCTCGATCGTGATCGTGGTGGTCAACCTGATCGGCGGCCTCGCCATCGGCGTGATGCAGCAGGGGCTCGACCTTTCGGCCGCCACCCAGAAATATTCGATCCTGACCATCGGCGAGGGGCTGGTCGCGCAGATCCCGGCGCTGCTCGGCGCGATGGCCGCCGGTCTGATCGTGACGCGCACCACCGACGAGGATGATCCCAGCAACCTGGGCCAGACCATCCAGCGCCAGCTGTCGGGCAACCCCCGCGTGCTGATGGGGGTCGGCGCGATCGCCTTCCTGATGGCGCTGGTTCCGGGTTTCCCGGTGGCGGTGTTCCTGGGCCTCGGCGCGGGCGCGATGCTGGCCGGGGCGGCGATCCATCCGCGACTCCAGCCACTGATGCTCAAACACCTCGGTCCGGTCCGCGCGATGCTACCGCGCCAGAAGGAGGCGCCGCCGCCTGCGACCCTGTTGGCCGAGCCGGCCGCCCCCAAGCCGGTGGTGCCGCTGCTGCTGGAGCTTTCGGGGCCGCAGCCCTCGATCGCCGAGTGCGACGCGCTCGCCGCCGACATGCAGGCGATGCTGGAGCGGCTCCAGTATCGTTCGGGCGTGCCGCTGCCGCGCCTCGCCATCCACTTCATGGCGCCCGATGCACGCCCCGCATGGCAATTGCTCGCCTATGAGCTTCCGGTCGGCCATGGCGAGCGTGGCGACGCCACCGCGCTGGTCGCGGCGGTAGAGGCGCTGCTCCGTCGCAACCTGGCGCGCTTCCTGGGCGTGCAGGAAGCGGTGACTCTACTCAACAAGATCGGCGAGGATTATCCAGAGGTGGTCAAGGAAGCGGTGCGCGCGGTGCCCGCCTCGCGCATCGCCGAGGTGATGCGCCGGCTTGCCGAGGAAGAGGTGCCGCTGCGCAACATGCGCGACGTACTCGAAGGCCTGACCGAGGCGGCGCAGAGCGAGCGCGAGACGCCGCGTCTTGCCGACATGACCCGGATCGCGCTCAAGCGCTACCTGATCGACGCCGCGGCACCCGCGGGCGAGATCCGCGCGCTGGTGGTGACGCCCGAACTGGAAGCGATGGTGCGCGAGGCGACCCGCGTGGTCGACGGCACCGAGCGGCTCGCGGTGCCGCCGGAGGTGGCGCAGAGCCTGGTCGCCACCATCGCCGAGACCGCGGCGACCACCAAAGCCAACGCCTTGGTCACTTCGTTCGAGGTGCGCCGAGCGGTGCGCAAGCTGATTGAGCCCGACCTGTTCGACCTGCCGGTGCTGGCGTTCAACGAGCTGTCGTCGATGTCCCGGCTGGAGATGGTCGGGCAGATCGGCCTGCCGGCGGGGGGCATTCCGCAGGCCGGGCCGGACGATGCGCCGCGCGAAGCGGCGATGGCCGAATGATGAAGGGGGACAAGACTTTGCGGATCGGACGGACGTTTCTGATTGCGGGCAGCACCATGGCGCTGGCGACGGCCGCGGCCGGCTGGGCGAGCGCGCCTGGTGCGCCGCACGTACTCGCGGCGCAGGCGATCCCGCTTGTAGCGCAGGCGGTGCCTGCCGCTACTCCCAGCGCGACGCCCGCTCCCGCATCGGCATCCGCCGGCACCACCGCCAGCGCGCCGGGTGACCTGATCCTTTCGCCGCGTGACCAGCCGATCACCGCCTTCCTGCGCGACCTGTTCGGCCGGGTCGGCCGGCCGGTGGTGCCCAGCAGCAACCTCACCGGCACAGTCAACGGCGTGTTCCGTGGGTCGGTGGCCAAGATCTATTCGGATGTGGCGCGCGCCTTCAATCTGATCAGCTATGACGACGGCGCCGCGCTCTACGTCTATGCTGCGAGCGAGGTGGGCGTGCAGACGCTCAACGTCGGCCAGGCGGCGGCGCAACGCGTCGCGCGTCAGGTCGCCTCGCAGCGGCTGACGGACCGGCGCAACTACGTCCGCATCGCCGCAGACGGCAACCTCGTCGCCAGCGGCACGCCGCGCTTTCTTCAGCAGGTCTCGCAGCTTGCGCAGGCTAGCGGCGGCGGCAGTATCCCGTCCGGCAGTCCGCTGGTCGGCGGCGGCATCGCGCCGCCCGCGCTGGTCGCCACCACGCCGCCGCCGCCGCAGCCGCTCGAATTCCGTGTCTTCTATCTGAAGTACGCGCGTGCCGAGGATACCGTGTCCACCGCGGGCGGGCGCGAACTGCGGCTGCCGGGCCTCGCCACCATCCTCCAGAACCTGGTGCTCGATCAGAGACCGGGCGGCAGCGCGCCGGTCGCGGGCGCCACGCCCACCTTTGGTGCCACTCTGGTCCGCCAGAGCCAGCCACGGCTGAAGGGCCAGGGACTCGGCGCGGTTGCTCCCAATCTGGCGCAGACGCCCTCGCTCGGCTTGCCGGTGCCCGGCCTCTATCCGGGCCAGAACACCGGTGACGTGCTGGGTTATGGCGGCGGCGGGTTCGACGGCAGTGTGGTCGCGCCGCTGACCCAGGAGGTCGTCCGCATCGAGCCCAATCCGTACCTCAATGCGGTGATCGTTCGCGACGTACCGGAGCGGATGGCCGCCTATGACTCGCTGATCCGCGCGCTGGATGTCGAGCCGCAGGTGGTCGAGGTCGAGGCGTCGATCATCGACATCAATACCGACAAGATGCGCAAGCTGGGCATCAACTGGCGCGTGTCCTCCGGCGGGTTTGGCGCCCTGTTCGGCAGCGGCAACAACGCCAACGACAACCGCCTGCGTGCGCGGCGGGGCCAGAACCGCCGCCAGAACGTCGATTCGATCACCCCGTCCGCGCAGGGCGGCACCATCTCCACCATCATCGGCAGCGGGCGCGAGTTCCTGGCGCGGATCACCGCGCTGGAGAATGAGGGTGTCGCCCGCGTCGTCTCGCGCCCGCAGGTGCTGACCTTGTCGAACGTCGAGGCGGTGTTCGATCGGACGCGGACCTTCTACGTCCGGGTCGCCGGCCGCGAGGAGGTGGACCTGTTCAACGTCGTCGCGGGCACGGTGCTGCGGGTCAATCCGCACGTCTTCCGCGACCAGGACCAGACCCGTATCCGCATGATCGTCAACATCGAGGACGGCTCGATTAGCGAGCAGTCGCTGGTGGAAGACATCCCCATCGTCGAGCGCGCCAGCGTCGCCACCCAGGCGATGGTGCTCGACGGCGAGAGCCTGCTGCTCGGCGGCATGACCGTCGATGCGGATTCGGACAGCGTCTACAAGATCCCGTTGCTGGGAGACATTCCGTTGCTGGGCAACCTATTTAAAATGCAGCAAAGGCGCCGCGCGCATACCGAGCGGCTGTTTCTGATCACCCCGCGCCTGGTATCGCTCGGCTCGCGCGTCGGGCCGACCACGGTCACCTCGACGACGCGGGTGGCGCCGACGTTGGCGACGCCGGTCGCTCCTTCTTCCGCCAGCACGACCGGGAGGCCCCTGCGGTGATCGTCGCTTCGCCCGTGCTCCGCGTCCTCAACGGTCGGCTTGCCGGGACCGAAAAGGCCCTGCCCGCAACCGGGGCGGTGTCGATCGGACACCAGTTCTGGCACGACGTCGTCGTTCGCGATCCGGCCACCAGGGGAATCGCAATCGACCTCGCGCTCGATGCCGATGGGGCGGCGAAAGCGACGGTGCTTGAGGGAGAGGCCGAACTGCTCGGCCAGGCAGTGTCGGCGGGCGGGACGGTGATCGTACCGCCCTATGTGCCTTTCGCGATCGGTGGTGTCGCCTTGGCCTGGGGCGAGCGCGACAGCGAGCGCTGGCAGGATGCGACCGGGCTGGTCGCGGTGTCGCCGACGCCACCAGAGGCGCCGCCCAGCGCGCGCGACACCGCCATCGCGATGGCTAGCCAGGCGGGCGAGGGTGTCGGCGCCTTCTTCACCCGCGGTCGGATGATCGCGGTGGGTGCGGCGGTGGGCCTCGTCGTGCTCGCCAGCGCCACCATGCCCATGGTCGACGCGCTGTACCTGCGCGGCACCCCCGAAACGCGGGTCGAGAAGTCGATGGCGGCGGCGGGCCTCCCAGGGCTGGACGCGCGCGAGGATCCTTCGACCGGCGAGATCACGGTGGCGGGCGTGGTGGCCAACGAGGGGCAGCGGCAGAAGGCGGTTGCGGCGATGCAGGAGACCGGCCTCCCCGGCAGCGTCGCCGTAGTCACCAGCGCCGATCTCGCCCGCTCGGCGACGGAGGTGGCGCGCATCCATGGGCTCCAGTCCACGGCGCGGCCGACCGGCCGTACCACCGTCGAGCTGCGGGTGACGCCGCTGGCGCCCGATCAGGAGCAGAAATTGGCGCAGGCGGTGCGCAACGACGTACGTGCGCTGACCGGGCTGACGGTGCGCGACGATTTGGCACCGGTCGAGACGGTGCCGCTGCGCACGGTGCAGGATGCCACCAAAAAGGTGTCCACCGTGGTCGGTGGCGACCCCGCCTTCATCCAGACTGTCGACGGAGCGCGCTATTTTGCCGGTGCAGTGATGCCCAGCGGGCACCGCCTGGTCGGCATCAAGGGCAATACCGTGGTATTTGAGAAGAGCGGGCGACAGACCCGTGTGAGTTTCTGACGGGACTAAAAGGGTTCGTTGAAGGAGCAAGGCAATGAGCGATACCAGCATCACCGGCGGCCTCGGCATGATGGCCGCCAGCCCCATGACCAACAACCGCATGGCCAAGGGCAGCGCGCCGGGCACCTGGTTCGAGGCGCTGGCGGACGCCTGGGGGCAGACCTTGGACGGCCAGGCGCAGCGGATCGAGACCATGTCCAACCAGGTCGGCCCCGGTGGCGGCGATAATCCCTCGCAGATCACCAAGCTGACCGCGGAATCGATGCGCATGAGCTTTATGGCGCAGAGCTCGTCCAGCTCGATCGACAGCGTCGGCAAGGCGCTCGAAACGATGGCGCGCAAGGGCTAAGCGGGAGACTTCCCCATGTCTATCGAAGCAATCGCCGCATCGGCTGCGGGCGCCATGGGGGCGATGCCCCCGCCCGAGACGGTGCAGGCAGGGGCGAACGCCTCCATCGCCGACATCACCGCCTTCCAGTCGTCGATGACCGCTGCGGCGCAGCCCTCGGCGGCGGCGACGCAGGTGGGCGGGCCGGACGCGCTATCGCCGGCGCTCAAGTCGATGTTCACCCAGCTGGAGAAGGTGAACGGCGAGGCGCGCAACGTGGCGGACTATGCCAATGCCGCCTCGCTGAAGGGCGCGGACATGACGCCGGGCGAAGTGGTGAACCTCACCATGAAGTGCCACGAGTTCATGTTCCACTGCCAGCTGACCTCGAACATCGCCAACCGCACATCGGATGGCATCCAGCAGCTGTTTCGGCAGCAGTCGTGAGCGGGGGAGAGGAGGGCGCGATGGCGTGGCAGAAGCGGCTGAGGCTGTTCCTCGCCGGGCTCGGACTCGTCCTCCTCGCCGCCTGCGGCCGGGCCGAGCTGTACGGCAAGCTTTCGGAGGGCCAGGCCAACGAGATGATCGCGGCGCTCCAGCGCGCCGGGATCGAGGCGCAGAAGAGCGACGGCGGCGAGGCGGGCTGGACGCTCACCACCGCGAAGGGCGATTTTGGCCGCGCGGTGGAGATCCTCAACGCGCAGGGCTATCCGCGTCAGGACTTCGCCACGCTCGGCAGCGTGTTCAAGAAGGAAGGTTTCGTCTCCTCGCCCACCGAGGAGCGCGCGCGGCTCAACTGGGGCCTCAGCCAGGAGCTGTCGCGCACGCTGACCGAGATCGACGGCGTGGTCCAGGCGCGTGTCCATCTCGCGCTGCCCGAGGAGGCGCCGCTCGCCGAGGAGAAGGCGCCGGCCTCCGCCTCCGTGTTCATCAAATACCGGCCGGGAACCGACATCAACGCGCAGATCGGCAAGATCAAGGCTTTGGTGGTCAACTCGATCGAAGGGCTCAAATACGAGAACGTCAGCGTCGAGACCTTTGCGGCGCAGCCCG
>NZ_JBELLZ010000009.1:0-64248 GCF_042096255.1 Sphingomonas sp. | reverse complement strand
TCGGTCCGCATAGCTGACCTCGCACGCCTCTTCCCCGCGCAGGAACAGGAACTGGCAGGCGCCCTCATTGGCATAGATCTTGGCGGGCAACGGCGTGGTGTTGGAGAATTCCAGCGTCACATGCCCCTCCCAGCCGGGCTCCAGCGGTGTCACGTTCACGATGATGCCGCAGCGCGCATAGGTGGACTTGCCCAGACAGATCACCAGCACGTCGCGCGGCACGCGGAAATATTCCACAGTGCGGGCGAGCGCGAAGCTGTTGGGCGGCACGATGCACACCGGGGTCTGGCGATCGACGAAGCTGTTCTGCGCAAAGTCCTTGGGGTCCACCACCGCGCTGTCGACATTGGTGAAAATCTTGAACTCGTCCGCCACCCGCGCGTCGTACCCATAGGAGGACAGGCCGTATGAGATGCAGCCGTCGCGCCGCTGCGCCTCCACGAACGGCTCGATCATGCCGTCGGCGAGCGCGCGCTCGCGGATCCAGCGGTCGGACATCAGGGACATGGTTGGTTCCGTTCTCTCTACGTCACCCCGGCCTTGAGCCGGGGTCCCGCTTCTCAATCGCGGTAAGAAGGCTGCGGGACCCCGGGTCAAGCCCGGGGTGACGAGGATTAGCGGGGCAGCGTGATCACCGCCTCCAGCCCACCGGAGGGCCGGTTGGCAAGCGTGATCTCGCCGCCCGCGTCGCGCACGATGGCGCGGGCAAGGGCGAGGCCAAGGCCGCTGCCGCCGGTCTCGCGGTTGCGCGAGGTCTCCAGCCGCGTGAACGGATCGAACACATCGGCGAGCCGGTCGGCCGGGATGCCGGGTCCCTCGTCGCAGACCAGGATGGCGACGCGGCCGGGTGCGGCGTCGATCCGCACGGTGGCGCCGCCGCCATATTTCACCGCATTCTCGATCAGGTTGCGCACCGCGCGCCGCATCAGCGTCGGGCGCAGCCGCATCGGCGTGCGCGGTGCCTCTTCGAAGGTGACCGGCTGGTCCAGCTCGCGGAAATCCTCCACCACCGCATCGACCAGCGCGGCGACGTCGACATCGGTTTCCGGTTCGCTGGGACGGCCGAGCCGGGCGAGCGAGAGGATGTCGTCCAGCGTGCGGTTCATCTCGTCGATCGTGGCCGCCATGCGGGTGCGATCCTCGTCATCCTCGACCGATTCGATGCGGACGCGCAGCGCCGCCAATGGCGTGCGCAGGTCGTGCCCGATCGCGCCGAGCATGCGGTCCTTCTCGGCGAGCATCGCGGAGACGCGCAGCTGGAGCGCGTTGTGCGCGGCGATCACCGCCTGCACGTCCGGCGGGCCGCGCTCCTCGACGCGCGCGGCGCTGCCGGGGGTGAAGGTCTCGGCCGAGGCGGCGAGGGCGGCGAGCGGGCGAGAGATGCGCCGCGAGATCCACAGCACCGGCAGCAGCACTGCCGCATAGAGGATCACCGTCTGAGCGATGAGTCGCCACACCAGCCAATATTGCGATTCGGGCCACGGGCTGGCGATGACGAGCCAGCCGCGCCCGGGCTGTTCGGCGGCGATCACCAGCTCGAAGTCCGCAGGGGGGCCGATGCGACGACGGTTCATGCGCTCCCGCCGGCGTGCGGGCAGCCGATAGACCGCGGCCTCCACCGCGCCCACCGAGATGCCGGCGCGGGCGAGCTTCTCGCGCAGCTCCCGGGCGATCTCGGGGCGGCGGTGCGCTTCCGGCCCGATCGGGCTTGCCATCGTCCGACGCAGCCAGCCGCGCCGGTTGTTCAGCGCCCGTCCGGCACTTTCGCGTTCCAACCCATCGACGATCCGCGCCGCCGCGGGACCGGTGGTCTGTTCCACCCGCAGCGCCGCACGCTCGCGCAGGAGCAGGCCGAAGTTGATCGCCTGGGCAACGAACAGCGCCAGCCCGATCAGCGCCGCCATCTGACCGGCAAGGCTGCGCGGGACGAATCGCCTCAAAGCCGGGTGACCTCCGCCGCCAGCGTATAGCCGCCGCCCCAGACGGTCTTGATGATCTCCGGGGTCTTCGCGTCCGCCTCTATCTTGCGGCGCAGGCGACTGACCTGGTTGTCGATCGCGCGGTCGAACGCGCCGGCCTCGCGGCCCTGGGTCAGGTCGAGCAATTGGTCGCGGGTGAGCACCTGGCGCGGCCGGGTGACCAGCGCGAGCAGCAGGTTGTACTCGCCGGTGGAGAGCGGAACCGAGACGCCGTCCCGGTCGACCAGGCTGCGCTCGCCCGATTTCAGCACCCAGCCCGCGAAGGCGTAGCTGCCGCTGTCCGGCGCATGCTGGCGGGTGCCGCCGGCCTGGAGGCGGCGGAGCACCACCTTGATCCGCGCGGCGAGTTCGCGCGGGGAGAAGGGCTTCACCACATAATCGTCGGCGCCCATCTCCAGACCGACGATCCGGTCGGTCTCCTCCGCCTTGGCGGTGAGCAGGATCACCGGCACCTCTCCGGTCTCGCGGATGTGGCGGCATAAGGACAGGCCGTCCTCGCCCGGCATCATGATGTCCAGGATGACCAGGTCGATCGCATAAGCGGCGAGACGCGTGCGCGCGGCCTCGGCATCGCCGACCTGGGTGACGCGGAAGCCCTGTTTGGTGAGATATTGCGCCAGCGGCTCGCGGATCGAGCGTTCGTCGTCGACGAGGAGCAGGTGGGGAGTGTCGCCCATTCGGGTCTCCTAGCGAAGATGCGCCGGGCGGGCGAGGAGGGAGGACCCGCCCGGCGCGAGCGCGGTTGCGCTCAGCCCTGCTGCTGCGTGCGCTGCATACGCTGCTGCTTCCGCGCGAGACGGAAGTCGCGGATCTCCGCCTTGGCGATCTGGCCGTCCTTGTTGGCGTCGATCCGGTCGAAGCGGCGCATCGCCTTGCGCTCGAATTGCGCCTGGCTGACCTCGCGCTTCGGCCGCGCGTCGGCACGGGCATGGCGGCGGGGCATCTCCTCCGCGGTCAGGCGGCCGTCGTTGTTGCGGTCGAAGCGGGCGAACATCGCGTCGGCGGCGGCGCGCGCCTCGTCGCGGGTGATGACGCCGTCCTTGTTGGCGTCGGCACGCATCAGGCCACCGCCGCGGTGGTGCGGGCGCGGCGGCGCGTCGCGCTCGGCAGCCGGGTACGATGGGGTCTGGGCGGTCTGGGCGACGGCGGCGCCGCCGGCGAGAACGGAGGAGGCGAGGGCAAGGCCGAGGATCATAGTGCGCATGGAAAGGCTCCTGTTCGTGGGGCGGGCCATCCCGCCGACCACGCCCTTCTGGAGGCGGCCTGTCGCAAGCCTATGTCCGAAGCGGCCGGATGTGTCGCGGTTTGTATCAGGCGAAGATCGCCACCGACTGCGACTGCTCCGCCACCATCACGCCATCCGCATTCCAGATGCCCATCACCTGCGACGAACTCCCCTCGCGTGCGTAGTCGGCGTCCGAGCGGAGCAGCCACCAGCCGTCGGTCGTGGTGGGCGCGGGGCCGAGGACGTTGAGCATCCAGGTGAGCGAGCTCATCGGCACGTTGCGACCGAGCAGGCGTAGCGCAGCGGGGGGCAGGCAGTCGCCGACCGCGATCAGCTCCACCAGCGGGTCGAGCCCGTCGCGTTCGTTGAGCCGGGTCCAGCGCAGCCATTCGGCGGGCTTGAGCTCGGGCCCCTCGCGGCGGTCGACGAACTCGAAGTTGCGGGTGAAGGCGACGTGCGGGTTGCCCTTGTAGGTCACGTCGTCTGGCCCCGGCTTATCGAAGGAAGGCACGGTGGTGGTCTGGTGATCGACCTCGCTGGCGATCGCGCGCATGAACACGAAGGTGCAGCGCAGGCCCAGCCCCGCCTCGCTCTCGATATCCGCCTGGATGAAGGCGGCGTTCTTGCCGCGGCGAAGGCGGTGCGCGGTGACCAGGATCGGTCCGGCGAGCGGCCCGACGAAGGCGACCTGAGCGGAGCGCAGCGGCGGCAGATCGGTGTCCGACTGCATCGCGCAATGCAGCGCGATAGCGGCGGAGAGCCCGCCGTACGAGGTGCGGCCCTGGAGCCAATCGTCCGGGATTTCGCCGCGCCAGCCGGGGCCGTCGGGGAGCGAGGTCAGGCCGTCGAGGATCTGCTTCAGGCTGGTCATGGTGGACTCCTTGGAGCCCCTCCCCTTCAGGGGAGGGGTTGGGGTGGGGCAGTGCCGCAGGCGAGGAGTCTCGGTGAGACCTCGACCCCACCCCCAAACCCCTCCCCTGAAGGGGAGGAGCTTATCGAAACTCCCCCGCCGCCAGCCGGTCGCGCAGCTCACGCTTGAGCACCTTGCCGATCGCGCTGCGCGGCAGCTCCGCGGTGGGATGAAGGGCGGACAGGCGCTGGGTCTTGCCGAGCCGGACGTTGGTCTCGGCGAGCACGGCCGCGGCATCGGCCTCGCCGCGCGGCACATAGAAGCCGACCGGCGTCTCGCCCCATTGCTCGCTCGGCACGCCCACCACCGTGCAGTCGGCAACCGCGGGATGCTGCGCCAGCACCGCCTCGATGTCGGACGGGTAGATGTTGAACCCGCCCGAGATGATCATGTCCTTCTTGCGGTCCATCAGGATCAGGAAGCCGTCTTCGTCGAAGCGGCCGACATCGCCGTGGCGGATCCAGCGGTTCCCGTCCGCATCGCGCCATTCGGCGGCGCGGGTGGCGTCGTCGCGGCGGTGATAGCCGTTCATCATCGCGGGGCCGCGGCCGACGATCTCGCCCGTCCCGCCCGGCCCGACCTCGTTGCCGTCATCGTCGATCAGCCGCGCCTCGTTGCCGGGCATCAGCCGCCCGACGGTATGGAGCTTGTCGGGACACTCCGAGCAGTTGAGCCCGAAGGAGGCGCCGCCCTCGGTCATCCCGTAATATTCCACGAGGAGCCCGGGCCAGCGCTGCAGGATGTCGGCCTTCAGCTCCGGCTTGAACGGCGCCGAGGTGCAGGTCTTGAAGCGAAAGGCCGAGAGGTTGAACGTATCGAAGTCGGGCAGCGCCATGATCCGCTGGTACTGCACGGGCACCAGCATGGTGTGGGTGGCGCCATAGGTCTCCGCCAGCTGGAGGAAGCGGTGCGCGTCGAACTTCTTCATCAGCACCGCGGTGCCGCCCCAGGCCAGCGTCGGCAGGAAGCTGACCAGCGTGGTGTTCGAGTAGAGCGGCGTCGCCAGCAGGGTCACCGCGGTGTCGAAGCCTGCGGCGGCGTTGCGGCTGAAGTGCTGCCAGCGCATCTTGTGGCTCTGGACGATACCCTTGGGCACGCCGGTGGTGCCGGAGGAATAGATGATGTTGAAGCCGTCTTCCGGCGCGATCGTCACCGGAGCGGGCCTGGCTCCCCGGGGGGCGAGCCAGGCGTCGAGCGCTTCCAGCATCACCGGACGGGCGGGGAAGGTCTGGCCGGCGAGCGCCGCCTCGTTCGCGGCATCGAGGAAGACGACGCCCGCGCCGCTGTCCGCGATCATCCCGGCGATCTGCTCGGGCGTCGCGGAGGGCTGGATCGGCGCGGCGACCGAGCCGGCGCGCAGCGCGCCGAGGAAGACGATGCCCTGCTCGACCGACGGGTAGCTCACCATCGCCACCGCCTGTCGCTGCGCCGTCCCGTCGCGCTGGAGCGCGGCGGCGACGCGATCCATCAGCCGGTCGAGCTCGGCGTACGTGACCTGCCGGTCGCCATCGGCGATCGCGACCTTGTCGGCATAAGTAACAGCATTGGCGCGGATCAGGTCCGGGAGTGTTCCGAACTCCGTGGCGAGCATCTCGGCGGCGGTCTGCATCGGGGATGATGGCTAGGCGAAGGCGAAGGCGAATGCCATACGCGATCTTCGAAAAGTGGAGGCGATCTCCTCGACCCCGTTCGCCCTGAGCGAAGTCGAAGGGCACAACGCGACGGTGGCGCGGGTGCTTCGACTTCGCTCAGCACGAACGGTAGGGCCGAGGAAGAGGAGGCAGGCGCATGGACGGATCGGTGGCGATCGTGACGGGCGGCGGGACCGGCATCGGCGCCGCGGTGGTGCGGCAGCTGGCGGCGCGCGGCGTGCGCTGCGTGGTGAACTACGCCTCCAGCCGCGACGAGGCGGAGGCGCTGGCGGCCGAGGTCGGCGGCGCAGCGGTGCAGGCCGACATCGTCGAGGATGCGGCGTGCCGGGCGCTGGCCAGGGCGGCGGTGGAGCGGTTCGGGCGGCTCGACTTCCTGGTCAACAATGCCGGCCGGACCAAGTTCGCCGCGCATGAGGACCTCGACGCGCTGGAGGCGGAGGACTTCGTCGACATCTACCGGCTCAACACCGTCGCCGCCTTCCAGATGATCCGCGCCTGCGCCCCGGCGATGCGCGAAGGGCCGCATTCGGCGGTGGTGAACGTCGCCAGCGTCGCGGGGCTGTTCGGGATCGGCTCCTCGGTCGCCTATGCCGCCAGCAAGGGCGCGCTGCTGACACTGACCAGGAGCCTGGCGCGCGTGCTGGCGCCGGCGATCCGGGTGAATGCGGTGGCGCCGGGCTATGTCGGCACCGGCTGGTTCGAGAAGAGGCTGGGGGAGGAGGGGTTCGCCAGGCTCAATGCACGGATCGCGGGATCGGTGCCGATGGGACTCGCGGCGGGGCCGGACGACATTGCCGCGCCGATCGTGATGCTGCTCGATCCCGCGACGCGCGCGATCACCGGCGAGACGATGACGGTGGATGCCGGCGCGCACCTCGACACCGGGCTGAGCCGAAGGCCGGGACGGGAGGGGTGACCGATCCTCCACCATGCTGCGCATGGTCCCCCCGCGCCGGGGAAGGATCAGATCAGCGCGTCCCCTGGCCGAACAGCACCTTCTTCGCCTCCTCGGTCATCGGTGCCTGCTCGGACTGGATCGCCTTGCCCTTGGCATAGGCGCGCTCGGTCGCGGGGCGGGCCTGGATGGCGGCGTGCCAGCGGGCGAGGTGGGGGAAGTCGGCCGGATCCTGTCCCTGCGCCTCGGGGAGGATCCACGGATAGGCGGCCATGTCCGCGATCGTATAGTCCTCGCCCGCGACGAACGCGCGGTCGGCGAGGCGGCGGTCCAGCACGCCGTACAGCCGGTTGGTCTCGCGCACGTAGCGGTCGATGGCGTAGGGCACCTTCTCGGGCGCATAGCGGGTGAAATGGTGGTTCTGCCCGAGCATCGGGCCGAGGCCGCCCATCTGCCACATCAGCCATTGCAGCACCTCGGCGCGGCCGCGCAGGCCGTCTCCGCCGAAGCGGCCGGTCTTGTCGGCGAGGTAGAGCAGGATCGCGCCGCTCTCGAACACGCTGACCGGTTCACCGCCGTCGGCGGGGGCGTGGTCGACGATCGCGGGCATGCGGTTGTTGGGGGCGATGCGCAGGAAGTCGGGCTGGAATTGCTCTCCCGTGCCGATGTTTACCGGCTTGATCTCATAAGGCGTCGCGGTCTCTTCGAGGAACAGCGTCACCTTGTGGCCGTTCGGGGTGGGCCAGTAATGGAGGTCGATCATCGGCGGAGATCCTCTGGGTTCGCGCGGACAGGTGGGCGGGCGCACCGGCTCAGGCAAGGCGGCCGCGGCGGAGCACCACGCCGAACAGGAAGATCGCGAAGGTGAGCGCCGACAGCGCCGCGGCGAGCGCGAAGGCGGCGCCGGCCCAATGCCGCTCGGTGCCGATCGCCAGAGCCTGGGTCATCACCAGCGGCCCGACAATCGCGGCGATGCTGGCGAGGCTGGCCATGCCGCCCTGGAGCGCGCCCTGGTTGCTGGCATCCACCCGGCGCGACAGGATGGCGTTGATCGAGGGGAAGACCAGCCCGGTCAGCGCGCCGAGCGCGATCAGCGCATAGACCTGCCAGCCGGCGGTGGCGAAGGCATAGAGCGCGAAGACGATCGCACCGGCGGCGAGGCCGATCAGCACGGTGCGCTCCTCACCGAAATGCTGGATCGCGCGGCCGGTGAGCAACGCCTGCGCCAGCATCATGCTAAGCCCCGAGGCGGCGAGCGACCAGCCGATCGCGCGCGCGTCCCACTCCAGCGCGATCTCCGCCCAGAATGCCCAGGTGGCGGGGAACACCATATGCGCCACCTGCCAGACAAGGCCGCCGACGAGCAGCGGCGTCGCGCCGCCGGCGTGGAACAGCGGGGCGAAGGCGCCGAACACGTTGGCGCGGCGCCAGTCGAACGCGCGGCGGTTCTCGGGCGCGAGCGTTTCGGGCATCAGCGCGACGATCATCGCGGCATTGACGAAGGCAAGCGCGGCGGCGGCAACGAAAGGCGCGCGCGGGCCGAACTCGGCGAGCAGCCCGCCGATCGCCGGCCCCAGGATGAAGCCGCCGCCGAACGCCGCGCCGATTCAGCCGAACGCCTGGCCGCGCTTTTCGGGCGGGGTCACGTCGGCGATCACCGCATTGACCGGGCCGTAGGTCGCCCCGGCGATGCCCGCGATGGCGCGGCCGAGATACAGCCAGGCGAGCGTCGGCGCGGCGGCCATCAGCGCATAATCAGTGCCGAAGCAGATGAGGCTGACCAGCAGCACGCGGCGGCGGCCGAACCGGTCGGACAGGCTGCCGATCACCGGGCCGGCGAAGAAGTGCGTCACCGCATAGACCGCGAGCAGATAGCCGCCGATCCGCGTCGCCTGGGCGAGGTCGACGTGGCCGAGCTCCACCACCAGCGAGGGTAGCACGGGGAGAACGATGCCGAACCCGATCGAATCGATCAGGATCGCGGCGAGCGCGATCGGGATGGCACGGTGGTGGAAGTGCATGGCCGTCGGTCTCCCCCGCCCGTGAACCTAGCCGAACGCGGCAGACCGGCAAAGCGCTCTTCCCAAGTCGCGCGCGCCATGGCATGCACCATACCCGATCTTCTAGGATCATGGAGAGAGATGCATGGCGACTGCCGCCGAGCTCGACCGACCGGTCGGGAATCCTGACGCCTTTCGCGAGGAAGTGCGCGCGTTCCTTGCGGAGCATTTCCCCGCCGAACTGCGCGGCGCCGACAATGCGATGTCCGCGGTCGAGGGGCCGAGCGAGGAGACGCCGGCGCAGCGCGCGTGGCGCGAGGCGATGGGCGCGAAGGGATGGGGCGTGCCGACCTGGCCCGCGCAGTACGGCGGCGGCGGGCTTTCCCGAGAGCAGGCGCGCGTCCTGAACGAGGAGATGGCGCGCGCCGGTGCGTGGAACCCGATCGGCGGCATGGGTGTGATGATGTTCGGGCCCACGCTGCTCGAATATGGCAGCGAGGAACAGAAGCAGCAGCACATCCCCGGCATCGTCCGCGGCGAGGTGCGCTGGTGCCAGGGCTATTCGGAGCCGGGCGCGGGATCGGACCTCGCCTCGTTGCAGACCTTTGCCGAGGATCGCGGCGACCATTACGTCGTCAATGGCCAGAAGACCTGGACCAGCGGCGGCCAATGGGCGGACAAATGCTTCGCCCTGGTCCGCACCGACAAGACGCAGAAGCACGCCGGCATCAGCTTCCTCCTGATCGACATGGATGCGCCCGGCGTCGAGACCAAGCCGATCCGGCTGATCAGCGGCCAGTCCCCGTTCTGCGAGACCTTCTTCGCCGACGTGAAGGTGCCCAAGGAGAACCTCGTCGGGCGCGAGGGGCAGGGCTGGGAGATCGGCACGCGCCTGCTTCAGCACGAGCGGAGTTCGCTGTCGGGCGGCGGATCGGCGTCGCGGATGCTCGCCGGGCGGAGCGTGCCCGAGGTCGCGAAAAAGTATCGCGGCGCCGATGCCGAGGGGCGGATCGCCGATGCCGACCTCCGCACCCGCGTGATCAGGCACGAGATGGACCAGCGCGCCTTCGCGCTCACCCTGCGCCGCGCCGCGCTGGAGGCCAAGGGCAATGCCGGCCCCTCCGCCGCGACCAGCATCATGAAGAACGTCGGCGCACGGATCACCCAGGACCGCGCCGAACTCAACGTCGAGATCATGGGCATGCAGGGGCTGGGCTGGGAAGGCGAGGGGTTCAGCGCGGACGAACTGGCGCAGACCCGCAGCTGGCTGTGGGGCAAGGCCGTGTCGATCTACGGCGGCTCCAGCGAGATCCAGAACAACGTGATCGCCAAGCGCATCCTGGGGATGCTGGATCATCAGTAGTTTGGAGGGAGCAGGGAGCAGGGAGCAGTAGGCCCCACTTCTTCTGCTCCCTGCTCCCTGCTTCCTTCACAGAACTGACCGCGCGAACGCACGAGGCCGACAATCCGGGGACTTCAACGATGGCACTTCTCAACGACGAACAGGTGATGCTTCGCGACATGGCGCGCGAGTGGGTGGACAATGAGAGCCCCACCACCGCCTTCCGCAAGGTCCGCGACGCCGGCACCGCGTTCGACGCCGCGTCGAAGGACGCGCAGGCGGAGATGGGCTGGTTCGGCATCACCGTGCCCGAGGAGCATGGCGGATCCGCCTTCGGTTTCCTCTCGCTCGGCCTGGTGCTGGAGCAGATCGGCCGCAACCTGGTCGCCTCGCCGCTGGCCGCGAGCGCGGTGGTGGCGAGCGTGCTTGCCGAAGCGGGCGGCGAGGCGGCGGGCGAATGGCTGCCGAAACTCGCCAACGGCGAGGTGATCGGCACACTGGCGGTGGACGAGGGGCCGAACCACGATCCCGCAGCGCTCTCGACCAAGGTGATCGACGGCAAACTCACCGGTGACAAGGCCTTCGTTGCCGAGGGCGACGCGGCGGGCGTGTTCCTGGTCGCCGCAACCGATGGGCTATACCTCGTCGCCGACGGCGAGGGCGTGAGCAAATCCACCCGCCGCATGGCCGACAGCCGCAGCCATGCCGCGGTCTCGTTCAAGGACGCCCCCGCGATCAGGCTGGGCGGCCCCGAACTGACCGCGCGCGCGGTCGACCTCGCCACCGCTGCCGCCACCGCCGAGATGCTAGGCATGGCCGAGAGCGCGTTCGCGCAGACGCTCGACTATCTCAAGCAGCGCGTCCAGTTCGGGCAGGTCCTCTCCACCTTCCAGGCGCTTCAGCACCGGATGGCCAAGATGTTCACCGAGCTCCAGCTGATGCGCTCGGCGGTGGAGGGCGCGCTGGAGGCGATCGACGCGGGGAGATCGGATGTCGACCAGGCGGTCAGCCTCGCCAAGGCGATCGGCGGCGATACGCTCAAGCTGGTCAGCCGCGAGATGGTGCAGTTGTTCGGCGGCGTCGGCATGACCGACGAATATGACGCCGGCCTGTACCTGAAGCGCGCGGCGGTGCTGGAAGCGATGTGGGGCAACAGCGCCTACCACCGCGACCGCTTTGGGCGGCTCAACGGCTATTGAGCGCGGAATGAGCGCGGAACGCCGCTGACGAACGCCGCGGACGCGCCTATCTAGGGTGCGTGCCCCGTCCTTCGCGTACCGATTCGAGCCGATGAGCGACTTCGGCCTAGGCCTCGACGAACCGCCCCAGCCCCCCTCTCAGCTTGGGCGGCCGGAGGCCTATCGCGTCCTCGCGCGCAAATATCGTCCGCAGACCTTCTCGGCGCTGATCGGGCAGGATGCGATGGTCACCACCCTGGGCAATGCGATCAAGCGCGACCGCATCGCCCACGCCTTCCTGCTCACCGGCGTGCGCGGGGTGGGCAAGACTTCGACCGCGCGGCTGGTCGCCAAGGCGCTCAACTGCATCGGCCCGGATGGGCAGGGCGGGCCGACGATCGATCCGTGCGGCGTGTGCGAGCCGTGTCGCGCGATCGCCGAAGGGCGCCACATCGACGTGATCGAGATGGACGCGGCGAGCCATACCGGCATCGACGACATCCGCGAGATCATCGAGGCCTCGCGCTACGCCGCGGTGAGCGCGCGGTTCAAGATCTACATCGTGGACGAGGTCCACATGCTCTCAAAGGCCGCGTTCAACGGCCTGCTCAAGACGCTGGAGGAGCCGCCCGCGCACGTGAAGTTCCTGTTCGCCACCACCGAGGTGAACAAGGTGCCCGTCACCGTGCTGTCGCGCTGCCAGCGCTTCGACCTGCGCCGCATCCCCGCCGAACTGCTCGCCGCGCATTTCGGCGCGGTGTGCGAGAAGGAGGGCGTGATGGCCGAGCCCGAGGCACTGGCGATGATCGCGCGCGCGGCGGAAGGATCGGCGCGCGACGGCCTGTCGATCCTCGATCAGGCGATCGCGCATGCCGATCTGGAGGGCGGCGGTGTCGGCGCGGCGCAGGTGCGCGAGATGCTGGGCCTGTCCGATCGCGGTGCGGTGCGCGACCTGCTCGGCCTGCTGCTTGCCGGCGACGCGCCGGGCGCGCTCGCCGCCTTGCGCCGCCAGTACGATCATGGCGTCGATCCGGCCGGCGTGCTGCGCGCTTTGCTGGAGGCGGTGCACGGCATCACTTTGGTGAAGGTGGGCGCCAAGGCGGATGCCGCGCAGCCCGCCGAGGAGCGCGACGCCTATTCCGAGTGGTCGATGCGGCTCGGCTTCCCCGCGCTGCACCGTTTGTGGCAGCTGATGCTCAAAGGACATGACGAGGTGTCCCGCGCGGCCTTGCCGATCGAGGCGGCCGAGATGGCGCTGCTCCGGGTGATCCACGCCTCCAGCCTGCCCGATCCGGGCGAGCTGGCGCGGCGGCTGGCGGGCGGCGAGGCGATCGCACCGATATCCGCGCCTGCGCGGCCAACAGAAGCGCCAGCACCGCGCGCAGTTCAGGCGGAGCCCGAGGCGCCCGCCAGGCCTGCGGCGCCGGAAAGCTTCGCGGCGCTGGTCGAGCTGCTCGACGACCGCAACCCGGCGCTCGCGGCACGGCTGGTGCATGGCGCGCGGCTGGTGCGCTATGCGCCGCCCGAGATCGTGTTCAGCGGCGCGCGCCCGATCGCGGCGGACACGCTGAGCGAGCTGGCGCAGGTGCTCAAGGGCCGCTTCGGCATCGCCTGGAAGCTGTCGATGCTCGACGCGCCCGGCGAGCCGACAATCAAGGAAGCCATGGATGCGGCGCGCGACGCCGAGCGGGAGGCGGTGCTCGCCAGCCCCTTGGTCCGCGCCGCGCTGGACGCCTTCCCCGACGCCGAACTCGAATCCTGGACCCCGCAACGGAGTGTATCGTGAAGGATCTCAACGAACTGATCGCCGCCGCGCAGAGCGCCGCGGAGACCGTGCAGAAGCAGATGGGCGAGGCGCAGGCGACGCTCGACACGATCGAGGTGGAGGGCGTCTCCGGCGGCGGGCTGGTCAAGATCAAGGCGACCGCCAAGGGCCGCATCCTGGGCGTGTCGATCGACGATTCGCTGATGCAGGCGTCCGAGAAGCAGATGCTGGAGGACCTGGTTGCCGCGGCGCTCAACGACGCGCGGACCAAGGCGGATGCGAAGTCGAACGAGGAGATGGCCAAGATGTCCGCCGGCCTGCCGCTCCCCCCGGGCTTCAAGCTGCCGTTCTAAGCGCCGCGCGCACGCAGGCAGCACAGCTGCCGGCGAGACGCGCCAGCTCGGCCGGCGGGGCGCAGCCCTGTCCGACGGCGCGGGCTTCGCCCGCGGCGGGCTGCTCCGAGACACGACCTGGTTCCCGTCACCCCGGGCTTGACCCGGGGTCCCGCTTCTCCCTTCGGCCGGGCAAGGCAGCGGGACCCAGGCTCAAGGCCGGGGCGACGGAGGGAAAAGGCCGGGGCGGTTACTTCTCACCGGCCATCCCACCGTTTCGCCCATGGAACGAAGGACCGAATCGGCACGTTCCTCCCGCCATCATTGGCAGGAGTATGTGTCATGGCCGATCCCATCTACACCGAGACCACCACGACCCGCTCGAACGTCCCGCCGAGCGCGCAGCAGCCGACCACCACGATCGTGGAGCGGCGCGGCGGCGGTGGCGGCCTTCTGCTCGGTCTCGCCGCGCTGATTCTCGTGATCGTCGGCGCCTGGTACCTGTTCAACCAGTCGAAGAACGACGCGGTGCGCACCGATGCGGTCAGCTCTGCGGCGAAGAGCGTCGGCGATACGGCCGACAAGGCCGGCGCCGCGATCGACAAGGCGGTGGAATAGCGCGAACGGCGCCTTTCCTACAACGGCACGATCTGTTATCAGGGCTTTGCTCTTTTGACAGTGAACGGCCCCTCTGCGCCGGCGCCTTTCGGGCGCCGATGTGTTGCCGCGTCTATCCTTTGTCGCTGCTAGCTCCGCCGGATCAGCGTGAGGGTGTCAACTTAGTGTCAACTTCCGCCGCTCCCCGTGATCAGCGCAGGCAGGCGTCTAGCCCCTCGCGCCGGACCACGCCGATGCGGCTGGCGATGGCGTTGCCGTGGCGGCGGGTGAAGCCGCGCGGGCTGATCGCCGCCCGCTTCTTGGGCAGCGGCAGCACCGCGGCGATGCGGCCGGCCTCCGACGTGGAGAGCCGGTCCGCCGAATGGTTGAAATAGCGAATCGCCCCCGCCTCGACGCCATAGGTGCCGATCCCCGTCTCGGCGACGTTGAGATAGACCTCCATGATCCGTCGCTTTCCCCAGATCGTCTCGATCAGCAGCGTGAACCAGGCCTCGAACGCCTTGCGGACATAGCCGCCGCCCTGGAATAGGAAGACGTTTTTGGCGGTCTGCTGGCTGATCGTCGATCCGCCGCGGATGCGCCCGCCCTGCGAATTGCGATAGGCCGCGCCCGCCATCGCCTTGAAGTCGAAGCCGTGGTGTTCGCAGAAGCGCGAATCCTCCCCGGCGATGGCGGCGCGCGGCATGTCCGGGTCGATCCGCGACAGCGGCGTCCATTCCTTGGTGATGGTGTGGCCGGACATCAGGTCCCCCGCCATGGTCAGCGTGAACGGCGGCGGCACGAAGCGCAGCACCGCCACCCACAGCACCGACAGCGCCACGAACCACAGGGCCAGCTTGAGCGAGAGGCGAAGGACGCGGCGGATCATCGTGGCAGCCTAGCGCGGCGCGGCGCGGCCCCGCAACGCCGCTCGCTTGACCTCGCGGGGGGCGGGACCTAGCTCGCGCAGATGGCCGTCCTCCCCATCGTCGAAGTTCCCGATCCGCGTCTCCGCCTCGTGTCTGAGCCCGTATCGGAGGTGACCGACGCGGTGCGCGCCTTCGTCGGCGACATGTTCGACACCATGTATGCCGCACACGGCATCGGCCTCGCCGCGATCCAGGTCGGCGTCGCGCAGCGCATCCTGGTGATCGACCTCCAGGACCGCGAGGAGACGGGCGAGGACGGCGAGACCCGCCCGGTCCGCAACCCGCACGCGTACATCAATCCCGAGATCGTCGCGGTGAGTGAGGAGACCTCCTCCTACAACGAGGGCTGCCTCTCGATCCCGGAGCAATATGCCGACGTCACCCGCCCGGCGCGCTGCACCGTGCGCTGGCTGGACGAGCAGGGCGCCGCCCATGAGGAGGAGCTGTCAGGCCTGCTCGCCACCTGCATGCAGCATGAGATCGATCATCTGAACGGCGTGCTGTTCGTCGATCACATCTCGCGGCTGAAGCGGCAGATGCTGCTCAAAAAGCTCGACAAGGCGCGCAAGGGCGCCGCCTGAACGGGATCAGCGCGCCAGCCGCTGCTGCAGCGCGTCGATCCGCGCGGTGAGGCCCGCGGCGGCGGAGCGCAGCCGCTCGATCGCGTCGTCCAGCGCGGGGTAGGGCGGCTCGCCCGCGACGCCGCGGTCCGCCGCCTCTTGTTCGAGCGCGGTGAGCGCCTCGCTGGTCTCCGCGCGCAGTCCGTCGAGCGTGCCGAGCGCGATATGCGCGTCGAGCCAGCGGTCGCTGCCCGCCGGCATGCCCGCCGCCTGCGCGACAAGCCGGTCGGCGTCGGTGAGCGCGCCTTCGATCCGGCGCTTGCGATCGGCATCGGCGCGCGCCGCCTCCGCGAGCCGCGCGTCGAGTGCAGGATCGGGCCGGGCGGGAGCGGGCGGCGGCGCGGCAGGCTCGTCGAGGCTGACCCGCTCGATCGGGCGCGGCGAGAGTGAGGGATAGTGCCCGGTGTCCTTCGCACAGCCCGCCAGCGCGGCGATCGACAGGAGGGCAAAAGCGCGGATCACAAGGATCGGCGTAGAGATCACTTTTCCCGCACGCAACGGCTTGCGCGATCCGAAACACCCCTCTATCAGCGCCCCTCCAATGCGCGCCCGTAGCTCAGCTGGATAGAGCATCAGACTACGAATCTGAGGGTCGGACGTTCGAATCGTTCCGGGCGCGCCATTTTTCAGAGGGTTAGCAGGGGGCATCCCTCACCCGAGTGGCTCTAGGTAACATTCCAGGTAACACGCCTCCCCAAGCGGGGAGATAAGGTGTTGCAGCGGTGCTAAATCACTCGGTCACGTTCGCCTCCAGTTCGGCAGTCTTACGCCCTTTTTCCTCTCCTCTCTAGGGCTGGCCGGCTTCTACGGTCGGCTGTCGATCCAGTGGTCGATATACTGACTCGCCATGCAACAGGGCGAGGCCCCAGTGTCCGGGGCCGAGGGAAGCAGCCAGCCTCCATCAGCCTGTATATAGAAGATCGGGCAAGCCTGGTGCGGAGTTAAAGCTCCGGCTGCGACGATATCGTTCACGACGGCACGCTCCTGCTCCCTTACGGCGCCGCCGACAGCGTCGGCCTCCGCCAGCGTCGAGGTGGTCGCGCTCGTGTCTGCGATGCGCTGAACGGGTGCGGGACAAGAGTCTCGAAAAACGTTTGCGATACGCTGTAACCGATGGGCGCCGCTGCCCGAACAGGAGAGAATGGCCGAACCATCCGAGAGGACGATCATGCGCTCTGCCTTTTCTTCATCGCTGCTCGCGGTTGCCGCCGCTGGCCTGCTTGCTGCGTGCGGGCAGGAAACGAGCGCGGCGCCGGCCAAGCCGGCCGCCTCCGGTCCGCAACCGATCGCCGGCGCGTCGGCCGCGCACCCGGTTGTCGTCGAACTCTTCCAGAGCCAGGGCTGCTCGTCCTGCCCGCCCGCCAACTCCAACGTCAACGCGCTGGCCGATCGCTCGGAAGTTCTCGCGCTGTCGTTCGCGGTGACGTACTGGGACCAGCTTGGTTGGCAGGACCGGTTCGCCAAGCCGGCCTACACCGCGCGGCAGTGGGATTATGCCCATCATGCCGGACGGTCGCAGGTCGCAACGCCGCAGGTGATCGTCAACGGCGACACCGCCATCGTCGGCAGCAACCGGCAGCAGCTCGATCGGACGATTCGCGCCGCCGGCCCCGCGCGCGGCGGGCCGTCGCTGGCGGTGGAGGGGCTGACGCTGCGCGTCGGCGGTGGCAAGGCGGCGGCGCCATCGACCGTGTGGCTGGTCCGCTACGAGCCGCGCTCGATCCCCGTTGCGATCCGCGCTGGCGAGAATGGCGGGCGCACGCTGCCGCACCGCGACATCGTGCGCGAGCTGGTGAAGCTGGATGCGTGGACCGGTGCGGCGAAGACGGTGGTGCTGCCGGCGGCGACGCGGCCGGGGCTCGCCTCCGCGATCCTGGTGCAGGAGGGCGTCGGCGGCCGCATCACCGCCGCGCTGAAGGTGTGAACGGGCGCGCGGGGGGCGGCGACATGGCGACGATCGACGACACGACACAGGCCATCGCACCCGAGGCGCCGCCGCCGCGACGGCGGCTGTTCTACCGCCACCGGCTGACGACGCGATTGTGGCACTGGGCCAATGCGGCGACGCTGCTCATCATGCTGATGAGCGGGCTGATGATCTTCAACGCGCATCCGCGGCTCTACTGGGGCAGCTACGGCGCCAACATGGACCGCACTTGGTTCGAGATCGGGCCGACCGCGACCGGCGGGCACGTCGTGATCGCGCGGACGTTCGACCTGCCGACCGGCGGCGTGCTCGGCCGGTGGAAGGACCAGCAGGGCGTCGAGCGCACCCGCGCCTTCCCGTGGTGGTCAACGATCCCATCGGGCTACAGCCTGGCCGCAGGGCGCCGCTGGCATCTGTCGTTCGCGTGGGTGCTGGTGGCGCTCGCGATCTTCTATCTCGTCGCGGGCGCCATCAACCGGCATCTCGCACGAGACCTGCTGCCGCGGCGGCGCGAGCTGACGTGGCGGCACATCTGGCACGACGTGAAGGACCATGCGCGGCTGCGCTTCCCGACGGGCGAGGCGGCGACGCGGTACAACATCCTCCAGAAGCTGTCCTACGGCGGGGTCGTGTTCCTGCTCATCCCGGGCATCATCTTGACGGGGCTGACCATGTCGCCGGTGGCGGACGCGAACTTCCCGTTCCTGCTGACGATATTCGGCGGGCGGCAGTCGGCGCGCTCGATCCACTTCCTGTGCGCGTTCGGGCTGGTCGCGTTCACGATCGTGCACCTGACGATGGTGGTGCTCGCCGGACCGATCAACGAGATCCGCTCGATGATCACCGGCTGGTTCCGCATCGAAGAGAAGGAAGAGGCATGATCACCAGACGCGCGCTCGTCGGCGGGCTCGGCGCGACCGGCGGTGGGCTGCTGCTCTCTGGGTGCGACCGGGTGGCGGCGACCCCCGCGCTGCGCGCCTTCTTCGAGGGCACGGAGCGGCTGACCCACGACGTCTCGCGGCTGACCGCGACGCGCTTCTCGCTGGCGCGGGAATATTCGGATGCAGAGCGGTCGCCGGTGTTCCGCGCCAATGGCACGCACAGCCCCGCCGCCGCCGACTATGTGCAGCTGGCCGCGAACGGGTTCCGCGACTATCGGCTGGTGATCGACGGACTGGTGCGCCGCCCGCTGTCGCTGTCGCTGGCGCAGATCACGCGCTTGCCGCGGCGTAGACAGACGACGCGCCACGACTGCGTCGAGGGGTGGAGCGCGATCGGGACGTGGACGGGCGTGCCGCTCGGCGGTCTGCTGCGCGACGCCGGGCTGTCGCCTGAAGCGAAGTATCTCGTGTTCCACTGTGCAGACGATTACGGCCCGGGCAAATATTATGAGAGCATCGACCTGTTCGACGCCTTTCACCCTCAGACGATCCTCGCCTACGGCCTCAACGGCCAGCGGCTGCCGATCGCGAACGGCGCGCCGCTGCGCCTGCGCGTCGAGCGCCAGCTCGGCTACAAGCACGCCAAATACGTGATGCGCGTGGAGGCGGTGCGCAGCCTCGCCGGGATCGGCGCGGGCAAGGGCGGTTATTGGGAGGACAGCAACGACTACGCCTGGTATGCGGGGATCTGACGCGCGGGTCTAGCCGCCGTCATCGATGCCGACGATTAATCCGTCTGTCAGCCAGCGGCCGAGCCAGCCGCCCGCGATCGCTGCGGCGTCATTGTCGCCGAATGCCCGCCCCGTCTCCGCGCAGAGCGCCGCGAACGAGACGCCCGCGCGTACGCGGACCAGCGCCTGCCACTCGACCTGATCCAGCATCCGGAACCGCGAGCGGTGGTCCTGTCGCCACACGAGCGCTGCCTCGGGCGCCTCCAGCGCGCCCGACGCCGGCGGCACCTCGCCCGCGGCCAGGGCGGACCAGATCGCTGCGGCGTTGGTGCGCATCGGCACCAGGTCCAGCGCTGGCATCAGCCGGATGGCGGCGCGGTCCCAGTCGACGTCGGCGATGTCCGCGACGCCGAGCGCGACGGCGTCGGCGTTGACGAACACCTCCTCCAGCGCGAGTTCGAGCGCGGCGAGCTCCTCCACCTCGGGGTCGTCGGAGAACAGGCGCCCGAGCGTCGCGGGGAAATCGCGTGCATAGGCGTCGAGCGTCCAGCTGCTCGGCGGGACGGCGTCGATGTGTGTCGCGGCAGCGCCGATGAAGGCCTCGGCGCCGATCCAGGCGAGCGTCTGCGCGAAGCTCGCCTCCAGGCAGGCGACGAGCTGTGCGCGATAGTTGTTCTGGTAGACGCGCAGGCCGGGCGCTGCGGCCGGGCCGAGGCGCGCGGCCGCGCCCGCATCCTCGCGCGTCAGCCAGACGCGCATGTCGCGCTGGAGCGCGAGCAGGCTCATGCCGCTACCGCCACGACTTCGGCCGCGATGCTCCGCGCCGTCCGCAGCTCGCCGAGCAGCTCGGCCAAGGGCGGAATGTCGTCGTCGCGCTCGATCATCGTCGCCACTGGGCCGAGCCGCGGCAGGACGTGCGCGTAGAGATCCCACACCGAGGGTGGCACCGGCTTGTCGTGGGTGTCGACCAGCAGCTCGGCACCCTGGCTGTGCCCCGCGAGATGGATCTGGCGCACGCGCGCGTGCGGCACGCCGTCAAGATGGGCGAGGGGATCGAACCCGTGATTGCTTGCGCTGACGAAGACGTTGTTGACGTCGAGCAGCAGACCGCAGCCGGTGCGCGCGCACAAGGCGTCCAGGAACTGCCACTCCGTCATGTCGGAGGGGGCGAAGTCGATGTAACTCGACGGGTTCTCGACCAGCATCGCGCGGCCGAGCGCGTCCTGCGCCCGGTCGACGTTGGCGGCGACGACCTCGAGCGCCTCCCGAGTGCAGGGCAGCGGCAGCAGGTCGTGGGAGTTGAACCCCTCGATTCGCGACCAGCTGAGGTGGTCCGAAACGAACAGCGGTTCAATCTCATCGACGAGCGCGCGCAGCCGCGCGAGATAGGCGGTGTCAAGCCCGTCGGCCGAACCGATCGACATCGACACGCCGTGCAGCGCCACCGGGTAGCGCGCGCGGATGTCACGCAGGATGCGGCGCGGCTGCCCGCCGTCGACCATGAAGTTCTCCGAGATCACCTCGAGGAAGTCGACCGCGACGCGGTGCTTTAGGAACTCGGCATAGTGCGGTCTGCGAAGGCCAAGGCCGAAGCCGGCGAACGAGGGGATCATCCCTGCCTCCATGTCTGTTGGGGGAGCGACCCGGCGGACGATCCCGCCGGGCCGCCTCGATCACTTCGGTTCGGTCAGGCTGCCGCCCTGCGCCTTGCACTCCTTTGTGGTCAGCGCCTTGAAGCCGTGACCCTTGCACTCGTTCTGGCCCTTACACGCGTTGGCGCCCGTCTTGCAGTCCGAGGTGCCTTTGCAGCTGTTGATGCCGTAGCAGTGGACGACCTTGCCGGCCTCGGCACCCTGCGCGGCGGCGACGCCCGGCGCGGACGCCGCCGCCACGGCGACGATCGCGGCGGTGGTGGCCATGCTGAGGCCGGTGCGGAAGGTGATGTTCATGTCGGTCTCCTCTGAAGAATAGTGTGCCCGTGTGGCTCTCGTCCTTCGCTGCTGGCACTGATGCGGTTACAACAAGAGGATCAGTTTCCGACGCCAACGGCCAGGACGACGGGCGACCGCAGGACTATCCGGTCACCTTCGGCGAACCGATCCACAACTTCCAACACGGCCGCGTCCACACGCTGCCGCTTCTCATTGTCCAAGGCGGCATATACGCCGATAAAGCCGTACAGTTCGCCGACATCCTTGAGGTAGGCGGCTCCGGACGGTCCCTCCCAGGCAACTTCAAACTCTTCGACCGTCACGTTGGTCAGATCTGCCCGCACGAGCTCCTCCCGGAGCCGCTCCGGGTCGGCCAGCGTGGCGAAGCCCTCCGGCGTCGCAGGCGGAGGCATGTCGGGGAAGACAGCGCGGAGCGCCTCGGCGAGCACGAGGAAGGGGCCGCCGCCCGGCGGCCTGCGCCACGTCGCCACGCAGGCCCGACCGCCCGCGCGCGTGACGCGCACCTGCTCCGATAGCCCCGCCCGCCAGTCGTTGAACATGCTCGCACCAAGCAGCGAGAAGGTCGCATCGAAGCAGCCGTCGCCAAGGTCGAGCCGCTGGCCATCCATCACGCGCGCGCCGCTTGCCGGGAAGGGAGCGAGCCGTTCCGAGACGAGCCTCACCATCCCGGGCGCATGGTCGATCGCCAGCACCGATGCGCCGCGCAGCGCGGCCGGCACGCTGAGCGCACCCGCGCCTGCGGCGATGTCGAGGACCCTTGTCCCCCAGCCGATCCCGCCAACCCGGTCAAGCGCCACCGCGGCGATCTGTCCGGTGTTGCGGTGCGCGGTCGCTTCGTAGACCCGCGCAAAGGCATCGCTCATGTGCGGGTGGACGATATCCGTCCGAGTGCCAGGCACCCACGTGCCTCGCGCTTCGAGCTGGCCGGACTGTTGCATCGATCGATCTCCTTGATCGGATGGTTCGACTGTTGCGCTCAGACCTGCCGGGCCGGCCCAAAGTGAAGGGCGGCTCCGTTCATGCAGTAGCGCAACCCGGTGGGTCGTGGTCCGTCGTTGAAGACGTGACCCAGATGCCCATCGCACCGGGCGCAGCGGACCTCTGTCCGCTCTATTCCGAGGCCCAGGTCGCGACGCTCGGCGATGGCACCCGGCCGAGCACGGCAGCGAACTGCTGCGGCGTCGGCGTGGTCTCGAAGGCCGGGATCGCCTCCGGGATCCGGACCCAGGACTGCTTGCGCGAGGTCCACATGTGGACCGCCGGTACGATCTCGTTGCTGCGATCGAGCGTTCCGACCCGCAGGATAGTCATCTTGGGAAGGTCCGGAGTGCGGTTGGCCAGCACGGTCATGCAGGTCCGGCAGGCCAGTTGCTCGAAGCGTCTGCCATCGCGACCATCCAGTTCGAACCGGAACGGCTCGGCGTGGAACGTCAGCACCGAGTCCGGCAGCAGCGCGTTCGACGCGAACGCACTGCCGCTCCAGGTCTGACAGTCGAGGCAGTGGCAGGCGAAGCTGACCGGAAGATCGTCCATCGCCAGGTCGTACCGCACCGCTCCACAGCGGCAGCCGCCCGAAATCGTCATCGCAAACGTCTCCTTCGTCGATCGGGGTGCAGTCGGGCCGACGCTCACCAGCGCAGCAGCCGCGGGCCGAGCAGCGATCCGAGCAGAGTCGCGAGCAGGATGCCGAGCGAGTACCAGGTCAGCACGAAGATGGCGGACACCTCCGGGCAATGCAGGCAGTAGACGCTCGCAGCGAAGGCGCCGGCGGTGAGCCCAGCCGCCGCGCCGGCGGCGCGCAGGCGGGTGGGGGCGAGCTTGCGGAATGACCACAGCAGCCCGCCGAAGATCGGAATGGCGAACAGCAGCACCAGCCACGGGCAGACCATCCAGCTCTGCCCCAGCCACATCGCCAGCCAGTCCGAGCGCGGCGTCCGCGCCAGCTCCATCAGACCGACCACGGCGAGCAGCACCACGGGGATCGCGGTCAGCCACAGCCCGCGCAGCCGACCGCTGTCGGGCCGGGCGAGCTGCGCGGTCACCGCGAGCGCCGCCGCGGAGAGCGAGAGGGTGTAGCCCCATTTAATCCAGTAAGACGCGCGGCGAACCGCGACGCCCAGGTCCTCGCGCGGCCCCAGCCACGCGAGCACCAGTATGGCCGACACGACGGCTCCGAGCGCGATGCCGAGGACGAGGCGCCGGCCAACCGTGCCGCGCGGCACCGGACGCGTGTCCCGGGCGAGCCGGAGGATCAGCTCGTCGGTGTTCATCGCCGCTCCCCTTGGACACGCGCCATCAGCGCCTTCAGTCCGCGATGGACCGAGACCTTCACGTCGGACTCGCCGATGCCGCCCGCCCGAGCCGCCTCCGCAACGCTCAGCCCCTCGATGCGCGTGGCACGGATCATCCGCGACTGCTTGGCCGGGAGCGTCGTGAGCAGCTCATCGACGTCGAGCCGGGCAGTCACATCGTCCTCGAAGCCGTCGGCGGCGAGCTCCTCTTCCATCCCGTCGAGCGGTTGAAAGCGCGATCCGCGCCGGAACTGGTCAATCATCTTGTAGCGCGCGATCGCGAACAGCCAGGCGGTGAACGCGCGGTCACAGTCGTAGGTCGAGCGCCGTGTGTGCACGGCAATCAGGGTTTCCTGCACCAGATCCTCAACATCGTCATCGGCGCCGCGTACGCGACGCCGATAGAAACCTCGCAGGAGCGGGACGAGCAGGCGCAGCAGCGCCGCATGGGCGGCGGCGTCGCCGTCCAGCCCATCGACCATTAACCCGCGCAGGACGTCCTCGTCGGTCCGCATCCACACTCCTCGCACCCGACTTCGGCGCGATCGGGCGCACGGTTACAGCACGCGCGCAGATTGTTTGCGCGGTCGCGTTTGTAACGTTTGCGGCCGCGCGGTCGAAATGCCGGACGTGACACGGGCTTCCCGCCTCCTCCCCGGTCACCGCGCGGCCCGGCGTCCCCCCTGGCCGGGCCGCGCGCAGAGGCATAGCGTTCAAGGACCCGACCATGCGCACCAATCACGCGGCCCTCGCGGCCGGCATCGCCATCGCCTCCGCCACATTCGCTGGCGGAGCCTCGGCGCAGCAGAAACCCGCCATGGAGAAGTGCTACGGCGTCTCGCTCGCCGGCAAGAACGACTGCGCGGCGGGGCCGCGCACCAGCTGCGCCGGCACCTCCAAGGTGAACTATCAGGGCAATGCTTGGAAGCTCGTGAAGGCAGGCACCTGCACCACGATCAAGACGCCCAAGGGCAACGGCTCGCTCTCGCCCAAGGCCTGACCTTCGCAGCGCCGGGGCGCGTGCTGCCCCGGCCGCTGCCATCTGGAGAGGTTCCATGACCAGGGCCACCGCGTTGTACGACCGTGTCACCTATGTCGCGGCTACCCTCCTGCCGCAGCGGCTGCTGTTGTTGATCGCCAGGCTCGGCATCGCCGGCGTGTTCTTCCTGTCGGGCCGGACGAAGGTGGACGGCGTCAGCGACGACGGCGGAACACCTCTTTCCGGTCCTGCTGGTCGTCGGACTGCTCACCCGGCTCTCCGCCGCGGCCCTGCTCGGGATGACACTCGTCATTCAGGTATTCGTCTACCCCAGCGCTTGGTCGACGCATCTCAGCTGGGCCGCCATCCTGCTACCGCTCGTGGTCCATGGCGGTGGCGCCTGGTCGCTGGATGCCATCATGCGCCGCGCTCTCGCAGGACAGGCACCGTACGCAGGCAACCTGTCCGCCCCCGACGAGCGTTCCTTCGCGTGAGCGCCCATGCGTCCCTACGGCCGCCACGCCGCACGGCTGGCGGCACGGCGATAGTGCCGCGCGCTGACGGCGGCGACCAGTGCGGCTGATCGCAGCCCGTCTGGGAGCGCTGTGCTACGCCGCGTGGGGACTGTTCCACTGCAAGGTCGCGCTTGACATCGCGCGGCTCGGATCGCTCCAGCAAGGGCTCGCGCAAGGACGCATCTACCAGCTCGCCGCCTACATGCTGACGATCGCGGTCTTCGTGCTTGTGTTCGGGCTGTGGCGCAATTGGCGGAACGACCGGGCGGGCTATTGGCTGAACCTGTGCGTGGCCGGCTGGGCGGACGCGATCTGGGTGATTGTGGTGGTCGCGCCAGGCTACGTGCCGGCCGTGCGCGGGCTGTTGCCGCCAGCGGTCTTCGTCGCCGCCGCCGTGCTGACGTCGATCGCGCGGCGCGCGACACTCGGTCTGCACGACAATGATCTCTGACGCGTCATCGCACCAGAACCTCGATGGTTTCGCGGAACGAACCGCGCGCCGGGCTCGTCTACAGCGGCGCCGTCAAGGCGTCGATCAGCGCGTGCAATGCCCTCATTGTATCGGTGGCTTGCCGTATTGCGGATTCGCATCGCCGATCCGCGCCACTGCGCCACGCTCACATCTGTGCCGGGGTGACATTGCATGCAAACGGCGCAATCGCTACGCTCGCGTCCGAGACCCGCGGCACGCGCGGCGCATGGCAGAAGGAGAGGGCGATGCCGCGGCTGAGGCTGGTAAGCCGGGACGAGATCGACGATCCGGTCGTTCAGTTCATGTACGATCGCAAGTTTCCGGGGCGGGATCCTGCGCGCGAGCCGGGGACAACGGCGTCGGGTGCGCCCGGCAATTACGAAGCGGTGCTGGCGCATTCGCCCGACGTGCTGGAGCATGCGGTGCGCGGCTTCTACCTCAAGCAGACCAAGCGGCGGAAGCTGCCGCTGCGGTATATGGAACTGGCGATCACCCGCATCGGCTGGGCGTGCAGCTGTCGCTGGATGTTCTCCGAGCATCGCAAGATCCTGCGCGGGCTCGGGCTTTCCGAAGCGGCGCTGGATGCAATTCCGAACTGGGCACTCTTCGACGGCTTCGATCCCGCCGAACGCGCGGTGCTGGCCTATGCCGACTGTCTCGCGCTGGACCATGGCCGCACCCCCGACGGGCTGTTCGCGGCGCTCCAGCAGCATTTCCACGACGAGCAGATCGTCGAACTGACCTACATCGCCTCCATGTTCGCCATGAACGCCGGCATGATCCGCGCGCTGCGGCTGGAACATGACGACTATGACGAGCGCGTCGCCGAGATGCCGTCGCCGCCCGAATACCGCTTCGTGGACCGGGAGCCGACGCCGCTTCCCGACCGCCGATGAGCGCCGCCGGGCGCCGTTCGCCCGCCTACGGCTATTATGTCGTCGCCTGCCTGATGCTCGCGTCGGCCTTCTCCTTCCTCGACCGGCTGGTGCTCAGCCTGCTGATCGATCCGATCCGCGCCGATATGGGGCTGAGCGACTCCGAGGTCAGCCTGCTCGCCGGGCTCGCCTTCGCCAGCTGCTACGTGCTGTTCGCCTTCGGCTTTGGGCGGTGGGTGGATACGCGCAGCCGGCGCGATGCGCTGGTGGTGGGCGTGTCGCTGTGGAGCGTCGCCACCGCTTTGTGCGGCACGGCGCAGGGTTATTGGCAGTTGTTCGTCGCGCGCATGGGGGTGGGCGTCGGCGAGGCGAGCCTCAACCCGGCGGCCTATTCGATCATCCCGGACTATCTGCCGCCCGAGCGCCGCGGCCTTGCCATGTCGATCTTCGCGTGCGGCGCGTCGCTAGGCGGCGGGCTGGCGATCCTGGCGGGCGGGCTGGTGGTGCAATGGGCGCTGGCGACGCGGCCCGGCCTGCCGCTGCTGGGCGATGTCGCGCCGTGGCAGTTCGTGTTCGTCGCCGTCGGTCTGCCCGGGCTGCTGGTCGCCGCGCTGATCTGGCTGACGGTGCGCGAGCCCGAGCGTCGGCTCACCGCCGCCGACCAGGCCGACGCGCCCGCCCTGCGCGAGGTGCTTCGATTTGTGCGCACCCACTGGCGCGCGATCGTGCCGATGTTCCTGGGCTATGGCGCGTTCGCGATGAACGGCTACGCCTTTCAGCTCTGGGGCCCCGCCTATTTCATGCGGCTGCACGGCCTGACGCCCGGCGAGGTCGGGATGATCTTCGGCCTCGGCTATGGGGTGATCGGCACCCTGGCGATCCTGTTGGGCGGCGTCATCTCGGATTCGCTGGTGCGCCGCGGTCGCATCGAAGCGCCGGCGCTGGTGTCGATCGCGGCGGCGTTGATCCAGGCGCCCTGCTTCCTGTTCGCGTATCTGAGCGACGCCACCGGGCCGGCGATCGCCGGCTTCGTCGGCGGCATCTTCGGGGCGAGCCTGATCGGCGGCCTTCAGGCGGCAACGGTGCAGTCGCTCGCGCCCAACCGGATGCGCGGGCTGATGGCGGCGCTGTTCGGCGCCACCGTGAACGTCATGGGCCTGGGCCTCGCTCCCACGCTCACCGCCGGCATGTCGGACACTGTGTTCGACGGTCCGATGGGGATCGGCAAGGCGCTTGCCGCCACCACCTTGCTGGCGATGACCTTTGCGGTGCTGCTGCTGGCGACCGCGCTGGCGCCTGCCCGGCGGCTGGCACGCCGGCTTGCTGGTCAGCCGATCAGCAATCCGCCGTCCACCACCAGTTCGGTGCCGGTGACGTAGCGCGCCTCTTCGCTGGCGAGATAGACCACCGCCTGCGCGATGTCGTCGGGCGTGCCGGCATGGCCCAGCGGCACTAGCCGTTCGGCGCTCGCCGCGGCATCGGCGGCGGAGCCGGAGACGCCTTCCAGCCGGGCGAAGATCGGCGTGTCGATGATGCCGGGGGCGACGCAGTTGACGCGAACGCGGTCGCGTGCGCGGGCGCATTGCAGCGCCACCGCCCGGCTCAGCGCGATCAGCCCACCCTTCGAGGCGGCATAGGACACGAACGTTCCCGAGCCGCGTATCCCAGTCACCGATGCGATGTTGACGATCGATCCCCCGCCGCCGGCGCGGATCAGCGGCAGCGCATGCTTGATCCCCAGGAAAGCGCCGTCGAGGTTCACCGCCTGCTGCCGCCGCCAGTCGTCCAGCGTCAGCGCCTCGATCGGGCCGCCGATGCCGATGCCGGCATTGTTGACCAGTATGTCCAGCCGCCCCGCGTCGTCGCGCACCGCCGAGACGGCATGCTGCCAGGCCCCCTCGTCGCGCACATCGATCGAAAGATACGATGCGCCCGCGATCGCGTCCGCCGCCGCGGCCCCGGCAGCATCGTCGATATCGGCGAGGAACACGCGCGCGCCCTGTCGCGCCATCGCAGCGGCGCAGGCAAGGCCGATGCCGCTGGCTGCGCCCGTTACCAACGCGATCTTGCCGGCCAGTCGATCCATCTCCCCTCCGATTGCATTCACGATGTTGCTAGCGCGGCCAGGAACCGCCACTACTGCGCTAATCCTGTTGCAATATGCATGCAATCATGTAGCTTCGGCGGACGAATCCTCCTGCCTCGCGGTGGCGGGCGGATCGCGTCATCGGCACAGCGTCGCTGAAGCGGTGCGGCCAAGGAGAGGGGATCCAGATGCGCACGCGACCGACGTTGAACTCCGCCACCCGTGTCTTGTCGGGCCTGCTTGCGGTCGCCGCGGCCCTGCCCGCCGCTGCGCAGGAGGCGCCCGCCACTACGCAGGAGGCGCCCGCCGCCGCCGAGCCGCCTGCGCAGCCCGCGCCGGACACCACCGTGCCCTCCACCGCGCCACCGGGGCTGCTGGGTGACATCATTGTCACCGCACAGAAGCGTGAGCAGCGCCTCCAGGACGTGCCCGTCTCGATCACCGCGTTGCCGGGCCGACAGATCGAGGAGTTGAAGATCACCGATCTGCGCAGCATCCAGTCCTATGTGCCCAACCTGGCGGTGCTGAACTCCGGCGTGAACCCGGTGGTCTATATCCGCGGCTTCGGGTCCGGCCCGAACAACGTCGCCTTCGATCAGGAGGTGTCGGTCTATCTCGACGGCATCTACGGCGGACGCGGCGCGCAATTCTCCGCGCCCTTCTTCGATCTGGAGCGAATGGAGGTGCTGCGCGGTCCGCAAGGTGCGCTGTTCGGGCGCAACACCGCCGCGGGCGCGATCAGCCTCGTCTCCGCCAAACCCGGCCAGACCTTCGAGGGCTATGCCAGCGCGGGCTGGGACTTCGAGCGGGAAGGGTGGGACGCCACCGCGGTGGTCAGCGGGCCGCTGTCCGACACGTTCGGCGCGCGCCTTGCGGTCAAGGTCATCCGCCAGCAGGGCTATATCAAGAACCTGTTCGACGGTGACGACGATCCCCAGCTGCGCGACGATCTCGCCCGCCTCACCCTGATGTGGCGCCCGGTGGACGGTGTCGACATCACCGCCAAGGGCGAATACGGGCGCCACCTGCTCAAGGGCGGCGTCAGCGTCTCTGGATCGCTGACCCAGCGGACCAATTTCGACCTGGTCGGAGACGAGCGCTACATCTCGGACAACTACGCGGGCTCCGGCCAGTCGGAGCGCAGCGGCATCAAGACCTACAATGGCGCGCTGACCGCCAATGTCGAGATCGGCACCCACACGCTGACGGCGATCGCGGGCTATTCGCATTTCACCACCGAGCGGCTGAGCGCCTATGACGAACGCAATCCGGACGGCACGATCGCGCCGAACAACAGCAACGCACGCTTCGCCAATACCTTCCCGGAGGATTTCACCCAATGGTCCGGCGAGATCCGTCTCGCCTCCCCGACCAAGCAGTTCCTCGAATATGTGGTCGGCGCCTATTACGACACGTCCGACTACGAGCTGCACCAGGACACCTTCTACCGTCAGATCGCCGGCACGATCACCGGTCATCAGGCGACCGACTTCAAGCAGGACAGCGACGCTTATTCCTTCTACGGACAGGGTACGCTGAACTTCACCGATGCGCTGCGGCTGATCGCTGGCCTGCGCTACTCGCACACCGCGAAGACCGGCGATTTCACCTCGTACAACGTGTCGGGCACGCCGCTCAACGTGATCGGCGCGGACCAGCGGGACAGTCTGAACGAGGACTATTGGGATCCGTCCGCCACGCTGCAGGTCGACCTGTCGCGCGATGTGATGCTCTACGCCACCTATGGGCGTGGATCGAAGTCGGGTGGCTTCGTCTCCAACACCTATGGCGTCACCGCAGCGGGCTTTCAGTTCCGGCCCGAACGCTCCACCAACTATGAGGCGGGGATCAAGTCGACCTGGCTGAACGGGCGGGCGACGATCAACCTTTCGGTGTTCCGCACCACCTTCGACGATCTCCAGCAATCTGCCTATGATCCCGATCGCCGCACCTTCTTCACCCGCAACGCCGCCAAGGCGCGGTCGAGCGGTGCGGAGCTGGAGCTGCAGCTGGTACCGGCGGACAGCCTTTCGGTAACGGCGAGCCTGGCCTATCTCGACGCCAAGTTCCTCGACTATCCCGGCGCGCCGTGCCTTGCCTATGAGACGCTGGCGCAGTGCAACTCGGCCGACCCGGCCAGCATCGCCGCGCATAACATCAAGGGGCTGCCCTTGCTGTTCGCCCCCGAATGGAGCGGCAATGTCGGTGCGCGCCACCAGCTGGAGCTCGGCGACTATCGCTTGGTCACCGGCGCCAATGCGCAGTTCCGCTCCGATTATTTCGTGGCGGACGGCTACAGCCCGATCTGGGGCCAGCAGGACGGCTGGGTGAAGCTGGACGCCCGCATCCAGTTCGGCCCGGCGAGCGACCGCTGGAACGTCGCGCTGATCGGCCGCAACCTGACCGACAAGAAGACGGTCGGCGCCGCGGTCCGCTTTCCGGCCTCGATCAGCGGCACCGCCCGCTCGATCAACACGATGGACGAATATCGCTCGCTGTCGCTGCAAGGCACCGTGCGGTTCTGAAGGGTATCAGATGTCGGAAAAGTTGGGCTTCGATCCCGAAGCGCTTCGCGCCAAATACCGTGCGGAACGCGACAAGCGCCTCCGCAGCGACGGCACCGCTCAGTTCGTCGCGCCGGCGGGAGACTTCAAGCGCTTCGCCGAAGATCCCTATGTCGAGCCGGGCTTCACCCGCGCGCCGCTGACCGACACCGTTGAGGTGCTGATCATCGGCGGCGGCTTCGCCGGCCTCTCGGCAGGTGCGGCGCTGCGCAAGCGCGGGATCGAGGGCATCCGCTTCGTCGAGAAGGGGGGTGACTTCGGCGGCACCTGGTATTGGAACCGCTATCCCGGCATCCAATGCGACATCGAGAGCCTGATCTACCTGCCGCTGCTGGAGGACACCGGCTACGTTCCCACCGAGCGCTATGCGCACGGCGCCGAGATCCTGGAACATGCCGGGCGGATCGCGCGCCACTTCCGCCTCTACGAAGACGCGCTGTTTCAGACCGCGGTGACCGAGCTCCGCTGGCTGGAGGAGGAAGGCCGCTGGCTGGTCCATACCGATCGCGGCGACGCCTTCACCGCGCGATACGTTATCCGCACCAACGGCATCCTCGACCGGCCCAAGCTGCCCGGCATTCCCGGTATCGCCGAGTTCAAGGGCCACACCTTCCACACCAGCCGCTGGGACTATGACTATACCGGCGGCGACCAGACCGGCGGGCTCACTGGCCTTGCCGACAAGAGGGTGGCGGTGATCGGCACCGGCGCCACCGCGATCCAGGTGGTGCCCTATGTCGCGCGCCATGCCGCGCACCTCTATGTCATCCAGCGCACGCCCTCGGGCGTCGACGAGCGCGGCAATGCGCCCACCGATGCCGAGTGGGTACGCAGCCTCGAACCCGGCTGGCAGCTGCGCCGGCGCGAGAATTTCGTCGCGCTCACCACCGGGGTGCCGCAGGAGGAGGATCTGGTCGGCGACGGCTGGACCGATGCGGTGCGCAAGCTGGGCAGCACCCACCTCGGCCCCGATGCGTCGCCCGCCGACAAGCAGGCGCAGGCCGAGCTGGCCGACTTCGCCAAGATGGAGGAGATCCGGCGGCGGATCGAGACCGTCGTGGAGGATCGCGACACCGCCGAGGCGCTCAAGCCCTGGTATCGGCAATTCTGCAAGCGGCCTTGCTTCAACGACGAGTATCTGCCCGCGTTCAACCGGCCGAACGTCACGCTGGTCGATACCGATGGCCAGGGATTGCAGGGGTTCACCGACGAGGGCTTCCTGTTCGAGGGCCGCGTCCACCCGGTCGATTGCGTGATCTTCGCCACCGGCTTCGACTTCGGCAATGCCTACGGTGCCTCGGCGCAGCAGAAGGGCCACCCGATCTTCGGCCGCGGCGGCGTGTCGCTGGCGGACGAGTGGCGCGAGGGCATGCGCACGCTGCATGGCGTGTTTTCAGCCGGTTTCCCGAACCTGTTCCACATGGGTGGCTCCCAAAACGGCCTAGCCTTCGTGCTGACCTACTGCCTCGACGAACAAGCCGAACATATCGCCGAGGTGCTCAAGGCGGCGAAGGAGCGCGGCGCGACCGTGGTGGAGCCCACGCCCGAGGCGGAAGCGGACTGGGTCGCCACCATTCGCGCCAAGGACAAAAGCTTCCGCGACTTTCAGCGCGAATGCACGCCGGGCAATTTCAACGACGAGGGCCGAGTCGACGGCGGGGTCAGCCGGTCCGACGAATATTATGGCGGCGGGCCAATCGCCTTTTACGCGCTGATCCGTGACTGGCGAGAAGAAGGCATGCCGGGGCTGACGATCCGCTGACCGTCAGCCCGGCGCCGGTTCGGCCGGGTAGCGCGCCAGCTCCTTGCGCGCGATCACCCGCGAATGCACCTCGTCCGGTCCATCGACCAGCCGCATGGTCCGCGTCTTGGCATAGGAGGCGGCCAGCCCGAAGTCCGCCGCCACGCCCGCGCCGCCATGCGCCTGAATTGCATCGTCGATCACCTTAAGCGCGGTGTGCGGCACCGCCAGCTTGATCATCGAGACATGCTCGCGGACCTCCTGGCCGCTGTGCCGGTCGAGCAGGTCGGCGCAGCGTAGCGTGAGCAACCGGCTCGACTCGATATCGACGCGCGCGCGGGCGATCCGCTCCTCCCACACGGAGTGCTGGTCCAGTCGTTTGCCGAAGGCGGTGCGCGATTTCAGGCGCCGGCACATCGCCTCCAACGCCGCCTCCGCCGCGCCGATGGTGCGCATGCAGTGATGGATGCGCCCCGGCCCGAGACGGCCCTGTGCGATCTCGAACCCGCGGCCTTCGCCCAGGATCAGATTTTCGGCGGGCACGCGCACGTTGTCGAGCACCACCTCGCCATGGCCGTGCGGCGCGTCGTCATAGCCGAACACGCCCAGCATCCGCTCGACCCGCACGCCCGGCGCGTCGCGGGGCACCAGGATCTGGCTCTGCTGCGCATGGGTGGGTGCGTCGGGATCGGATTTGCCCATTACGATCAGGATCTGGCAGGCGGGGTCGCCGATGCCGCTGGACCACCATTTGCGGCCGTTGAGCACATAATGATCGCCATCGCGGACGATGCTGGTGCGGATGTTGGTGGCGTCCGAACTGGCGACGTCCGGTTCCGTCATCAGGTACGCGGAACGGATGGAGCCCTGCATCAAGGGCACCAGCCAGCGCGCCTGCTGCTCGGCGGAGCCGTAGCGGAGCAACACTTCCATGTTGCCGCTGTCCGGCGGCGCGCAGTTGAACACGCGCGAGGCGAAGTCGACACGGCCCATCAGCTCCGCCACAGGTGCATATTCGAGGTTGGTGAGGCCGGGCGTGTCGAAGGCGAAACCATTCGCGGCGTGGGCGAGCGCTGCGGGCGGCATGAACAGGTTCCACAGCCCCGCGTCACGCGCCGCGCCCTGGAGCTCGTCCATCACCGGCACCTCGCGCCAGCGCGCCTGCGGGTCGCTGCCGAGCTCCGCCCGATAGCGCGCGATGTTGGGATAGACGGCGGCGTCCATGAACGCAGCGACACGGTCGATCCAGTGACGCTGACGGTCGGAATAGCGGAAGTCCATCACGGGCTCCAATCAGGATTGTATGCAATGTAGCCCTTGCATGTAATCGTCGCCCGGTTCAAGCACCGCGTGGACGGCACAGGTCCGGTGCTGCTGCGTCGGGCAAGAGGATGCAAGGGAGAGCGGAATGAGCGAGTTGGTGCGGGTGGAACGCGATGGCGGCATCGCAACGGTGACGCTGAACCAGCCGGAGAAGCGCAACCCGATCTCCGGCCTGGAGATGATCGACGCGCTGGAGGGCGCGATGCGTGCACTCGACGCCGATCTGGCGGTGCGTGCGGTGATCCTCACCGGCGCGGGCTCCGCCTTCTCCTCGGGCGGGGACCTCAAGGCGATGGCCACGCCCGGCGGCAGCCTGCGCGATGCGCTGCCGGCGCAGACCCGCCGCAACTACAAGACGGGCATCCAGCGTCTGCCCCTGCTGTTCGAGGCGCTGGAGGTGCCCGTGATCGCCGCGGTCAACGGCCCCGCGATCGGCGCGGGCTGCGATCTTGCCTGCATGTGCGACGTGCGGATCGCGGCGGAGAGCGCACGCTTCGCCGAGAGCTTTGTCAAGCTCGGGATCGTGCCGGGAGACGGCGGCGCGTGGCTGCTGCCGCGGATCATCGGCTTTTCGCGGGCGAGCGAGTTGGCGCTGACTGGGGACATGCTGAGCGCGACCGAGGCGCTCGCCTGCGGGCTGGTCTCCCGCGTGGTGGCCGACGATCGGCTGATCGGGGAGGCGAGGGCGGTCGCGGAGAAGATCGCGGCGAATCCGGTCCATGCCGTGCGCATGACCAAGCGCCTGCTGCGCGAAGGCTATCGCGCGTCGCTGGCCAATATCCTGGAGATGTCCGCCGCGTTTCAGGCGCTGTCGCACGAGACGGAGGACCATGCCGAAGCGGTCGGCGCGGCGCTGGAGCGGCGGACGCCGAGCTTCACGGGGCATTGAGAAACGGTCTCGCTTAACCATAGACCGCGTGCTTGTGTGTCCCCGCGAAAGCGGGGACCCAGTCTGGACTCCCGCCTCCGCGGGAGCACACCAGCGGACGACGGTTTATGTCGACTGATACGTTCTAACCCAGCGCAACCACGCCATCATCCGCGAGGCCGTCGACCTCGCAGTCGCTCATGCCGAGCAGCCCGCCCAGCACCTCGCGGGTATGCTCGCCCAGCCGCGGCGCCCGGGCCGGAGCGCCGCGGGACTGATCGGGCAGGGTGACGAATGGCCCAGGCGCGGGATAGTCGAGCCCGCTGGCATTCTCGGTTCGGCCGAAGATCGGGTTCTCGGTCACCAGTGCGGGGTGGCGCGCGGCCTCGGTCATCGTGGCATAGCCGCCGAAGCAGCAGCCGTTGGCCTCCAGCGCCTGTTCCAGCGCCGCATGATTCCAGCCGCGCACCCGTTCCTCGACCAGCGGGAACAGCAGGTCGCGATGGTCGTAGCGCACGCCTTCATCGGTGGCGAAGCTGACGCCGCGCGCCTGTTCGATCGCGGCAACCTCCGCCGCGATGTCGAGCACCCGGACCAGCCCGCTCCACTGCCGCGGGGTGATCGCCAGCAGCATGATGCGACCGCCATCGCGGGTGGCGAAGTCGCGGCCGAAGGCGCCGTACACCGTGTTACCCAAACGGGCGCGGTCTTGCCCCTCCTGTACCGTCTCGGCGAGCATGCCGAGGTTCGCCACCGTGCCGATCGCGACATCGGCGAGCGGGATGCGCAGCTCTTGCCCCCGGCCGGTCGCCGCGCGATGCTGCACCGCGGCGAGCATGGCGAAGGCGGCATAGGCGCCGGTGAGCAGGTCCCAGGCGGGCAGCACGTGGTTCACCGGCGCGTCGCCCATCTCGGCCGGTCCGGTCATGCCGGGGATGCCGACCGCCGCGTTGACGGTATAGTCGAGTGCGGGCCCGCCATTCGCCTGGCCCATCACGCGCACGGTGACGAGGTTCGGATTATGCGCGCGCAGCTTCTCGTGGGCGAGGAAGCCCTCCACCGGAAAATTGGTGATGAACTGGCCGGTCGAGGCGGCCAGCCGCTGCATCAGCGCGCGTCCTTCCGGCCGCGACAGGTCCAGCGCGACCGACTTCTTTGCGCGGTTCAAATTCTCCCAATAGAGGCTCGACCCACTCGGCCCCAGCGGCCAGCGCCGAAAATCCGGCCCGCCGCCCGCCTGGTCGATGCGGATCACCTCCGCGCCCATCTGCGCCAAGTACAGCCCCGCGGTCGGGGAGGCGACGAACGACGACGCCTCCACCACGGCGAGGCCGGAAAGGAGCCGATACATCAGGCGTCGGCGAGGCCGACGATCGCGACCGAGGACACGTTCTGAATCGGCGATCCGCCCAGATTGTGGCTGAGCGCGATCGCGGGCGCATCCTTGCGCTGACGCTCACCCGCGCGGCCGAGCAGCTGGAGGTAGTTCTCGTAGATCATGCGGAGACCCGAAGCGCCGATCGGGTGGCCGAAGCATTTGAGCCCGCCGTCGATCTGGCACGGAATGGTGCCGTCCGCATCGAAGAAGCCGTCGCGGACATCCTTCCAGCCCTCGCCCTCCTTGGAGACGAACAGGTCCTCCATCGTCACCAACTCGGTGATGGAGAAGCAGTCGTGCACCTCCATCAGGTCGATCTGCTCGCGCGGGCGCGTGATCCCGGCCTCCTCATAGGCCTTGGCGGCGGCAACGCGGGTGGTATGGAAATAGCTGCCGTCCCAGCCGCCGGCCTGCTGAAGTTCCCAACCGTTAGATGAGGCGACCTGCACCGCCTTGATCGTGACGAGGTCGCGCTTGCCGAGTGCCCGCGCGATCTCCGGCGTGGTGACGATCGCGCAGGCGGCGCCGTCAGAGACGCCGCAGCAATCGTAAAGCCCAAGCGGCTCGGCGATCATCGGCGCGTTGATCACCGTATCGGCGTCCACTGCGTTGCGCAGGTGCGCCTTGGGGTTCTTCGCGCCATTGGCATGGCTCTTCACCGAGACATGCGCCATTGCCCGCTTCAGGTCTTCGCGCCCCACGTTGTGCTTGGCGCGATAGGCCGCGGCGAGCTGCGCGAAATTACCAGGGGCGGAGCCGGTGACGCCAACCATGTCGAAGGTGGTGCCGCGGCTGCGCACAGGCAGCCCGCCATAGCCGGTGTCCTTGAGCTTCTCGACACCCATTGCCAGCGCGATATCGGCGGCGCCCGAGGCGACGGCATAGACCGCACCGCGGAAGCTTTCGGTACCGCTGGCGCAGTAATTCTCCACCTTGGTGACGCCAATATTGGGGAGCCTCAGCGCGATCGAGAGCGGGATCCCGGAGGGGCCGATGTTGATCGCGTCGAAGGCGACCCCCAGCCACGCTGCGTCGATCTGGCTGGTCTCGATCCCCGCATCGGCGACCGCCTCCTCGAAGGCCTCCACCATCAGCGTGTCGGCATCATCCCCCCAGCGCTCGCCGAAGCGCGCGCAGCCCATGCCCAGGATCGCCACCTTGTCCTTGATGCCGCGCGCCATCATTCCTCTCCTCGGCCGACAGTGGCCTTCCAGAAGTATTTGGTGAATCCCCGCTGCTCGTCCACCGCGCTGATACGAAATACCATTCGCATCGGCCGGCCGACCTCGACATCCTCGGGCCCCACTTCGGCGAAGATCGCCACCAGCCGCCCGCCGCCTTCGAAGTCGATCGTGCCGTAATAGGTGGGGGGATCGGGCGAGAAGCTCAGGCTGTCTGCGGTATAGGTGACGATGCGCGCCGCGCGGTCCGCCAGCGGGTAATCCTCCTGCGTGCCGGTGGCGCGGTCGTTGGGGTTTACGCTGATATCGGTGCGGGGGAATTGCACCGTGCCGGTCTTGGTGCAGCGCCCGCCGACCAGGCCGAGTACCGCCTTGCGGTGGCGGTAGAGCGTGCTGCCCGGCTGCTTCTGGTCGAGTTCGGCGCGCATGCCGCGCTCGAGATCGAGGAGGCCGCGGTGGAACAGGAAGCGCTGGTAATTGGCGTCTTCCTGTCGGTCGGCGAGATGGCCGGCGAAGCCGTGCCGGCGCGGCAGCCGCGCCAGCGCCTCGGTGGCCTCGAACACCAGCACGTCCACGCCCTGCCCGAAACCCGCGACCAGGATGCGCTGACCCGGTTTCGCGCGCTCCAGCACGCCGGCGAGCATCAGCAGCGCGTGCGCGGTGCCGGTATCGCCGACGGTCGCCTGGAGCTGGTCCGTGACGGCATCGGCGCGAATGCCGAGCTTCTTGGCAAGGCCGGCCGCGACGCCGCGTGCGCTGACCGGGATCACCGCATGGTCGATGCTATCGGCAGCAATGTCCGCCCCCGCCAGCGCATCGCGGACCGCGCCACCAAGCAGCCTGGTATAGCCTTCGTCGCGAATCCAGCGCGCTTCCCAACCATAGTCGAAATCGGCGCCCGTCTCGCGGAAGTGATCGACGAAGTCCACGGTGACGCTGTGCTGCGCGATCACCCGGGCGATCACCTCGCCCTGGCCGATGAGCAGCGCGGCAGCGCCATCGCCCTGGATCATTTCCCCTTCCGACGCGGGACGCGCCTTGCGCCGGTCGGCGGCGATGCAGAGCTGGATCGCGGTGCCGTCCAGCGCGGCGACCAGCGCGCTCGTGCCCGCGCGCAGGCTGCCAGTGACATCGGTCGCACGGGTCCCGTCCGGCAGCGTGAGGGCTTCCTTGACCACGCCCGCGTTGAGCCGGTCCGCATAGGGCAGGGTGGTGGAGGCGAGGCTGATACCCTGGACGCCCGCGCGGTCGATATCGGTCAGGCAGTCGCGCGCCGCCTCCACCGCCATGGTGATCGCATCCTCGTCCCAATTTGCGACCGCGCGCTCACCTTTCGCGAGGCCGCCCAGGCCCGGGGCGAACCATCTGTTGGCGGCGTGGATCGCAGCGCGCTGGAGACGTCGGCGCGGTATGTAGCAGCCATATGCAAGAATGCCGGTTTCCATCACGCGGGGTCCCAACTGAAGATATCGGACGAGCGTTGCAGGGCACCGAAGTCGACTCGGAACGCGGGCAGCAGATCGCTGGCGATCGTTTCCGCGGTCCAGCCCTCGGAGCGATGCATCGAACGGATCGGGCGCGGCTTGGAGAAGAGGAATATCTCGTTCTTGCGCACCGCGAAGATCTGGTTGGTCACTTCCGCCGAAGCGTTGGAGGCGAGAAAGGCGACGAGCGGCGCGATCTTGTCGGCGCTCATCGTCTTCATCCGTTCCACCCGAGCAATCTCCTCGGGTGTGGTGGGGGGGATCGTCTCGATCATGCGACTCCAGGCGAAGGGGGCGATGCAATTAGAACGCACGCCGATGCGGGCCATGTCCAGCGCAATCGACTGCGAAAGGCCAACGATGCCGAGCTTCGCGGCGGAATAGTTCGCCTGGCCAAGGTTGCCGATCAGCCCCGAGGTGGAGGTGAAGTGGATGAAACTGCCCGATCCCTGGTCGCGAAAATGGGGAGTCGCCGCCTTGGAGACGTTGAAGGCGCCGTTGAGGTGGACGTCGATCACCGCGGACCAGTCCGCATGGCTCATCTTGTGCCAGATGCGGTCGCGCAGGATGCCGGCGTTGTTCACCACCGCGTCGATCCGGCCGAAGTGGGACACCGCATCCTCGACGATTGAGGCGGCACCGGCGGGATCGGTGACGCTGGCGGTGTTGGCATGGCCGCGTCCGCCGGCCGCCTGGATATCGGCGACGGTCTGCGCGGCGGGGCCGGTATCGCCACCCTCGCCATCGGCGGAGACGCCGGGATCGTTGACCACCACCGCGGCGCCCTCGCGCGCGCACAGCAAAGCGATCTCGCGCCCGATTCCGCGGCCGCCGCCGGTGACGGCGACCACTCGGCCTTCAAGGATGCCCGTGCCCATCTGCCTCTCCCAAGCTGTGATGCGCGCTGAAATACCCGAATGGACTTTGCATGCAAGTTTGATTTAGTCTGGCTTCAGACAGGCAAAATGTGACGTTCAGTCCATCAGCTTGCATCCACATTCCTGTTCGGCACAGATGGGAGCACGACAACATGACCCAGGCAGCCACCCGTGCGATGCGCTTCAAGGGCCGGGTGGCCGTGGTGACCGGCGCAGGGCGCACCGGCGGCATCGGCGAGGCGATCGCACTGCGATTGGCGAGCGAGGGCGCCGACGTCGTCGTCACCGACCTGTGCCGCGACCGGCCGGACCTGCCGCGCGAGAAGTTCGGATCCTGGGACGAGCTCCAGGCGGTCGCCTACCGGGTCCGCGCGGCGGGCGGGCGCGTGCTGACGGTCGGCGCCGACATCACCGACGAGGGCGAGGTCGCGGCGCTGATGGCGCAGGCGGAGGAGGCGTTCGGCGGCATCGACTGCTTGTTCAATAACGCCGGTGGCGGCACCGGCGCGGGGCCGGTGGACCAGACGCCGGTGGCGCAGCTCGACTATCGCGATTGGCAGTACACGCTGCGCGTCAGCCTCGATTCGGCATTCCTGTGCGCCAAGCACGGCGCGCCGCGACTGGCGAAGGGCGGGGTGGGTGCGATCGTCAACACCGGCTCGATCTCCGCACATCACGGTGTCGCCGGCATTTCCGCCTATGCCGCCGCCAAATACGGTGTCGTCGCGCTGACCCGCAACCTGGCGATGGAGTTGGCGCCGCTCGGGGTGCGGGTGAACGCCTTCTCACCGGGCATGACGCTGACCCCCTATGTCCGCCAGCGCTACGAACATGCCGCCGCGCAGGACCCGAGCCTGACCGCCGAGCAGCACATGAACAAGGTGGTCTCCACCCGCATCCCACTCGGCCGCCCGGCGCGGCCCGAGGAGATGGCGGCGGTCGCGGCGTTCCTGGCCAGCGACGACGCCAGCTACGTCACGGGCCAGACCATCCAAGTGGATGGCGGGATGCGCGTCTAGCGCGCACCGCCGTCAAACCGGGCGGCGCTAAGTCGTTCGCCCGCGAAGCGGCCGCTACGGTCCTCGACAAGCCGGACGACCGCCTGCGCGACCTGGTCGGCGCTGATCGTTTCGGCGCCGGGCGGCGGTGTGATGCCCTGGCCCGCCAGTCCCGGAGTTTCGACGAACGCGCCGGGCGTGATTGTGTTGGCGAACACGCCGGCCTCCGCCAGTTCGCCCGCGACCCCCGCAACCCAGCGGTCAAGCGCCGCCTTGGATGCACCATAAAGCGCAAAGCCGCGCTGAAAGGGATCGGCGGCGGCGGACAACAACCCGCTGCCCGAGGTCAGGAACACGAGCGCGCCGCCGCCGGTCATCTCGCGCGCCCCGCACAGGGTCAGCTGCACCGCAACTCGCAGGTTAATGGCCATGACCCGATCGAAATCGGCGATCCGCGTATCCTGGAGCGCCAGCCGCGGAAAGAGGGCGGCGCAATGGACGATGCCGGCGAGCATACCCTGCTCGCCGGCCCGCGACACCAGCGCGGCTGGTGCATCGTCCTCGGTCAGGTCGCCGGAAAGCGCGAGCGCGGCGGCGCCCGCCTGTTCGGCCACCTCAAGAACAGCGGCGGCATCGCAATCGCCGAGCACCAGCCGCCAGCCACGCGCGGCGAGTGCGAGCGCGACGGCGCGGCCGATGCCGGCCGCCGCTCCCGTGACGATCGCGACGCGCTGCTCAGCCACCCAGCGCAGCGATCGCCGCCTGCGCCACCTCCATGTCGTGCGAGTAATGGCCGCCGCTGATCCCGATCGCGCCAATCACCTGCCCATCCTCGCGGATCGGATAGCCGCCACCGAACACCACCAGCCGTGGCGTGTGGACGATGCCGTGCAGCAGCGGCGGATCGTTCTTGATGAAATCGAACCACTCGTGCGTCGCCATGCCGAAGCTGATCGCGGTGAACGCCTTGTTCGTGGCGATCTCGACGGAAAGGAGCGCGGCACCGTCCATCCGGCGGAACGCCTTCAGCGTCCCCGACTCGTCGACCACCGAGATACACATCGGCACGCCGATCTCCTGTGCCTTTGCGCTTGCGGCCTCGATCAGTCGGTCCGCCGCCGATTGGCTGATCGACAGGCGGGACAGGGCATTAGACATATCGCACTCTCCTCTGGTTGTATGCACACTCATACAAGAAACGGCGGTATACACTAGTCTGCAGAACCCGCGTTCGCGCTATTGCATCCAAACTGTCCTGTGGTTATGCATGTCGCATGCGCTGACGGGCCCTCAAGAGGCCAGGCAAACGGGAGTGGGACATGATCAGGACGTCGTTCGCAGTTCGGGCGCTCATGATGTCGACAAGCGTGCTTGCGCTGGCGCCGAACGCGCAGGCGCAGGCGGGCAGCGTGAACGATGCCCCGGCGACGCAGATCACCCAGACCGGCAATGTCGCACCGCAGGCGGACGACACGGTGGCCGCCCCCACCAGCGCGGATGGCAGCGGCGCTCCCGCGGTGGCGGAGCCGAGCGCCGGCGACGAAGTGGCGCCCGGCGACGTGATCGTCACCGCGCAGCGCCGAGAGCAGGCGCTTCAGGATGTGCCGGTGGCGATCTCGGTCGTGTCCTCCGAGGATCTTGCCAAAAGCAACTTCACCTCAATCGCTGACGTCCAGTTCCTGTCGCCGGGCGTCAACTACAACGCCAATTTCGGTGGCGGCTTCAACGTGCGCGGCGTAGGCACCCAGTCGCTGCTGATGTCCGCCGAGCAGTCGGTGGCACTGATCATCGACGATGTGATCCAGGGTCTGCCCGAAGTCTCCTTCGCCGGCCCAAGCTACCAATCGCTCACCGATATCGAGCGGATCGAGGTGCTCAAGGGGCCGCAGGGCACATTGTTCGGCAAGAACAGCTCCGCGGGCGTGATCCAGATCATCACCGCCAATCCGAAGCTGGGCGCCTACACGCTCGACGGATCGATCTCCTACGGCAGCAAGGACGAAATCAACGCGCAGGCGGTGGTCAACATCCCGGTCGGAGAGACCGCGGCCCTTCGCGTCGCTGGTGGCATCCAGCGTCGCGACGGCTTCGTCGAGGACCTGTTCACCGGCGAGGACCATTGGGGCTATGAGCGCTATTCACTGCGCGGCAAGTTCCTGTGGAAGCCGGCCGACCGGCTCCGCGTGCTTCTCCAGGGCGAGTATCGCTACCTCACCGACAATGCGAACGGCATGTGGACCTTCCGCAACTGCGGCAGCGGCTTCGGCACCTTCAAACCGTGTGAGGTCAACGCCGCTTACGGGCTTAAGCCGGGGCCGGAGAACCTCCAGGTCGCCACAGACGGCCGCAGCGCCACCGAGCAGAAGTCCTATTCGTTTACCGGCCGGATCGACTATGACCTGCCCGGCGCGACGATCACCTCGATCACGGCGTATCGCGACCTGTTCCAGCCGATCAGCCTGGATACGGACGCGACGCCGCGCCCGGTCTATTCGCGCAACGAGAATGTGTCCGGCGGCACGCAGTTCACCCAGGAGCTGCGGATCAACGGCGAGACCGGCAATCTGAATTACACTTTGGGCGGTTTTTACTATGACGCTCGGCCATACCAGAAGGGCCTCAACGGCGGCACGCAGAACGCGCTGCCAGACAATTCCCCGATCTATCTCACCTTCAATGCGATCGGCCCTTACGCCAACCAGGGCTATGGATCGTGGGTGAAGGCCAAGATCAAAAGCTGGGCGATCTTCGGCCAGCTGGAGGCAGAGGTGCTGCCCGGGCTGACGCTGATCGCGGGCGGCCGCTACACCAGTGACGTGGTGCGCCAGCGCATCGACTATTTCGACGTGCCGTGGCTGTGCCGCTCCGCTTATGCCGCCGGCGCGTCGTGTCATGGCTTGCCGCTGCCACTCACCTCGGGCGACCTGCGCGTCAAGGCGACCAAGTTCACCTACAAGGGCACGGTCAAGTACGACATCACCTCCGACATCAACGTCTATGCCACCTATGCTACCGGTTATAAGGGGCCGATGATCTCGCACCCGGCCAACCAGCCGCAGCTCGCGTTGCGCCCGGAGCTGTCGGAATCCTACGAGATCGGCCTCAAGGCCCAGCTGTTCGACCGCGCCGTCACCTTCAACATCGATGCGTTTCAGGTCGACTACGACGACTTCCAGGGTCAGCAGCGCGTCGGCGTGGCGCCGATCTTCTACTATACCACCACCAACGCCGGTGGCCTGCGCACGCGCGGCATCGAAGCGGACATGACGTGGCGGGTGACGCCCGAACTGTCGCTGGCCGGCAACGTCGCCTACATCCCGACCGAGTTCACCGAGTTCGCGGTGCAATGCTATGACCTGTACGCCAATCCGGCGACCACGCCCGGGCAGTGCAACTACGTCCAGCCGGGCCTGCCCGCGGGATCGCCGCCGCAGTTCAACGCCGCAGGCTATCCGCTGATCTACTCGCCCGAATGGAACTGGGGCGTGACCGCCGATTACGACACGCCGATCGGCAACGATCTGCGCTTCAACGCGCACGCCACCTGGAACCACCGCAGCAGCAGCTACGGCGTGGTGGCCGATCCGAACAGCATCAATCCGGGCTACGGCCTTCTCAACGGGCAGATCAGCATCGGCGCGGAGGACAAGAGCTGGACGCTGGCGATCTTCGCGCGCAACCTGCTCGACAAGCATTTCGTCGGCGGCATTTTCCGTACCCCCCTCGACTCCGGCACAAACAACTCCACACCGCTGTCGACAATCGGCTATTCGAACATCCCGGCGCTGGACTCGCAGCGGACGGTGGGCGCGAAGCTCAGCTTCTCATTCAAGTGAGCCGAGCGGAGGTGGATGCCATCAGTTCGAAAGTAACGCCGCGGCAGGAGACGCACGGCAGCGCGCGGTGGATGCTCGGCGTGTTGACCGTCGGCTTCGCGCTCAATCTGCTCGACCGCCAAATCATCAACATCCTGGCCGAGCCGATCAAGCGCGATCTGGGGCTGGCGGACTGGCAGCTCGGAGCGCTGAGCGGACTATCGTTCGCCCTGCTCTACAGCGTCGCCGCGCTGCCGATCGCGCGGCTCGCCGATCGGTCTAACCGCGTCCATGTCGTCGGCGCCGCGGTGCTCGTGTGGAGCGTGTTCACCGCATTCACCGCGCTCGCGGGCAGCTTCGTGCAGATGCTGCTGCTGCGGCTGGGGGTGGGCATCGGCGAGGCGGGCGGCGCGCCGCCCTCGCAGTCGCTGATCGCGGACCGGTTTCCGCCCGAGAAGCGCTCAGGCGCGCTGGCGGTATTCGCCACCGGTGCCCCCGTCGGCGCGGCTGTGGGGCTGATCGGCGGCGGCATGCTGGAAGGGCTGATCGGCTGGCGCTGGACCATGGCGTGCGCTGGCATCCCCGGTGTGATCGTCGGGCTGCTGGTGCTCACTACGCTGCGCGATCCCGGCCATGGCGTCTCGACCCACGCGCCGATGCCGCCGCTGTTCCGCTCGCTGGCGACTTTGCTGTCGCGGCGGACGTTTTTGCTGATCGCACTGGGATCGGCGCTGATGAGCTTCGTCAATTACGGCACCATGGCGTTCGCCGGCTCCTATTACCTCCGCAATCACCTGGACGAGCTGACGCGGATCGGCGCCGGGATCGGGCAGACTCCGCTGGGCGTAATCGGGCTGGGATTGGGCCTATTCGGCGCGATCGGCGGCGCGCTGGGCGCACTGGTCGGCGGGCGGATGGGCGATCGGGCCGGCGGGCGCAACGTGCGCAACCTCGCGCTGATCCCCGCGGCTGGATCGCTGCTGGGCACGATCAGCTACGTGGCGATGTTCGTGGTGCCAAGTGCGGCCGCGTCGCTGGCGATCTTCGCGCTGGCCGCCTTCTTCTCCAGCCTGTGGTACGGCCCGGGCAATCTGGCGATGCAGCGGCTGGCGGGCCCCCGCGCCAAGGCGACCGCGCTGGCGGTGGCGCTGTTCCTCAACAGCGCGGTGGGCCTGAGCCTCGGGCCGCTGCTGATCGGCGCGGCGAGCGATCTCTTCGCGCCGACGCTGGGGGCAGGGGAGGGGCTGCGCGCGGGCATTCTGATCGGCATTTCGGCCGGGCTGGTGTCGATGCTGCTGTTCTGGCTCGGCAGCCGGACGATCACGCGCGAGATCGCACAAGAGGAGATCGCATGAGGATCGAAGGCAGTGGGATCATCGTCGCGGGCGGCGGGTCGGGGCTGGGCCTGGTCACCGCGCAGGCGCTGCGTGACGCGGGCGGGCGCGTCGGCGTGCTCGACATGACGCGGGGTGACTGGGATGGCGCGTTCGCCGAGGCGGATGTCGCCGACGAAGCGGCGGTGGCGCGCGCCATAGAAGCGCTGGCACCAGCGATCGGTACGCTGCGCGTGCTGCTCAACACCACGGGGACTGGACATAGCGGGATTTCCGCCGGCCCCGGCCGCACCGTGACCGCTGCGGGCTTCCGCCGGGTGCTGGAGGTGAACACGCTGGGCAGCTTCATCCTCACCCAGGCGGCAGCGGAGCGGATGATCGCGGCGGACGCGGACGCGGACGAGGATGGCGAGCGCGGCGTGATCGTGCACACCTCCTCAATCGTCGCCACCGAAGGTCAGATCGGCACCGCCGCTTACGCCGCCTCCAAGGGCGGGATCGACGCGATGACGCTGCCGCTGGCACGCGAGTTCGCGCGCCATGGCATCCGCGTGGTGACGATCGCACCCGGCATCTTCGAGACGCCGATGTTCGCCAATGCACGCGGACCAATGGTCGACTGGCTGCGCGACCAGGTGCAATATCCGGCGCGGCCCGGTCATGCCGCAGAGTTTGCAGAGGGCGTGCGTGCGGTGGTGGAGAATCGCATGTTCAACGGCAGCGTCATCCGCCTCGACGGCGCCTATCGCGTGCCGCCCGGCAGCACCGACTTTTGGGACGGCTGACGCGCAGCCGTCCCGTGCGGCATCAGGCGATCTCGCGCACCGCCGCCACGATCCGCTCCTTGGTCGGATACAGCTGCTTCTCCAGCGTCGGATTATAGGGGATGTGCACCGAGGGCGTGGTGACGCGCCGGACGGACTTCTTCAGGCTGTCGAACGCCTGCTCCACCACGAAGGCGGCAATCTCCGAGGCGACGCTGCCGATCCGGTGCGAGGCGTCGGCGATCACCAGCCGGCCGGTCTTGGCGACGGAGTTCAGGATCGCCGCGCGGTCCATCGGCACGATCGTGCGCAGGTCGATCACCTCCGCCGACAGCCCGTCCTTGGCGAGCATGTCCGCCGCGCCGAGCGCTGCGGGGAGCGATCCGGCGAGCGACACGATGGTCACGTCGCTGCCCTCGCGCTTCACCTCCGCCTTGCCGATCGGCACGAGGAAGTCGTCGTCGGTCGGCACCTCCTCCTTCTTGCCCCACAGGTTGGTGTCCTCGAAGATCACGACGGGGTCGTCGTCGCGCACCGCGGACTTGAGCAGCCCCTTGGCATCGGTGGCGGTGGCGGGCGCCAGCACCTTGAGGCCCGGCACGTTCATGAACAACGGATAGGGCCGATCGGCATGCTGCGCGGCGGTGCGGTTGTTGTAGAATGTGCTGGTGCGCACCACGAGCGGCACCTTCAACTGCCCGCCGGTCATGAAGCGCAGCTTGGCCGCCTGGTTGATGATCTGGTCCGAGGCGAGATAGACGAAGCTGGCGATGGTCAGGTCGACGATCGGCCGCAGCCCGGTCAGCGCCGCGCCGACGCCTACGCCGGTGAAGCTGCCTTCTGAGATCGGCAGGTTGCGCAGCCGGCTGTGGTCGAATTCGTCGAACAGCGCCTGCGCGCCATAGACGGCGATGTCCTCGCCCATCAGGATCACGCGCTCGTCGCGCTGCATCTCCTCGCGCTGCGCCTGGACGATCGCCTGGAGGTACGACAGCTTCTGGGTCGCGTTACGCATTCCACGGCATTCCTTCGTTCGCGACGGGGAAGTGGATCGGGTTGGAGTACATGCTGTCGAGCAGGTCCTGCAGCTGCGGCTCCGGGCTCTCCTTGGCGAAGCGGATCGCCTCTTCCATGAGCGCCGTTGTCGCCGCCTCTGCGGCGTCCGCCTCCGCCTCAAGCCCGCGCCCGGCGAGCACCGCACGGTAGAGCGTGATCGGGTCCTTCTCGGCGCGGTAGAGCGCGATCTCGTCCTCCTCGCGGTACTTGATCGGGATCGCCAGCCGGTTCGAATGCTCGTCAAAGCGATAGGTCTTCGCCTCGATCAGCGTCGGACCCTCGCCGGCGCGCGCGCGCGACACCGCAGTGCGGGTCGCCTCGTACACCGCCTCGGCGTCCTGGCCGTCGACCAGCACGCCGGGGATGCCGAAGCCGTCCGCGCGCCGGTGGATGTCCGGCTGGCCGTGCGACTTCGCCACCGAGGTGGTCACCGCATAGCCGTTGTTCTCGCAGAGATAGATCACAGGCAGCTTCCAGATCGCCGCCATGTTCAGGCTCTCGCCGAACGTGCCCTGGTTCACCGCGCCGTCGCCGAAGAAGCAGAGGCTGACCTGGTCGCTCTTGCGCACCTGGATGCTCAGCCCCGCGCCCGTTGCGAGCGGCAGGCCACCCCCGACGATCGCCGATTCGCCGATCAGCCCCATGCTGGTGTCGGTGAGGTGCATCGATCCGCCCAGGCCCTTGCACACGCCGGTCTGCTTGCCGAAGATCTCCGCCATCAGCGGCAGCACGTCCGCACCCTTGCCGATCGGATGGCCGTGCGAGCGGTGCGTGCCGGTGACGTAATCGTCATGGCGCAGCGCCATGCACGCGCCGACGATCGCGCCTTCCTGCCCGATGCTGAGGTGTCCCACCGGGTGATGGGCGATGATCGCTTCCTCGAACTTGCGGATGCGCAGCATCCGGGTGAACAGCTCGATCTGCCGGGCGGGTTCGAGATTCATCTCAGCCTTCCTCGATCGTCGCGATCTCGGCACCGACCTCCACCGTATCCTCCACCTGGGCGAAGATCTGGGTCAGCGTGCCGCTCGCCGGCGCCTCAACCTCGACGGTGGATTTGGCCGATTCGATCTCCACCAGGATGGCGCCCGCCTCCACGCGGTCGCCCACCTCGGCGTGCCACTTCACGATATCCCCGTCCGAGATCCCCATGCCGACATTGGGGAAGAACACGCTGACTGCCATGAAGTACGCCTCCGGTATGATGGTGTGGACGCCGCCCGAGATCAGGAGCGGTAGGAGAAATGGGCGGGATCAAAATACATCCAGTATTTGCGCGCCCGGCCCTCGTCGTTGAACTCGAAGGTGGAGCAGCCCGGCGCTTCGACCGGCTTACCGGCAAAGGTGCCGCGGATCGTCCAGGTGATCGTCGCCAAAGGCGGGTCGATCAGCATCTTCTCGAACGTGCGGTGATAGTCGGTCAGCGCGCCGAACGCCTTCTTCTCCACCTCGCGCTCGGCCTCGCGGCTGGAGACGTGGGCGCCATTGCGCCAGCCCTCGACATCGGGTGCCATGATCTGGTCGATCTTGCTGCTGATCTCTTCCACCGTGGCGGTGGGACGCGAATTCTCCGCCGCATTCAGACGGTGCAGCGCGCTTTCGATCTCTTCCCGGCTCGGCATCGCGTTCCTCTCCTCGTTGGTGTCAGCGGGTCTCGAAGTCGGCCATCTTCGGCGCGGTCATCTCCTGCGCGAAACGATCGAAGGAGAAGGTCCAGGACGAGGGCACGCCGCGCTTGTCGAGATACCAGCTGTTGCAGCCGGTGACCCAGACGGTGCGCTTGGCGGCTTCCTGACGCTCGGCCTCGAACCGGTCGAGCGCTTCGGGCGTCGCGCTCACCTCGCGATAATCGCCGCGCTGCACGCCATCGATCAGCTGCATCAGATAGCCGACCTGCCGCTCGGACACCTCGATCAGCGAGAAGTTGCCGACCGGGCTGTTCGGCCCATTGAGCATGAACAGGTTGGGGAACCCGGGTACCGTGACCGACAGATAGGCGGACGGCACCTCGGCCCAGACATCGTCGAGGTCGAGCCCGCCGCGGCCGATCACCTTGGCGGGGCGGATGAAGCGATCGACCAGGAAGCCGGTGGCGAGCGCCAGCACATCGAGTTCATGCAGCGTGCCGTCCGCGGTGCGGATGCCGGCGGGCTCGATCCGCACGATCGGCGAGGTCACCAGCTCGGCGTTGGGATGCTGGATCGCCCTATAGAAATCGTCGGAGATCACCAGCCGCTTGCAGGCGGCGCGATAGTCCGGGGTTAGGCGCCGGCGCAGGTCGGGATCGCGCACCGTTTCCAGATGCTCGCGGCACAATCGCTCAATCTCGGCGAGCTGCGGCGAATCATAGTCGAGAACGGCGGTGGCATAGCCTTCCAGCGTCTTGCTGCGCAGCTGCTGGACCAGCGCCTCCAGCGCCGCAGGATCGGCGCGGAACGCCGCCTTCTCCTCAGGCGAATATTCCGGGTTCGGGCGCGGCATCACCCATTGCGGGGTGCGCTGGAACAGCGAGAAATGCGCCGACCGGGGCGCCAGTGCGGAGGTGAGCTGCGCGGCGGTGGAGCCGGTGCCAACCACGCCGATCCTCTTGCCGTCGAGCGGCACGTCATGGTCCCAGCGGGCCGAATGGAATACCGCGCCCTCGAACGTCTCCAGCCCCTCGAACTGCGGGATGTTGGGATGATGGAGCACGCCGGTGGCGACGATCACGATGTCGAACCGGTCACGATATCCGGCGGCGGTGGTTAACTGCCAGCCGGCGGCGTCATATTCGAGGCGGGTCACCTCGTCGCCGAAGCGGATCAGCGGCAGCACGCCGCGTTCCGCCGCTACTCGCTCGAAGTAGGCGCGGATGTCCGGCCCCGCAGCCATCAGCCGGTCCCAATCCGGATTGCGCGCGAAAGAATAGGTGTACCAGTGTGCCGCGACGTCGCAGGCGAGGCCGGGATAGGTGTTGTCGCGCCAGGTGCCGCCGACGCTGTCCGCTTTCTCGAACACCGCCAAGTCGATGTTCCGCTCGCGCAGTTTCACCGCCGCCAGGATGCCCGCCATGCCCGCGCCGATCACCGCCGCGCGGAGGGGGCGCCTGCCGGGCGATCCCGCGTCCTCAATCCTGTCCTTCGGGACGTCGTTCACCTGCCGCTCTCCCTTGGCATCCTTTCGGGTGCTCGCCGCAGGTCCTAGCCCGAAAAATCTGCCGGTTCAATATTGCATGCAATCACCGAATATGAGCTGGGGCCTGCTGCGGAAGGCGCAGCGTTCTGGATCCGCGGGCGGGAGCCCAACGTCCTACGTCGTTGCATGCAGTCCGAGTGCGGTGCCAACAGCCTTACACTCGCGGCGGTTCGGTCCTAGATCAAGCCTTCTTGCCAAGCCGGGATGCCGCGCCACCGATGAAGCCGAGAGATGAGCCGTTGCGCAACGCGCAGGTGGTGGTCGATCGCGAACCCCAGCTCCCGACGCTGGTGAAATCGGCCGCCCGCGTTTTGCAGATTTTCGACTTCTTCGACGAGGTGCAGCGCGAGGCCAAGGTGCAGGAGATCGCCGACCAGCTCGAATTTCCGCAATCCTCTACCTCCGTGCTGCTCCGCTCCTTGGTCGAGATGGGCTTCCTGGACCATGACCCGCAGGCGCGCACCTTCCTGCCGTCGCCGCGGGTCGCCTTGCTGGGACATTGGCTTGGCCAGGGGCCGATGCGCGACGGCACGATCGTGCGCATGCTGGAGGAGATCGCCGCTGCCACCGGCGAGTCGGTGGTGCTGGCGACCCGCAACGGGCTGTATGCGCAGGACGTGCGCGTCATCCAGGGCAGGGGCGCGCAGCCGGTGGCGCTGCCGCAGGGACTGCGGCGGCTGGTGGTCTGGTCGGCCACAGGCTTGGCGCTGCTGCGCGACGAGCCCGACGATCTCGTGCAGGCCCTGTGCCGGCGCGCCAATGCGGAGGCGGAGGACGGGGCCGCCGTCGACCCCCGTACCGTGGCGGCGCATTTGGGGCAGCTCCGGCGCGAAGGCTATGTCTTCTCGCGCGGGCTGGTGACGCCCGGCCTCGGCTCGATCGCGATGCCGCTGCCCGCGGGGTTGGACCGCGGCGCGCGGCTGTTCGCGATTGCGGTAACTGGCCGGCTTGCCGACATCGCCGCGCGCGAGCGGGAACTGGTCTCTGCCATGCGCCGCGCGATCGCCCGGCATCTTTCCGCGCCGGCGCTGCTCACAAATCACATGGATGATGGCGGCGCCTAGACAGGTCCGCGGTTGCCGCGACACATTGTGCCCAGCCGCCGCACGGGCGGATCCATCATCCTGGAGAGGACAATGACCAAGAAGCGCGCCGCCGGCGAACTGGCCGCGGCTGCCCTGGCGGGCCTGGGCGTGAGCGAGCTGTTCGCGCTGCACGGCAGCCACCTCGATCCGCTGTTCATGGCCTGCGAGGAATTCGGCATCCGTATTACCGACACCCGGCACGAGGCCTCGGCGGGCCATGCCGCGGACGGCTATGCCCGCGCCTCCAACGGCAAGCTCGGGGTATGCGCGGTGACCTCCGGGCCCGGCTTCACCAATGCGCTGACCGCGATCACCAACGCCTGGCTGGATCGCATCCCCACCCTGTTCATCGCCGGCGCGGCGCCGCTGCGCGAGGCGGAGCTCAACACGCTCCAGGGCGGGTTCGACGCGGTGGCCATGGCGGCGCCGGTGACCAAATGGGCGCAGCGTGTGGCCGAGCCCGGCCGGATCGTAGAATATGTTCGCCGCGCCGGCGAGATTGCGCTCAGCGGATCGCCAGGTCCCGTCTTCCTGGAAATTCCGATCGACGTGATGTTCACGCCCACCGAGGAAGTGGCGCCCGACGTTTCGACCTGGAAGCGCCCCGCGCCATCCGGTCCGACGCCTGACGCGATCGCCGGCGTGATCGAGATGTTCCGCAAGGCGGAGCGTCCGGTGGTGATCGCCGGAGGCGGCGCGGTGCTGACCAACTCGGGCGAGCGGCTGCGGCGGCTTGCCGAGCTGATGGGCGTGCCGGTGATCGCCGGCCAGAAGGCGCTGGGCGTGCTGCCCGACGACCATCCCTATTATGCCGGTGCCGCCGCGGGCCTCGCCGCAGCGGCGGCGAACGGCACGCCGGCGGACGCGGTGCTGCTGGTCGGCGCGCGGATGGGCATGTTCCTGGGCGGTGCGATGGGGGCGATCATCCCGCAGGCGGCCTATGTCGCGCAGATTGAGTCCAACCCCGAGGAGATCGGGCGGGTGCGCAACGCCGACCTGCCGATCGTCGCGGATGCGGGCGCGACGCTCGACGCGCTGCTCAAGGCGGCCGAGGGCGAGAGCTGGCCCAAGCGCGAGGAGTGGGCGGCAACGCTGCGCGGGTTCCGCAGCAAGGCGCGCCAGGCTTTTGCCGATGCGCCGCTGAACACCCGGCCCGGCGCGATCCACCCCGGCCATGCCGTCGCCGCGGTGATGGACGCGCTGCCCGAGGGCACGGCGGTGATCGCCGACGGCGGCGAGGCGGGAAACTGGGTGGGCGATCTCGTCCGCTCGCCCGGCGCCGGGCAGCACCTGCGCTGCGGCTATCTCGGCTGCCTCGGCATCTCGCCGGGCATGGCGATCGGCGCGGCGCGGGCGAACCCAGGCCGGCCGGTGGTCTGCTTCGCCGGGGACGGCGGTGCGGGCTTCAACATCCAGGAGCTGGACACGATGATGCGGCACCGGCTGCCGATCGTCACCGTGGTGCTGAACAATGCGGAATGGGGCATGTCGCGCAATGCGCAGAACCTGCTGTACGGCAAGAACCGCGAGGTGATCGTCGCTCTGGAGGACACGCATTTCGAGACGGTGGCGGAGGGCTTCGGCGTGCCCGGCGTGCGCATTGACCGCTACGAGGATCTCGCGCCCGCGGTGAAGGAGGCGTTCGCGTCGGGCGAGCCTCGGCTGCTCAACGTGATCATTGATGCGGCCGTGATGCACCCGCGCACGCGGATGATGGTGGGCGATGTCAGCGGCGCGGACGGCGTGCCGATCCCCTATTACGCCAACATTCCGCAGAAGGCCTGATCGACGGCCGGGCGCTGGCGGTCAGCCGGCGTCCGGTCGCGCGCGATGCGCCATGCCGTTGACCACCGCCGAATCGTGATACCCATCCATGTGCGCGATCCGACCGTCCTCCACCCGGCAGACGCAGCAGCACAGGTCGCGCATGCCGCGCCCGTTGGGCATCTCCACGATCAATGTATGCTGCTGGACGAAGCCGCTGGGAGTCGGCTCGCGGCGGATGTCGGTATAATGGAACACGCTGGCGCTGGCGCGGATCGCGCGCAGGTTGGCGATCGTGGTTTCGACGTCGACCAGTTTCTCGTCGGTGTTGTGCCACACCATCGCGCCTTCGGTGAAGATCTGGCGCAGATCGTCGAGGTCGCCATGCTCGACGGTGTGGAACAGCCGCTCGGCGGCGGCGAGCGAGGCGGCGGCAGTCATCGGCGCAGGTCCTTCTTGAGCAGCTTGCCTGCCGCGTTGCGTGGTAGAGGCGCGTCATGGAAGTCGATCCGCACCGGCACCTTGTGCGCCACCAGTCGCGCGCCGACGAACTCCTGCAGCGCGGCCTCGTCGACGTGCAACCCGGCGCGCAGGCACACCGCAGCGCCGACCACCTCGCCCAGCACGCGGTCGGGCAAGCCGAACACCGCGGCCTCGCTCACCGCAGGGTGGGCGGACAGGCAATCCTCGATCTCGACGCAATAGATGTTCTCGCCACCGCGGATCAGCATGTCCTTGATCCGGTCGCGAATGGTGATGAAGCCCTCGTCATCGATCTGCGCTACGTCGCCGGTACGGTACCAGCCGTCGCCGAAACACTCGCGGGTCGCATCGGGGCGGTTCCAATAGCCGATAACGACGTTGGGTCCGGACACCCAGAGCTCGCCCGGCTGCCCCGTCGCCGCGTCCCGCCCGTCCGCATCGACGATCCGCACGTCGCAGCAGGGCATTGCGGTGCCGACGCTGCCGGGACGCGCTAGGAAGTCCTCGTGACTGTTCGCCGCGACCAGCGACGAGGTCTCGGTGGCGCCATAGCCCTGGCCGGGAAAGGCGTTCGGGAACACCGTACGCATGCGGGTCGCCAGCTCCGGTGCCGCCGCCGCGCCGCCATAGCCGACCATATCGACGCTGCTCACGTCATGGTCGCCTTCGGCCAGCGCGTCCGCCAGCTGCCAGGCGAGCGAAGGGACCAGGTTGAGCTGCTGGACACGCTCGCGCACGATTAGATCCAGCGCCCTGACGACATCCCATTTGTACATCAGGTGCACCGTCGATCCGTTCGCCAGCGCGGGGATCAGCGTCGAATGGAAGCCGGTGACGTGGAACAGCGGCATCGGCATCAGCACCCGGCGCTCGGCGATCGAGGGACCGGCCGGCACCGGATCGCCGCGTCGCACCGCCGCGCGCATCGACCGGAAGCCGCCGTTGACATAATTGATCAGGATGTTGCGGTGGGTGCCCGCCGCGCCTTTGGGATGCCCGGTGGTGCCCGAGGTGTAGAAGATCGTGGCGAGATCGTCGGGCGCGGCGCCCGCGTCCGGCAGCGGCGCCTCGGGGAGCGCGGCATAGTCCGCCGTCGTGCCGATCAGCTCGGTCAGCGCGGTCGTGCCGGCCGGCGCTACGGCGCGCGCTACGATCACCTGCGCGTCATGGGTGCCCGCCTCTTCCAGCCGCGCCAGCCGCTCCGCATCGGCGACCGCCACACGCGCGCCGCTGTCGCGCAGCAGGCTAGCGAGCACCGGGCTCGACTCCCAGGCGTTGAGCGGCACCACCACCGCGCCGATGGCAAGGGCGCCCCAGGCGGCGACCGACCATTCGGGATAGTTGCGCATCGCGATCGCCACCCGCTCGCCCTTGCCGACGCCGAACCGCTCCGCCAGCGCGCGGCCGAAGGCGGTGGCGGCGCGCCAGTGCGCCTCGAAGGTCAGCCGCTCGCCCTCGAACACCAGCAGCTCGCGCGCGCCGAAGCGCCGGCTGTCGTCGAACACCGCGCGCAAGTCGCGCGGCATCCGCACATAGGTGCGCAGGGGACGGCCGAGCACCTCGGCCTCCACCATCTCGAACGGGGCGCCGGGCGCGGTGAGCAGCGCCAGCGTCTCCGCCATGCTGCGGGCCGGCCAGGTCATACGCGTGCTCCCAAAGCTTCGGCGAAGGACCAGGCCGTGCCGGCGAGCGGCGCGACCCGCTGCTGCGCCAGACCCGCCCGCGCGTTGTTCGCATTTCCCGCTCTGCCTCGCGCCGCCACGCCCTGAAGAATCGCGGCCAGCCGGAACAGATTGTAGGCGAGATACCATTCGAGCGGTGCGTCGAGCCTGTCGCCCGTCGCTGCCAGGTAGCGGTCCAGCATCTCCGTCACGATCGGGATACCGAGCGCCGGCAGGTCGAGCGCCGCGAGCGATCCGCGCTCGTGCGCGGGCGTCACCCAGTGCATCAGCAGATAGGTGAGGTCCGCCACCGGATCTCCGAGGGTCGACAGCTCCCAGTCGAGCACCGCGACTACCCGCGGCTCGGTCGCGTGCAATACCATGTTGTCGAGGCGATAGTCGCCATGGACAATCCGAGCCGGCCGGTCGGCGGGCAGGTGACGCGGCAGCCAGTCGACCAGCCGGTCCATCGCGGCGCAGCGCGGCCCGTCCGATTCGCCATACTGCCTTGACCAGCGCGCCACCTGCCGTGCGAAATAGTTTCCCGGTCGTCCGTAGTCGGCCAAGCCGATCGCCGCGGGATCGATCCGGTGCAGCGCCGCGAGCGTGTCGATCTCCGCATGGTAGATCGCGCGCCGTTCCTCAGGGGAGGCGTCGGGTAGCCGCCCGTCCCAGAGGATGCGCCCATCAACCATCGCCATGACGTAGAAGGCCGACCCTATCACGGCCTCGTCCTCGCACAAGGCATAGGCACGCGGGACGGGAAAGCCGGCGTCCCCAAGCGCGCGGATCACGCGGAACTCGCGATCCACCGCATGGGCGGAGGCGACGAGAGTGCCGGGGGGCTTGCGCCTGAGGACGTAGCGCTGGCTCGGCGTGCGCAGCTGGTAGGTCGGATTGGACTGCCCGCCGGCGAAGCGCAGCACCTCCAGCGGCCCGGCGAAACCTTCCACCGATCGCAGCATCCAGTCGCTTAGGCGTGCGGCATCCAAATCCGTTGATGGACGGGGCGCCTCCTGAGTCACGACATCGATCACGCCACCTGCCAGCGGTTTCGGCTTAGTCACGGATTCTTCGACCAAAATGCATGATCCTCTACCTGTTCCAACGTTTTCTGGGAGAACAGATGCGCCGATTCGGCCGGGAAGTCACTTGCCATTTGCATGCAATCCGGTCAAAACAGCCGGGCGCGGCTCGAAAGCCGGCGTGAACGGGAGAGGCGCCGCTTCGGGTTCGAGCGGCAGAGGGGCTTTCGCATGGCAGACACATTGGCCGACCTTGGGCTCGACCTTGGATTGTACATCGCCGGTGAATGGCGATCCGCGCTCGGCCGCGACACGCAGCCCGTGCTCAATCCTGCCACCGGGGAGTCGCTCGACCACCTGCCGCTCGCCACCACGCAGGACCTCGACGACGCGCTGGAGGCGTCCGAGCGTGGTTTTAAGGCGTGGCGGACCACCCCACCGGAGGCGCGCGCGGCCGTTCTCCACCGCGCCGCCGCGCTGATCCGCGAGCGTGCGGACATGTTGGCGGCGATCGTCACGCGCGAGCAGGGCAAGCCGCTTGCCGAGGCGCGCGGCGAGGCGATCTATTCCGCCGCGCTGCTGGACTTCCACGCCGGCGAGGCGATGCGCTCCTATGGCCGCGTCCTGCCGCGACCGCCTGGGCTGCGCTCGCTGGTGGTGAAGCAGCCGGTGGGGCCGGTGGCAGCGTTCTGCGCCTGGAACTTCCCGGTGATCAACCCGGTGCGCAAGATCTCGCCCGCGCTCGCCGCCGGCTGTTCGGTGATCCTGAAGCCGAGCGAGGAGACGCCGGCCAGTGCGATCGCGGTGATGCGTTGCTTCCAGGATGCGGGGCTGCCCGGCGATGTCGCGCAACTGGTGTTCGGCGTGCCCGACACGGTATCGCGCACGCTGCTCGCCTCGCCGGTGACCCGCAAGCTCAGCTTCACCGGGTCGGTGCCGGTGGGCAAGCAGCTGATGCGCCTCGCCGCTGACACCGTGATGCGGATGACCATGGAACTCGGCGGCCATTCGCCAGTGCTCGTGTTCGACGATTGCGATCTTGAAGCGACGCTCGACACATTGGTGGCGCACAAGTTCCGCAACGCCGGCCAGGTCTGCGTCTCGCCGACGCGCTTCCACGTCCAGGAAGGCATCTACGATCGTTTCGCCGCCGGCTTCGCCGAGCGCACCGCACGGATCAGGGTCGGCGACGGGCGCGATGCGGCGACCGGCATGGGGCCAACCGCCAATCCCCGCCGGCCCGGTGCGATCGAGGCGATGGTGGAGGATGCGCGCAGCATCGGCGCCCGGCTGCTCGCCGGCGGCAGGCGGCTGGGCGGCGACGGCTTCTTCTTCGAACCCACCGTGCTGGGCGATGTCTCGCATGACGCGCGGGCGATGAACGAGGAGCCGTTCGGCCCGCTGGCGCTGCTCAGCCGATTCTCGACCGAGGAGGAGGCGATCGCGGAGGCGAACCGGCTCCCCTACGGGCTCGCAGCCTATTGCTTCACGCAGAACGGGCGCCGCCAGGCGCTGCTGGGCGACGCGATCGAGGCCGGCATGATCGTGATCAACAATGTCCGCACCTCTTGGACCGACGCGCCGTTCGGCGGGGTCAAGGAGAGCGGCTTCGGGTCCGAAGACGGCCCGGAAGGGGTGGAGGCACATATGATGACCAAGGCGATCCATGCCAGCTGAGGCGCAAACGGAGAATGCGGCTGCCGGGGGCCCGCTGGCGGGCATCCGCGTGGTCGAGCTGGGGCAGCTGATTGCGGGACCGTTCTGCGGGCAGCTGCTCGGCGATCTTGGCGCGGAGGTGGTGAAGCTCGAGCAACCGGGCAGCGGCGACCCGATGCGCAACTGGGGGCAGGGCAACACGCCGACTTGGTGGCGCGTGATCGCGCGCAACAAATATTCGGTGGCGGCAGACTTGCGCTCGGCGGAAGGCCAGGGGCTGGCGCGCGACCTGATCGCGCAGGCCGACATCCTGGTCGAGAACTTCCGACCCGGCACGCTGGAGCGCTGGAATCTCGCGCCGGCCGATCTCCACGCGATCAATCCCCGGCTGATCATCGTCCGCGTATCGGGATACGGGCAGACCGGTCCCTATGCCACCCGTGCGGGTTTCGGCGGGATCGCCGAGGCGATGGGCGGATGGCGCAAGATCGTCGGCTTCCCGGATCGTGTTCCCGCGCGCATGGGCGTCTCGATCGGCGATACGCTGGCGGCCACCTACGGCTGCCTGGGCGCGGTCGCCGCGCTGCACCACCGCGCCCGGACAGGCGAGGGTCAGGTCGTCGATGCCGCCCTCTACGAAAGCGTGCTGCAGGTGATGGAGGGATTGATCCCCGAGTGGGCGATCGCTGGGCACAAGCGCGACCGTACCGGCTCCAAACTCCCCGCCATCGCTCCGTCGAACGTCTACCGCTGTCACGACGGGGAGTTCCTGATCGGCGCGAACCAGGACAGCGTCTTCGCGCGGCTGTGCCAAGCGATGGGGCGGCCCGAGATGGCGCAGGATCCGCGCTACGCCACCCACCTCGCGCGCGGCGAGAACCAGGACGAACTCGACTCGATCGTGGAGGACTGGACCGCGCGCCACTCGGTCGCCGAGGTCGAGGCGCTGATGATCGAGTATGCGGTGCCGGCGGGGCGGATGTACGATGCCGAGGACATGCTGGCCGATCCGCACTTCAACGCGCGTCAGGCGATCGTCACCGTCGACGATCCGGTGCTCGGCCCGACGCCGATGCAGGGCACGTTTCCCAAACTCTCGGCGACGCCGGGCAGCATTCGCCGGCCGGCGCCGCGCGAGGTGGGGCAGGATACCGCCGAGATCCTGGACCGCTGGCTGGGACGGAGCGTCAGCGGACGCCCAGTCCCCGCGCAATGATGCCGCGCAGGATCTCGCGCGTGCCGCCGCGCAGCGAGAAGGACGGCGCGCTCATCATCGTATAGGCGAGCACCGCGAGCAGGTCGCGGGTGGACTGGCGGTCGGGCTCGGCATCGACGAGCGTGCGGGCGATCTCCGGCAGGTCCTGCTCGAAGGTGGCGCCCAGGTCCTTGACCACCGCCGCCTGAATTGAGGCGTCCTCATGCGCCTCCAGCAGAGTCGCGACGCCGCGCGACAGCTGGCGTAGCGTGAGGAGGTGCGCGGTGAGGCGGCCGATCGTCAGCTGCGCCAGATCGCTGTCGCTGCCTTCCAGCGCGCGGATCAGCTCCAGCAGCAGCTGGATGGACGACAGGAAGCGCTCGGGCCCGCTGCGCTCGAACGCGAGCTCGCTCATCACCTGGCCCCAGCCCGCGCCTTCCTCGCCGATCAGCGCGGTCTCCGGCACAAAGGCGGCGTCGAAATGCACCTCGTTGAAATGATGCTGGCCGGCCAGATCGAGGATCGGTCGGACGGTCATCCCCTCTGTCGCCCTCATGTCGATCAGCAGCTGACTGGTGCCCTTGTGCCGGTCCGCGGGAGAGCCCGAGGTCCGGCAGAAGAGGATCATGTAATCCGCCTCGTGCGCGTTGGTGGTCCACAGCTTGGTGCCGGTGACCCGCCATCCGCCCTCCACCTTCTCGGCGCGGGTTCGCACCGCGGCAAGGTCGGAGCCCGAATCAGGCTCGCTCATGCCGATGCAGAAGACGCACTCACCGGCAGCGATGCGCGGCAGAATGGCGTCTTTCTGTGCCTCGGTGCCGAATTTGAGCAGCGTCGGACCGCTCTGCCGGTCCGCGATCCAATGTGCCGAGACGGGCGCGCCGGCGGCGAGCGTCTCCTCCACCACGACGTATCGCTCGAAGCTCGATCGCTCATGGCCGCCGTAGCGCTTCGGCCAGGTCATCCCCAGCCAGCCGCGCGCGCCGAGCGCCCGGCTGAACGCCCGGTCGAAGCCGTTCCAGCTTTCCGCGCGCTGGAGCGGAGTACGATCAACGATCGACGATTCGAGGAACGTGCGCACCTCGCTGCGCAATGCTTCGGCAGCGTCGTGGCGGACGGGTGAGGGGAACTGGAGCATGCGCGATCAGACCGATGTTATGAGCGGCCAATAGGCCGTCGCGGGGCGGGTGAGCGCGGCAGCACCGAGCCGGCGGGTCCACCAGGCGGCGGAGCCGAACTCGTCGCGCCAGCTCCACAAAGCGGTGGTGAAGCGGTGCAGCCGATGCTCCTGCGTGAACCCGATCGCGCCGTGCAGCTGGTGGGCGATGCCGGTTGCGGTGCCGACCGCTTCCCCGATCCGGCTGCGCGCCGCGGCCACCGCAACGGCAAGGTGCTCGCTTGCCGAGGCATAGGCTTGGGCGGCGAGATCCGCGGCGGCGGACGCGGCGGCCGCCTCTCCGGCCAGTCGCGCCAGGGAATGCTGTACCGCCTGGTTCGCCGACAAGGGTTTCCCGAACTGGTGACGCTCCGTCACATAGGCCACCGTCATCCCGACCAGCATTTCCAAGGCGCCGGCCATGGCGAGCGCGCGTGCAAGCGCAGCGCTTTCGAGCAGCGACGAGCCCGCCGATCGGCCGACCGTCACCAAACCATCGAGCGCCATCTTGTCGCGCGGCATGCTCGCGAGGTTGCAGCCTTCGGCAATCGTGCGGAAGCCGGCCGACATCACCCCGACCCGGTCGCCCTTGCCGATCAGCAGCGTCGTCGCATGCCGTCCCCAGGCGACCCGCTCGGCCACCCCGGTCGCGTGCCAGTCGCCATCGCGCTCGACCAGCGTCACGCCCGGATCGTCGGCGACGAGTGCGACCACGCCCTCCGCCGGCGGCAGGCCGGCGTCCGCGAGGACTGCGTTTGCGATCATCGTCTCGGCCAGCGGCAGCGGTACGGCGCGGCGCCCGAGCAGGCGGATCAGGTCCAGCCCCTCCATCGGCGTCAGTCCGAAACCCGCCTCGCCCTGCACCAGCGCGACGGGCAATCCCTGCTCAACCAGCGCGTCCCAGGCTCGCTGCGGCCAGATCCCCTCAGCGGCTCCCCGGAGCGTTGCATCGTCAAGCGCGTTCGCCAGCAGGCGATCCGTCATGGACGTGAGCAGATCGCCGGTGTCGCTCAACTGATCCTCCCTGTTGTGGGATTCCCGTGCAAGACATGGCTCACGCTGTCAATATGCATGCAATATTGTTTGCATGTCATTGCCACTTACCCGGTGAGCACGCGGGATCCGCTGACTATTGTACCCAATCAGCTGCCCCGGCGGCCAACTCCGCAACTTCGAACCAGATCGGTCCATTGGCGAACACATCCGCCGCTTCAAGGACCAGCCCGGAAGGATAGGCGATCGCGCCCGTCGGGTCGCCGCGGAGCAGCACGGCGAGGCGGAAGATATGGTGTCCGTGCCGCCGCTCGAAGGCGAGGATCGTGTCGCCAGCGTTACCCGGTGCGTACGTGCCCTGGGCGAACAGGGCCGCATGCGCGCGACGCAGCGCGAGCAGGTCGGCGATCAGGCGCAGCTTGGGCGGTGGGGAGTCGAGCGCGGCGACGCGCGCGGCATAGTCGACCGCTGTCCGATTATCGGGATCAACGAGGCTAAGGTCGGCGAACTCGGTGCCCTGGTACAGGTCTGGCACCCCTGGCGCGGTGCAGCGCAAGGCAGTGGTGATAAGGCTGTTGCGCTCGGCGGCGGGGGCAATCTCCACGAGAAACGCGCCGACCGTTGCGACGAACGGCGAATGCGCGATGAGCGCGCGCGCGAGGGTGTTGCAGCGCGCCTCATAGGCCTCGTCGGGCGCTTCCCAGGAGGAGCGGAGCTTGGCCTCGCGAAGCGCCTTGGTCTGCCAGGCGGCTATGCGGTTGGCGAAGTCTTCATCCGACCTCCCCGGCCAGGCACCGAGCAGCGACTGGAACAGCATGTAGCGGTCGCCGCGATCTACTCCCTCGGAGAGCGGATCGGCGATCCCCTCCCAGCGTGAGACTTCTTCGCGCCAGCGATTGGGAATAGCGCTGAGCACCGCCAGCCGGACGCGTGTGTCCTCGCCGCGCTTGTGATCGTGCGTGGCGGTGGTGAGCATCGCGTGCGGCCAGTGTTCGGCACGCACCTCCATACGGGCGTGGAAATCGGCGACCGGCAGGCTCATCCGTGCCGCATCGAAGCCGACGTCGTTGCGCGAGAGCAGCCGGCCGTAGCGGTAGAAGGCGGTATCCTCCAGCGCCTTGGCGGCAATGGGCGCAGAGAGTTGCTGGAAGCGGCGCACCGCCTCGGTGGCGTTGCCCTCCCCGGCCAGGCGGGAGAGAATGAAGTCGATCACCGGCCATTCGCCCGGCGGGACGTGCGGCGCGACGCGACGGCGGACTTCTTCCCGGATCGCCGCGTCGCTGGCGGGCGCGTTGGGGCCGTAGGTGCGATAGACGGGAAAGACCCACAGCAGCCGCTCGACCGCACGGCGCAGCATCGCAGCGGTTACGCCCTCGGGCGCGATTGCTGCAAAGGCATGGACGCAGCCTTCGAGCTGGCCGGTGAACTGCCAGGCGAGCAGTTGCTGGCGCGCGAGCAACTCCTCCGGTGCGAGATCGGCCGGACGGCCGCTGACCTCCGCCCAGAGATCGCCGAGCGGCTCAGCCCCGGCGGGATCGTGGAGGAGGGCGGTGACCTCCTCCATGAAGTCATAGCCGCTGGTGCCGTCGATCCCCCAGACGCGCGGGAGCGGCTCGCCGGGGCCGAGGATCTTCTCCACCACGATCCACGCCTCGGGGCCGAGCCGGTCGCGCAGCGAGCGGCAATAGCCGGCGGGATCGGTGAGGCCATCGACATGGTCGACGCGGACGCCATGGATCAGGCCCTCCTCGTAGAGGCGGAAGTAGAGCGCATGGGTGCGCTCGAATACTTCCGGGTCCTCGGCACGAACGCCGGCCAGTTCGTTGATCGCAAAGAAGCGACGCCAGTTGAGCCTATCATTGGCGGTGCGCCACCAGGCGAGCCGGTAGTGCTGGCGGTCGAGCAGCTCCGGCATCGGCAGGCCGGCGGTGCCCTCGCGCAACGGGAAGCGGTGCTCGCCATAGGCGACCAGCCACCCGTCCTCGACGGTGATCGCGCCTGCCGCCAGCGCCTCGCCGAGCGGGGTGCCGAGCACGGGAAGGAGGATCGGGCGCGACCAGTCGATGTCGAAGACGCGGGCATGTTCGCTGGCCTGCCCGCGCGCGAGCACGTCGTTCCACCACGTGTCGGCGCCGCCGGCGACGCCCATGTGGTTGGGCACGATATCGATCACCACGCCCATGCCGCGCGCCTTGAGCGCGGCGACGAGGCTGCGGAAGGCGGGCTCGCCGCCCATCTCCGGGTTGATGCGGGTGGGATCGGTGACATCATAGCCGTGGGTGGAGCCGGGCACCGCCATTGTGATCGGCGAGGCATAGACGTGGCTGATGCCGAGCCGGTCGAGATAGGGCACCAAAGCCTCGGCATCGGCGAAGGTGAAGCCGGCGTGGAACTGGAAGCGATAGGTCGCGCGCGGGATCATCCGGGTCTCTTCTCGGTCAGCATCGCGGTACGGCGGCCGATGATGGGGTCGGCGAGCAACGCCTCGGTGGATGCGGGCATGCGGCGGCGCCAGTTGGGATGCTCGTCGACGGTCCCG
>NZ_JBELLZ010000008.1:0-66001 GCF_042096255.1 Sphingomonas sp. | reverse complement strand
GGTCAACGCGCGCGACGCGATGGAGGGGCGTGGAACGCTGGCGATTGCGCTCGGCATCGCCACGCTTACAGCGTCGCGCGGTGCCTGCGCGCCGGGCGACTATCTCCGCCTCGCCGTCGCCGATACCGGCTGTGGGATGAGCCCCGAGGTGGTGGAGCGCGCGTTCGAGCCGTTCTTCACCACCAAGCCGGTCGGCAAGGGCACCGGCCTCGGCCTCAGCCAGATCTTCGCCTTCGCGCGCCAGGCGGGCGGCGATGTCGAGATCGCTTCCGTCCCGGGCTCAGGCACCCGCGTCACCCTGCTGCTGCCCCGCTGCCAGCCCGCCGCCACGGCGAGTCCCGCGATCGAACCCCAGTTTCTCGCCTCGGCCTCGGGATCGCTACGCATCCTGGTGGTGGAGGACGACCCGCGCGTGCTGCGCGCCACCGTCGGCGCACTCGAGGAACTGGGCCACATTCCCCTGCCCTGCGCCGACCCGCTCGCCGCCCCCGCAATGCTCGCAGGCGCCGCGGTGGACCTCATCATCTCCGACGTGCTGATGCCGGGCCGCACCGGGCCGGAGATGATCGCCGCGCTGGCGCCCGAACATGCCGCGTTGCCGGTGCTGTTCGTCACCGGCTTCGCAGGCGACGCCGCCGCCGGGCCGGACCTCGGCGGGCGCTCCGTGCTGCGCAAGCCTTTCACCCTCGTCGCGCTGGAGCGCGCGGTTGCCGAGGCGGCGGGTGGGCGGCCGCCGGAGCAGATCGCGGCGGAGTGACCCGCTTTCAACCAAACCGCTCAGCCTAACCTCCGTTCGCCCTGAGCGAAGTCGAAGGGCAAGCGCAGCGCTTCCCCAGGTGCTTCGACTTCGGCGCAGAGCGCCGAAGCCTGCCCTTCGGCTGGCTTGCCAGCCAGCCGAAGGGCTCAGCACGAACGGTCTTGTGATCGTTCGAAACTAAGCCGTGCGCGATCCCGTCAGCGGGAAGCTGCCGAACGCGCCCGCGCCCACCGTGCCATTCACGGTATCGCCGTCGATCGTCACCTTCATGTCCAGCGTCATCGGCATCGGCACGGTCATCTCCTGCTTCCAGGTCAGCGTGTTGCCGTCGACCTGGCCCGAGATGTCGTTCGATCCCATCGCGCCCGCATTGGTGCCGGTGAAGCTGCTGCCGTCGCTCTTCACCGTCAGGGTCGACTTCTGGTCGCCCATCGGCGACTTCACGGTCACGTCGTAGGTGCCATCCACTCCGGACATCACTTTCCCTCCTCGTTGGCGCCCGCAATGGACGCGGCGGGAATGACGTCCACCGGCAGGCCCAGGCTGTCAAGCTGGGGCCGCACCACCTTGGCGTCGCCCACCACCACCCAGATCATCCGCTTCGGGTCGAGGACGCTACGGATTGCTCCATCCACGCCCTCGCGGGTCAGTGCGCGATATTTTGCGGGCAAGGTGGCGTAATAATCGTCGGGCCGGCGGAACAGGTCGTTGTTCTGCATCGCCTGCAGCACCGCGCCGGAGGTCTCGAAATCGCCGCTCAGCGAGCGGATCGCGCTCTCCACCGTCAGCGTGAACTCGGCGCCCGTCAGCGGCTTGGCGCCGACGAAGCCGCCGATATCGTCGCGGATCGCGGTGATCGACGCGCCGGTCTTGTCCGCCTGCACCGGCGCCTGGACCAGATAGGGCGCGGCCTGTTCGTTGCGCTTGAAATAGCCATAGGCGCCATAGGACCAGTGCTTGGCCTCGCGCAGGTTCATGTTGATCCGCGCGGTGAAGTCCCCGCCCAGCGCGTCATTGGCGGTGAGTAGCGGCAGGAGGTCCGCGGTGCCGGCAAGGCCGGTCGGCGCGCCGGCGAGGATCATCGACTGCGGCGAATCGGCGCGGTCGACCAGCACGATCTTCGCCTGTGCCGGTGCGGGCGCGGTGAACGCCTTGGCGCCCGCTGCGCCGCTCGCGCGCCAGTCGCCGAAGCTGCGGTCGAGCAATGCGCGCACTTCGGCGAGCGGCCGGTCGCTGACCGCGAACACCTTGGCCTTGTCCGGCCGGATCCACGCCTGGTGATAGGCGGTCAGGTCCGCGCGGGTCAGCGTCGCCACCGCCTTGGGATCGCCGCCGCCTTGGTCCTTCGCATAGGGATGCGCCGCGCCGTAGAGCAACGGCGGCAGCACCCGCTCGGCGATCGCATCGGGGCTGGTCAGCTCCTGCGCGATGCCGGCGAGCTGCTGGTCGCGCACCCGCGCCACCTCGCCTTCGGCAAAGGCGGGCTTGCGGACGATATCGGCGAACAGCCCCAGCGCCGGCCCCAGGTTGGCGCTCGGTGTGCGCAGCGACACGGTGGTGCGGTCCGCGGTCGAGCCGGTACCGATGTCGGTGCCCAGCCGCTCCTTGGCCTCGGCCACCCCGGTTGAATCGAGCGTGCCGGTGCCTTCGTCGAGCAGGCTCAGCATCAGCCGCTGGGTGCCCAGCTTGGCCGGAACGTCGGCGGCGGCGCCCGCGTCGAAGCTCAGCACCACCTGCGTCTGCGGCACGGTGGTGCGCTGCGCATAGACCAGCTCGATCCCGTTGGAGAGCCGCGCGCGCTCCACCTTGGGGAAAGCGAGCGCGGAGGGCACGCCCACCCCCGGCAGCGGGCCGCGCGTCCCCTTCACCGGCATCTCGGGCGCGGGCGGCACCTCGGCGGGCGGTGGCACCACCGCCTCGGCATAGGCATCGCGCGCGCCGGGCACCACGGTGAGGCCATAGACCGGGCGAGTCAGCCATTTCTGGAGCGCGGCGCGCACGCTCTCCGGCGTCTGCGCGGCAAACTCGGCGAGCTGCTTCTTGTAGAGGGCGGGATCGCCCGCATAGAGTTCGCCCTGCGCCAGCGCGACCGCCTTGCCGCCGCCACCGCCGACCGATTCCAGCCCCAGCAGTTGGCGCGACACGAAGGTGGTCACCGCGCGGCTCACCTCGTCCGCGCTCGGACCCTTGGCGACGAAGTCGGCGATCAGCGCGTCCAGCTTGCGCGTCGCCTCCGCCACGTCCGTGCCCGGCTTGACGATCATCTGCACGGTGAACGCGCCCGCCGACAGGAACGACATGTTGTCCGCCGAAACCTGCACCGCCACCTTGTCCCGGCGCACCAGCGCATTGTCGAGCCGCGAGCTGGCGAGTCCGCCCAGCACCGACGCCGCCACATCCAGCGCCGCGGTGTCCTTGGCCACGATCCCCGGCACCGCCCACGATCGCAGCACCATGGTCGCGGCGACGCGGTCCTTCATCATCTCGTGGACGGGCGCGGGCAGCGTCGGCACCGGCGCGGGCGGCGGCGTGATGTCCGGCCCCTTGGGGATCGCGCCGAAATACTTCTCCACCAGCGGCTTGGCGGTGGCGGCATCGATATCGCCGGCCAGCACCAGCACCGCATTGTTGGGCCCGTAATGCTGGCGGAACCAGTCCTTCACATCGGCCAGGCTGGCCTTGTCTAGGTCCGCCATCGATCCGATCGGGCTGTGGCCATAGGGATGGCCGTTCGGGAACAGCCCTTCCAGCAGCTTGTAGTAGATCAGGCCATAGGGCTGGTTGTCGCCCTGCCGCTTCTCGTTCTGGACGACGCCGCGCTGCTCGTCGAGCACGGCCTGGGTGATCGCGCCGGTCAGATGCCCCATCCGGTCGCTTTCCAGGAACAGCGCCCGGTCGAGCGCGGTGGTGGGCACCGTCTCATAGTAATTGGTGCGATCGAAATAGGTGGTGCCGTTGCTGTCGGTGGCGCCCACCTGCTTCAGCGGCTCGAAGAAGTCGCCCGGCGCATTCTCGCTGCCGTTAAACATCAGATGCTCGAACAGGTGCGCGAACCCGGTCTTGCCCTGTGGCTCGTCGCGCGATCCGACATCGTACCACATGCTGACCGCAACCACGGGTGCCTTGCGATCGGTGTGCACCACGACGCGCAGGCCGTTCGCCAGCGTGAACGTCTCGAACGGGATATCGATCGGCCGCACCAGCTCCGCCACCGGCGCAGGCTTCTGGGTCTGGGCGAGCGCAGGCGAAACGAGCGCGGAGGCGGCGAGCAGCGCGGCGGCGTAGCGGATCATGGGTGGGTAGGCACCTTCGGGAGAACGGCACGGGAGAACCCCGCGCCGTTCCAGATGCCTAGCCCAATGTGACGGTCAGATGAAGGCGAAGTCGGAGAGGGTGAGCTGGTTGGGCTTCAGGTCGTCGAAGACCGCGATCGTCACGATGCGCTCAACGTCGCCGAACGCGTTGGCCAGCGTGTGATAGAGCACCGCGCGCCCGGCACTGTCGCTGCCCGCAATGAAACCAGGATGTCCGCCGTTCTTCGCATCGGCGATGAAGTCCGCAACATCTTGTCGACTGTCCAGCGTGCCCCCGGTGTAGATCACCAGGTCCGCGCCGGTAAGATCCACCTTCGTGCCCCCCGCAACCACGCGCTTGTCGAAGGCGTCACCGGTGAAACCGAAGTTGGAGCGGGCAAACTCCAGATTGTCCTGACCCGGCTTGAAGTCGGTCACCAGATCGGACTGCGCCGGGGATGTCCAGGTGTCACGGAAGGACCAGCGGAAGGTATCCGCGCTTTTGCCCCCCGTCATGATGCTCCGACTGTTCTCGCCCGATCCGATCAGGACGTCGTCACCGTTTCCGCCATCCAGAAAGGCAATGGCGCCGAAGTAGTTCCCGCCGCGAAGGATGTCGTTGCCGCCCTCGCCGAAGAGGTCGGAGCGGCCGAAGGAGCCGGTGATGGCGTTGGCGCCAGCCGATCCGTGAACGGTCACCGCTGCCGCACCACCTCCATTGGCGAGGTCGACATTCTCGAAACCCCTCAGCGCGCCAGTTCCGGACACGCCCTGGTTGCGGGTTTGGCCCAGATCGATCGACATCGCGCGATTGCTCAACATATTCAGCGTGTCGATCCCCTCGCCACCGTCCAGCAGCCGGGCACTGGGCAGCGCCTTGATCAGATCGTCGCCATCGCCGCCCAGGATGCGCAGCGCGAGGCCAGCGGTGGGCAGGCCGAAGGTTTGCTCGATGCCATTGATCGTGTCGTTCTTCGCTGATCCGTTGACCGTGACGACAACGGCACCGCCGCTCAGGTCGTGAAGGTTGGCGAGGTCGAGCTTATTCGCACGGCCGAGATTGACCACCACCTCACCGGTGCCCCTGAGATAAGTGAAGTCGGCTACCTGGGCCGGGGTCATGGTCGCGACCGCGTCGGCACCAGCGGCGCTCGGAGCGAGATTAAGGCTCTGGATGTCCTTGACCGACCCTCGCGTAAGATCGGCGGAACCATGGATCAGCAGCGTGTCGGAGCCGCTCCGCCCCATGATGGACTCGCCACGTAAGAAATCGCCCGTGTTGAGGATGAACAGCGTCGAATCGGTTTCAGAGCCGATCAGCTCGTCCGCCCCCTTTCCACCGGTGATCACGGTGGCGCCAGTGATCCGGTCCGCACCTTTGCCGCCCGTGACCGCCTGGAAAGCACCAGCGGTAACCACCACCGTCTGCTTCGCGCTCGATGCATCAACAGTCTGGAAACCCATGACGATCGCGCGGTCGCCAAGGCTCTGGTCCCTCGTTCGGGTCAGATCGATCGTCGCCGCGCCGGTCACCCGCAGCGTTCCGCCCTCGCTCAGCACCTGCCGAACATCGTCGCCGTCGTACACAACCGTGCCGACCACACCGTTGATCGTGTCGCGTCCTTCGCCGCCGTCGAACACGAGCCGACCGTCTGCACCGCCCTTCAGCGTATCGTCGCCAGCCCCGCCGAGCAGGGTAACCGGCGCGCTCGCCTCCTCACCATCCGGCGCGTCCTGCTCGAAGAGTGCGCTCGCATCGATAATGTCTTTGCCGGAACCACCCACCACCGTGAGCCGTCCATCCGTGCCGGTCTGCGCGATTTGCTGAGTCAAGACGATGGATGCGCCGCTATCCGCGAGTTCGATCCGCTCGATTCCGCTCACACCGGTAAGTGCCGCGGCCAAGACCTTCCCCGGTGCCGTGAAGACGAGCGTGTCGAGCCCCGCGCCGCCAATCACCACGTCCCGCCCGTTAAGATCCGCCGGATCGAACACGAACCGGTCCGGCTTGCCCGTACCCGTGAAACTATCGTCGCGGCCCTTGCCGCCCCTGAAAACCGCCATGTATTCCCCCAAGGAAAGCTCTTCCCCGGACACGGCGCTAAGGCGTCGGATCGACGCTCGCCAGCGGATTATCCTCCAGCTCCGCCACATCGGTCCGTTTCGGATCAGGTGCCGTGCCCGCCCGCATCGCGCTGGTCAGCGCCAGCGTGGCGAGGTTGCTCACCTGCTTCAGAAGCGCGCTCGCCACCATCAGCGCCGACAGCGCGGTGGCGGCGACCCCCGCCTCGCGTGAGACCTCCAGGCTCACCGCCAGGAACAGCAATTCGCGGTTGGGCAGCAGCGGCAGTTGGCCGATCAGCGCCTGGAGGGTCAGGAACAGCAGCCAGGTGGTCAGCGGCGCCTCGGGCAGCGCCACCGACCATTGCAGCGCCTGAAGCAGCATCACCAGCAGCACGCGCCCCGCATGGATGCCGAACACCGCGCTCGCGCGCCCGCCGGAAACGCCCAGGATCACCCGGCGGAATCGCCAGGCCAGCGGGATCGCCAGCGCGGCGACGATGCCGAAGCCAAGCAGCGCCCGCTCATACCCGTGCATCACCGTGCCGAACACGCCCGCCCGGCCCGAGGCGGCGAAGGCGGCGACCAGCGACAGGGTCGCCATCGTCCCCGCGATCCCCGACAGCACGGAGGAATCCTTGATCCCCGAGACGAGCTGCCGGTCGGGCAGCTTCAGCCGCGTGCGCGCCCAGAGGTAGAAATAGACATCGCCCGAATAGCCCAGCACGCTGTTGTTCAGCGCGCGCTTGCGCAGCAGCGCCACCAGCGCGATCGGCCGGTCCCAGATCAGCCGGAAGATGCGCTGCTCCGACAGGGGCAGGACCATGAAGCCGGCGAGGTAGAGGATGTAGAACCAAGGCGTGGCCGGGAGGTCGCGCAGCACCTCGCGCCAGCCGATCTGGTACAATTTCCAGCCGACGAAGCCGCACACCAGTACCAGCCAGAGGATCTGGAGCGGGCGCGACCAGGGCGCCAGGCGGGTGCGGAGCTGTTCAAGCGTCACGGGGCCACCGGCGCTGGCCCCGTGGCGCGGGCTTGTCAACGCTTCGGCGATCCGCCTAGATCGCCGCCGGATGGCGAAACGCGTTGCACTGTTCCTGCCTTCGCTTGTCGGCGGCGGTGCGGAGCGTTCGGCGATGTTCGTCGGCGAAGCGCTGGAGCGCGCCGGCTATGCGGTCGATCTGGTGGTGGCGCAGCGCAGCGGCGTGCTGCTCGATCACCCTTTCGCCCAGGCGCACATGGTGCCGCTCGGCACATTGCCGCCGCTGCTCGCCCTGCCCGCCTACCTCGGCTACCTGCGCCGCCGCCGGCCGGACCTGGTGATCTCCTTCGTCCATTCGGCGAACCTGCTCTCCGGCCTCGCTGCGTTGGTGGACGACACGCCCTTCGTGGTCAGCGTCCGCTCCACCCTGCGCAAGCGGCGGCGCGACCAATGGTGGGTGCGCCGGCTGTTCGGCTTCGGGCTGGAGCGCCGGCTGTACCGCCGCGCGCGCTTCGTGCAGACGGTGTCGCGCGATCTGGCGGCGGAATGCGGCGCACTGTTCGGCGTGCCCGAAGCGCGGAGTTGGCTGACCTACAGCACCGTTGCGGACACGGCGACGGCGCAGCCCCGCACTGGCCAGGTGCCTGTCCTTCCCGCTGCACCGTTCCTGCTCAGCATCGGCCGGCTGGTGCCGATCAAGGGTTTCGCCACCCTGATCCGCGCCTTCGCCGCGGCGGAGCTGCCGCGCGAGATGCGGCTGGTGATCCTGGGCGAAGGGCCGCAGCGCGACGAGCTCGCCGCACTCGCCGCCTCGCTCGGCGTCGCCGATCGCGTCGATCTCGCCGGCTGGCATCCGGCGATCGGTCCGTGGCTGGCGGCGGCGCGCGGCTTCGTCTTCGCCAGCCGTGGCGAAGGCCTCGCGCGTGCAGTGCTGGAGGCGGTCAGCGCCCGCCTGCCGGTCGCCGCGGCGCGCAGCGTCGGCGTCACCGAAGGGGTCGACGACGGCCGCCTCGGCCGGCTGATCGACCCGGATGATGTCGCCGGCTTTGCCCGGGCGATGGAGGACATCGCGTCGCGCCGTCTTGCCGCCCCTGACCCACAGGCCACCGCCGGCCACCTCGCCCGCTTCACGCCGGAGGCGGTGGGCGCCTCCTATGTGGCCATGGTAGAGGCCTGTATCGGCCGACCCTCTTGTGTTGCAGATTAGCCACACCATCTGGATCGCGAAGATTGGGGCACACGCATGAACATCGAGAAATTCACCGATCGCGCGAAAGGCTTCCTCCAGTCCGCGCAGACCGTCGCCATTCGCATGAATCACCAGCAGATCACGCCCGAGCATCTGCTCAAGGCGCTGCTGGAGGACGAGCAGGGCATGGCCGCCGGGCTGATCGCCGCGGCGGGGGGCGATGCGCGGCGGGCCAACACCTATGTCGACGCACAGCTCGCCAAGCTCCCGGCCGTCACCGGATCGGGCGCGCAGACCGCGCCGGGCCTCAACAACGATGCCGTGCGCGTGCTCGACCAGGCCGAGCAGATCGCGCAGAAGGCCGGCGACAGCTTCGTCACGGTCGAGCGGCTGCTGCTCGCCCTGGCGCTGGCGACGAACACGCCGGCGGGACAATCGCTCGCCGCCGCGGGCGCGAAGCCGGAGGCGCTGAACACCGCGATCAATGCCCTGCGCGGCGGCCGCACTGCGGACACGGCTAGCGCCGAAGACCGATACGACGCGCTCAAGAAATTCGCGCGCGATCTCACCCAGGCGGCGAAGGACGGCAAGCTCGATCCGGTGATCGGCCGCGACGAGGAGATCCGCCGCACCATCCAGGTGCTCGCGCGGCGCACCAAGAACAATCCCGTGCTGATCGGCGAGCCCGGCGTGGGCAAGACCGCAATCGTCGAGGGCCTGGCGCTGCGGATCGCCAATGGCGACGTGCCCGACGGCCTCAAGGACCGCACCTTGATGGCGCTCGACATGGGCGCGCTGATCGCGGGGGCGAAATATCGCGGCGAGTTCGAGGAGCGGCTCAAGGGGGTGATCGACGAGGTCAAGCAGGCCGAGGGCGACATCATCCTCTTCATCGACGAGATGCACACGCTGATCGGCGCAGGCAAAAGCGAAGGCGCGATGGATGCGGGCAACCTGCTCAAACCCGCCCTCGCCCGCGGCGAACTCCATTGCGTCGGCGCCACCACGCTCGACGAATATCGCAAGCATGTCGAAAAGGATCCGGCGCTCCAGCGACGCTTCCAGCCGGTGTTCGTCGGCGAGCCCACGGTCGAGGACACGATCTCGATCCTGCGCGGGCTCAAGGAGAAGTATGAGCTGCACCATGGCGTGCGGATCACCGACGGCGCGCTGGTCTCGGCCGCGACGCTGTCGAACCGCTACATCACCGATCGCTTCCTGCCGGACAAGGCCATCGACCTGATGGACGAGGCCGCATCGCGCATCCGCATGGAGGTGGAGAGCAAGCCCGAGGAGATCGAGGCGCTCGACCGCCGCATCCTCAGGCTCAAGATCGAGCGCGAGGGGCTCAGCCGCGAGACCGACGAAGCGTCGCGCGACCGGCTCGGCACGATCGAAGGCGAGCTCGCCAATCTGGAGCAGCAGTCCGCCGAGCTGACCCAGCGCTGGCAGGCCGAGAAGGAGAAGATCGCCGGCGAGGCCAAGCTCAAGGAGCAGCTCGATGCCGCGCGGCTGGAGCTGGAGCAGGCGCAGCGCCAGGGCGACCTCGCCAAGGCAGGCGAGCTTTCCTACGGCCGCATCCCCGCGCTCGAAAAGCAGCTCGCCGAGGCGCAGGGCGCCACCCAAGGCGCGATGCTGCGCGAGGAGGTGACCGCCGACGATATCGCTGCGGTGGTCAGCCGCTGGACCGGGGTGCCTGTCGACCGGATGCTGGAAGGCGAGCGTGAGAAGTTGCTGCGCATGGAGGAGGTGCTGGGCAAGCGCGTGATCGGCCAGGCCGATGCGGTGCGCGCGGTCTCCACCGCGGTCCGCCGCGCCCGCGCGGGGCTTCAGGATCCGAACCGGCCGCTCGGCAGCTTCCTGTTCTTGGGGCCCACCGGCGTCGGCAAGACCGAGCTGACCAAGGCGCTCGCCGAATTCCTGTTCGACGACGCGAGCGCGATGGTGCGCATCGACATGAGCGAGTTCATGGAGAAGCATGCGGTCGCCCGGCTGATCGGCGCCCCTCCCGGCTATGTCGGTTATGAGGAAGGCGGCGTGCTGACCGAGGCGGTGCGGCGCCGGCCCTATCAGGTGGTGCTGTTCGACGAGGTGGAGAAGGCGCATGGCGACGTGTTCAACGTGCTGCTCCAGGTGCTGGACGACGGCCGGCTCACCGATGGTCAGGGGCGGACCGTCGACTTCACCAACACGCTGATCATCCTCACCTCGAACCTCGGTTCGCAATATCTGGCGAACCTGGACGAAGGCGCCGATGTCGAGACGGTGGAACCGCAGGTGATGGAGATCGTCCGCGCCCACTTCCGGCCGGAGTTCCTCAACCGCTTGGACGAGGTGATCCTCTTCCACCGGCTTGGCCAGGCGCACATGGCGCCCATTGTGGACATCCAGGTCGGCCGTGTCGGCAAGCTCCTCGCCGATCGCAAGGTCTCGCTCGACCTTTCGGACGCCGCGCGCGCGTGGCTGGGACGGGTCGGCTACGACCCGGTCTACGGCGCGCGACCGCTCAAGCGCGCGGTGCAGCGCTACTTGCAGGACCCTCTCGCCGAGCTGATCCTGCGCGGCGAGGTGAAGGACGGGACGACGGTGCGGGTCGATGAAGGCGACGGCAAGCTGGTGCTGACGGCCGGATGATCGGTTCTGGAGAGACGCCTGCAGTTGCGGCGTCCTTCTCGCCAACCAGTGTTTGCATCTTCGTCGCGTATCGGTCGACTCGCTGGCGGTGATGCGACATTCGCGCTATATGGAACCGTAAAGATCGGCGGGTTGCGGAGCGTTCGAATGAAGAAGACTATCTTGTTTTTTGCGCTGTTCGCGGCACTGCCGGCGATGGCAGAGACAAAGGCCGAGTCCAAGAAGGCGGCGAACGATCCGAATCGCGTGATTTGCCGGACCGAACAGTCGACCGGCAGCCGGCTTGCCACCCAGAAGCGCTGTCTTACCGCACAGCAATGGGCGGATCAGAAGCTGATCGACCGGCAGGTGGTCGAACGCGCTCAGGGCGGCGGCTGGAAAAACGGGGGTCAGTGATCAGCTGCCATCGGTGGATGGCGTTTGGGAGCCGGGGGGACACCATGTTTGCGATGACATTGCTGGCGGCAGTCACGGCCGCGACCACGGCGACGCCTGCCGTTTCCAAGAAGGGTGACCAGGTCATGACCGGCGATCCGAACCGCGTGATCTGCCGTTCGGAGGAAATGATCGGCAGCCGCCTGCGTCGGCAGAAGCGCTGCATGACCGCCCAGGAATGGGCGGACATCTACTTCGATTCGCGCCGCACCGTTGAGCGCGTTCAGGGCGGCGGCTGGAAGAGCAACTGAATGGATCGGTAGGCGTGATCTGCCTGCCGTAAGCTCACAGCGGATAGCCCATTCGTTCCGCCCAAGGCGCCAAGATCGGCAAAACGGGCGCGAGGTGTTCGCGGTAGCGCGTCCATCGGCCGATCGCGCGATTGTAGATCGGTTCGGTCACCTGTGAGTAGCTGGCGGTCCGGATCTCCGGACGCCGCGCGGCGCTGCCGCGGTTGTCCAGCACCGCAGGATCCCACTTCTGACCCAGGAATTCCAGCAACTGCCGCATCTCCGCTTCGGGATCCGCGATCAGGCGCTCGTACCGGACCGACAGCACATTGAGCGGCAGCAAATCGGTTGCGCGCGACCAGAGGTCGAACACGGCATCATAGACCCGGGCGGTCTCCTCGAGATCGCCGAAGCTTCGTGTTGCGAAGTTCAGGTTGAAGTTCGCCATGAAACAGCTGAGCACCGCATCGCAGGGGTGTCGTTCAACCAGCACGATCCGGGCGTCTGGAAAGATCCGGTGGATGAGCGCCGCTCGCGCCATCTGCAACGGGTGCTTGTCGATGATCAGCTGATCGGGTCGGGCAGGATCGATCGCGGCGAGACGCTCGAAATATTGCCTTCGGAGCGCCTCGACCTCCTCCGTGGCGATGGAGCTCAGACGCTCTTCATCGTAGCCGATTTCTTCCGTTGCCTGGGTGAGGACCGGCTGCTCCTCAAGGACGTGGAGGTTCGGAAGGTTCATCAGCATCGTGTCGAGCAGCGTCGTCCCCGACCGGGGAAAGCCGACGATGAAGACCGGCGCCGGTGGTGTCGACGCCAGCGAGACCCGCGGCCAGGCGAAGACCCGGTCGGCGGTCAGCAGCGCGGCATTGCGCGTGATGGTTTCCCGATAGGACGGCCCCGGCCGCACGCGATCGACGGCGGCGGCGGCGGTGTTCATCGCTTGGAAGGCAGCGAAGGCTTCGGCGCTGCGGCCGGCGCGATCGTAGAGGTCGCCGAGGAGTTGGCCACGACGGATGTCGTGGATGGTCTCGGGGATACGCTCCGCCGATTGCAACGCGGCCGCGACATTGCCGTGACGGCGTAGCGACCAGGCGCGCAGGAACTCGGTCTCTCCCGCGGGTACGCGGTTCCGCTCCGCCTCGGCAAGCAGCGCATCCAGCGCGTCCACCCGGTTGGCGGTCTCCAGCATGAGGCCGAGCTCGATATAGGCGGCGGGCGCCTGGGGCGCGAGGCGGATCGCCGCACGGAACGCCGCCTCGGCGGCGTCGAGGTCGCGCATCGCCGCCTCGGCGAGCCCGAGATCGGTCTGCACCTGCGGATCCTCGGACGCGCGGCGCGCCGCCTCCCGCATCGCCGCCTGGCGCGCCGCGAATTGATGCGACTTCGCCAGCGCTTCCGAGAGGTTGAGATAGATCGGGATCACGTCGGCACGCAGCAGCAACGCCTGGTCGAAGGCGCTGGCGGCACCCTGCGGGTCTCCGGCGGCCATACGGACGTTGCCGAGATTGTTCCAGATCTGGAAATCCTCCGGCTGCGCGGCGACCACCGCCGCATAGTCGGCGGCCGCCTCGGCCAGCCGTCCGCGCTGCTGGTGAACGAAGCCGCGCAGCCGCAGCATGCGCGGGTCCGACGCGCCCGCCAGCAGCGCCTCGGCCGCGTCATACTCCTCCAGGCTGACCAATGCCGCGACGAGATTGACGCGTGCGACCGGATGCGCGGCGTCCACCGCCAGCAGCCTGCGATTGTACGCGACCACGCCATGGTGGTCGTTCGCACACGCAGCCAGATAGGCGCCGAACTCGAGCAGCGGCGGAGATGCGGGGTCCGATCGAAGCGCGGCGTCGACGTTCTCGCGGGCGCCTGCGATGTTGCCGTGCTGGAAGAGACGAAGGGCCGGCTGGAGCTCGGCCGGGGGCTGGTTCACCATGGCCTCGCCTAGCAAGGTGGGGGGGCGATGTCGAAGGCAACGGTGAGCCGCTCGCCTTCCACGAACGGCCGGGTGCCGTGCCACATGGTGGACGGAAAGAGGACCAGCCTCCCCGGGCGCGGTTCCACGTTGCGTAGAGCGGGAACGGACACGCCGAGCTCGTCCGCTTCACCCAGCGTCAGCCAGCCGCCGCGCGGTTCGCCCTTTCCGTCCTCGCCCGGCAAGACGACGTAGAGCGCCGAGCTGATCCAGCCGGCGGGATGGACGTGGTTGACGTGCCGCCCCCCGCCGGTGAGCCGCACCGACCAGGAGCCGGCGAAGCGCACCGGCCCGCGCGGATGCCGCAAGGTCGGGTGGGTGGGATCGGGCGGCGGCAGCTGATCGATGTGCGCGCGCACCGCGGCGACGACGGCGGCGCGCAACGCGCGGATTTCGGGATCGATACGGGCGAACAGCGGACCGTCGGTCTGGGTGCCGCCGCGAACCGACTGGTCGAGCGGCTGCGCCTTCATCCGGTGCAGCGTGCGCAGGCGCTCGGCGAGCGGCGCCAGCGCGACCGGCAGGTCGTGGGTGGATACCAGGCGCGGATCGCCTTCAAGCCAGGCGTGGCGCGGATTGCCGGTGAGCCGCCAGGCCAGCGCCAGCAGCGGCCAGAAGTCCTCGGAGGGCGTCGCCCGCATCGCCGCCTCTCCCTCGCGCACTGCGAGATCGGGGCGGCCGAGCCGCAGAAGGTGGCGCAGGCGGAAGACGATCCAGCCCGGCTCGGTGATCGGGAGAAGCGCCGCATAAAGCGCCTCGGCGGCGGCCGGCTCGCCGCGCTCGGACAAAGCGGCGGCATCGATCAGGTCCAGCGTGCGGCTGGCCCCCAGCGCTCGGCGCGCCGCCGTGGTGACCCGCGCCACAGCGTCGAACTCCTCCGCGCGCAGATGGGTAATCGCCAGATCGCGCCACAGCACGCCATTGCGGGGATCGGCCGCCAGCGCCTCGGTGAAGGAGGCGACATAGGTGTCACGCGCGCCCAGGCTCCAGCGCAGCCGGGCGAGCGCGGCATGGCCTTCCGCCCAGCCGGGATGTTGGCGGAGCTGATCGGCCAGACCCTCGATGGCCATGGCGCCCTGCCCTTCATCCAAACGTGCGGCGGCGAGGCCGAGCAGCACGGGCGCCTGGAGCGGGGCGAGCCGATGCGCTTCCTCGAACAGCGCGGCGGCGGGCAGGCCCGCTTCCAGCGTGGCGCGGGCGAGCGCGTGCGCGATCTGGGGATCGGCAGGCGCAAGGCGGCGGGCGTGCTCCAGCGCGCGCACCGCAGCGGCAAGGTCGTCGAGGCTGCGATGCGCCAGCCCCTCCATCTGCCACAATCGCGCATCCCGCGGGTTCAGCGCCTGGCTGCGCGCGATAAGGCTCAGCGCGGCCTCGTCCTGCCACAGCGCGCCGGCCTGGACGGCGGCACGGACGACGGCATCGGCGTCGCGCGGGTCGATCGCGCTGAGAGGGGCGTTCATCCCGCTCGTCTAAGCTGATGCGGACAAAAGAAAAGGGCGGACCCTTGCGAGCCCGCCCCGATCAGGTTGCGATGAACCTTGGACTTAGAAGTCCAGGGTCACACCCGCGAAGATGTACCGACCCAGCGCGTCATAGACCTGCGAGAAGGTGTTGCCGTTGCAGAAGCCCGCCGGGCAGGTCTGCGAACCGGTGATCGGCGGATCCTTGTCGAACAGGTTGTTCGCGCCGATCCGGAAGTTGTAGTTGTCCGCGATCCGGGCGGTGAGCGTCAGATCGAAGTAGCTGATCGCCGGCAGGCGCTGGTTGCCCGGCAGGACCGCCGCCGGATTCTCCAGGTTCGGGTTGCTGCTCGTCGCATCGAGCCGAACCTTGGTGAAGTAGCGCCAGCGCAGCGAAGCACCGAGGCCACCCGGCGTGACGAAGCCCAGGCGGGCGGTGTGGCGCCACTCGGGGTTCGGCGTGCCGCAGTTGTTGCCGTACAGGCCGGCGCAGTCGAAGTCGCCGCTGACGCCCGTGTCGGTCACGATCTCGTCCAGCCAGGTGCCGACGAACGACAGGCTCGCGGTACCGAGGTTGGAGATCGGCTGGCTGAAGCTGGCATTGACGTCGATGCCCTTGGTCGAGAGGCCACCGATGTTCTGCGTCAGGTTGGTAACGTAGCCGGCGTTCGACAGCCACAGCGAGCCCGAACCGTCACGGTTGATCAGACTGCACAGCGCCTCGTTGGGGTTGTCGTCACCGCAGCCGGCGAGGATGGTGTCCGCGCCGATGGTGGTGACCGCTCCGTCAATCTTGATGTTGAAGTAATCGACCGTCAGCGCAAAGCGGGGCAGGAAACGCGGCTGGATCACCACACCCGCGGTGTAGGTGTCCGCGACTTCCGGACGCAGGTTGGCGTTGCCACCGATCAGGCCGTTGTACTGCGACGCCGGGTTGAGCGGGGTGCTCTGACCGACACGCAGGCCCTGCAGCAGACAGCCCTGATTCGCCGCGGTGATCTCGAAGCCGGCGCACGGATCGGTGCTGCCGTCGAGCGCGACGCGCTGGGGAGCGAACAGATCCTGGATGGTCGGTGCGCGGACGGCGCGGTTGTAGCCGCCGCGGAACCGGACATCCTGGATCGGTGCGAACTCGCCCTCAATCTTATAGGTGTCGGTGTTGTACGAGCTGTTCGACGAGGTCTCGTAGCTCGAATAACGATAGCCGCCGGTCAGCGAGAGATCGTAGATGAAGCTGTTGTGCACGATCGGCACGCGAAGCTCACCAAAGGCCTCATAGACGCTGAACGCACCATTGACCGGAAGCGTCGGCGCGCCCTGGCCGGACAGGTCGCCGGTCTGGAAGGCGAGGTCCGAGTTGAACTCCAGCCGCTCCTTGCGATACTCGACACCGAGCGCGATGCCGACGCCCTCGTCCGCCCAGGGGGTGCGCACGCCATATTCGCCCAGCGCACCGCTGATCGAGGCCGAGGCGACCTGCTCGGAAACGATGCCGCGCTGGAAGCCCGGCGTGGCCAGGTAGTTGACGGAGGCCTGGCTCACCGGATTGCCCGAGAAGACGTCGTAGGGAACGCAGTTCGGGTCGATACCGGTCAGCACCGAACGGCAGACTGCCGCGCCGGTGGTGGGATCGGTGACGACGTCGAGCGCGCGACCGAGGCGGGTCACCGAGAAGTCGTTGAGGTAGGTCTCGGCGAAGATCGTGCGGCCATATTGGTAGAAGGCGTCATAGTTGATGCCCTTGCCCAGATCGCCACGCGAGCCGATCACACCGCGGAAGCTGGTGTGCTGCAGATCGTCCTGGCGCGGACCGCCCTCGACGTTGCGACGATAGACCTGCACGAAGCCACGCTGGTAGGCGGCACCGGTGAGCGGATCATAGAAGGTCGCCGGGGTGTCATCGAGGTAGTTCACGCCATCGAACTGGCCGACCACATTCTGGCCGGTCAGCGGGTTCGGGGCGACGAGCAGGTTCTCCCGGTCGCAGATCAGGCCACGCTGTTGCGGCGACAGAAGCGGGCTGTCGCAGTTGATGAAGTTGGTGTTGCCGAAGTTGCCCGAGGCCGCGATCTGCGCGACCGTGCGGTCGTCCATGAACATGAATTCGGCATAGGGCTTGATCTGGTCCGAAATCTCATAGTTGGCGAAGAAGCCGGCCGTGTAGCGCTCGTCCGGGCGCTGGTAATAGTTGGTCGGGTTGAAGTTGTACGGGGTGAAGCCCAACTGCAAGGTGCGGTCTGCGCCGGGCTGGAAGAACGTTGAGGTGAACTCGCCATAGGCTTCGGTGTCATAGATCAGGAACGAACCCTTGGCCGAGGTAGCCGAGCCCGAGCAGTTGTACAGCTGACCGTTGGCAGCGACCGCTGAACGGCTACGCGACTGGGTGGCGCAAGCGGAATAGTCGCGGTTGGCCTGGGTTACGGCCTGGACGCGGCGATAGCCGGCGTAGGCGGTGATGTGGCCGCGGCCGTCATCGAAGCTGGTGCCGAACACCGCGGTCGCGTCAACAGTGCCGCCGTCATTGACCGTGCCGTCCGGGAAATCGACGTTGCCCGCGGTCAGCGCGCTGCGGATCCTCTTGTTGTTGTTGTTGTGATTGTAGAACGAATACTGGCCGTCGATGCGGAAGCCTTCGAAATCCGTATCCATGATGAAGTTGACGACGCCGGTCACCGCGTCGGCACCATACACCGAGGAGGCGCCGCCCGAGAGCAGGTCGACACGCTTGATCACCGCGGCCGGGATGAAGTTCAGGTCGACGGCCGAGGACGAGGGATCGCCGGGAACGACGCGGCGGCCGTTGACCAGCACGAGGTTGCGCTCGGAACCGAGGCCGCGGAGGTTGACGGTGGCGGTGCCGGTGGAGCCGTTCGACACGCCCGAGCCCTGGCCCGCGAACACCTGCGGCAGCGAGTTCAGCAGATCCTCGGTGCGGGTGGTGCCGGTGAGCTTCACGTCCTGCGCGTTGACCACGGTGACCGGGCTGGCCGATTCGAGGTTCGGCGAGCGGATGCGCGAACCCGTGACGATGACGTCGCCGGTTTCCTGCGCACGCTCATTGTCGCCATCCGCACTCGCGATCGGAGCCTGGCTCTCGATCGCGCCCGCCGGCGGCTGCATCGCACCCGTGGTCGGGTCCTGGTCCTGCGCGAAGGCAGGCGCGGCGAGCATCGCGACGCCGGCAACGATCGTGCTGCCGAGAAGCTGCCGACGCATGTTTCGAATCTTCATGTAACCCCCTTGATGGCCTTTTGGCCTCTGGCGCGTCCCATCATGCGAATGGGCGATGGTGCGACGCTATCCAAACTTCGCCGTCCGGAGCAATGGCACGCGCATGGCGGTTGCGGATTTCGGGGCGATGTTGCAACGAAGTGACACCCATGCTGTCCTAGTGTCTTATATGAACAACACAGCATGGCCGGGGAGCGTCGGATGAAGAGCTACGTTGGGGTCGGCCTGTTGCTGACGGCAGCCTGGGGCGGGTCGGCGGCGGCGCGGGACAGGGATGCGCCGCAGCCAGCGATCGTAACCGCGCTCGCCGAGTGCCGCGCGATCGCCGATGATGCGGCGCGGCTACGCTGTTTCGACGCCGCCGCGGGGGCGTTCGCGGCGGCGATCGACCGCAAGGCGGTGGTGGTGGTCGACGCTGAGCAGGTCCAGGAGCAGCGACGCGAGCAGTTCGGGGAACGCAAGTCGCTCGACCTGCCCGTACCCGCCGGGACGGTGGGGGACGAGATCGACCAGATCGACGGCACCGTGCGGAGCGCGCAACAGATGCGCGACGGCACATGGTCGCTGACGCTTCAAGATGGCTCGGTGTGGCGGCAGACGGACGACAATCCGTTCGGGCGCGAACCGCGCGCCGGCGACACGGTGCTGGTGCGGCGCGCCGCGCTCGGCACGTTCAAGCTGAAGGTCGCCAACATGCCCGCGATCCGCGTCCGCCGGGTGCGCTGACCCGGCGGAGGGCGGCAGGCCGGATCAGTCCTTCGCCGTCCCGGGCTCGGCCATGTTGCGGTGCTGCTCGGCGAGCACCGCATTGGGGGTAACGTTGGCGACCGCGCTCTCGATCTTGTTCTTCCAGCCAGAGACGATCGCGGCCTTGCCGGCCATCAGCGCGACCCAACCGTCCTTGGCGACATCGGCGGGGTCGCTCTTGTTCGGGTCGGTGCCCACCGAGGTGTCCATCATGTCGCCGCGCTCGAAGAACTCGGTCTCGACCGGGCCGGGCATGAGGTTGGTGAGGGTGACGCCGTCCGCGTCCTTGATCTCGTTCTGGATCGCGGCGACGAAGCTGTCCACGAAGGCCTTGGTGCCGTTGTACACCGCCTGGAAGCTGCCGGGCATGTAGCCCGCGATCGAGCCGGTGACGAGCACCTTGCCGGCGTTGCGCGCGACCATCGGCTTCAACACCTGCTGGAGCAGATAGACCGTGCCGACCACGTTGGTGTCGACCACGTGCTTCCACGCTTTCGGATCCTGATCGAGGAAGGCGCGGCCGAGGCCATGGCCGGCGTTGGCGCAAAGCAGGTCGACCTGGCGCCCGCCCGCGGTGGCGAGGAGCCTGTCGACGCCCTCGAAGGTGGACAGGTCCGCCTCCAGCGTCTGCGCGCCCGCCGGCACGTCGGCGAACGGCGTATCGGCAGCGAGCAGCAGGTCATAGCCGTCCTGCGCGGCGAGCTTCGCCAGTTCCGCACCGATGCCGGTGGAGGCGCCGGTGATGATTGCGAACTTGGTCATGGTCTTCCTCTCCTCAGATCGCCGCCGCGCCCATGCCGGGCTTGAGCACAATCTTGGTCACTTCGTTCTGCTGATCATGGAACATCTTGTAGCCCTCGGGCGCCTGTTCCAGGTCCATGCGGTGCGAGATCAGGAAGGTGGTGTCGATCTTGCCTTCCATGATCGCGTTGAGCAGCGCGGGCATGTAATGCTGAACATGAGTCTGGCCGGTCTTGAGCGTCAGCCCCTTTTCCATGAACGCGCCGAGCGGGAACTTGTCGACGAACCCGCCATAGACTGCCGGCATAGACACGCGCCCGCCCTTGCGGCAGGCGATGATCGCCTGGCGAATCGAGTGCGGGCGATCGGTGCCCAGCATCAACGTCGCCTTCACCTGATCAATCACATTGTCGACGAACAGGCCATGTGCCTCCAGGCCGACTGCGTCGATCACCGCATCGGGGCCGATCCCGCCTGTCATCTCCATCAGCGCCTCATAGGTCGCGGTTTCCTCGAAGTTGATCGTCTCCGCGCCGAAACGCTTGGCGAGCGCCAGCCGGGTCGGGAAATGGTCGATCGCGATCACCCGCTCCGCGCCCATCAGGAACGCCGACTGCACCGCGAACAGGCCGACCGGGCCGCAGCCCCACACCGCCACGGTGTCGCCGGGCTCGATCTCAGCATATTCCGCCGCCTGCCAGCCGGTGGGCAGGATGTCGGACAGGAAGAGCACCTTGTCGTCCTCGACACCATCGGGGATCACGATCGGGCCGACGTCGCTGAACGGCACGCGGACATATTCCGCCTGGCCGCCGGCATAGCCGCCGGTCATGTGCGAATAGCCGAACAGTCCGCTCATCTCATGGCCGTAGAGTTCGCGCGCGATGTCCTGGTTGTCCGCCGGAAGCCCGTTGGGACAGGCCGAGTACTGATGCTTGCCGCAATGGTAGCAGGACCCGCAGGCGATGGTGAACGGCACCACCACGCGCTGCCCTTTCTTGAGCGTAGACTTCGCCCCGACCTCGACCACCTCGCCCATGAACTCGTGGCCCAGGACGTCGCCGGCCTGCATGGTGGGGATATAGCCGTCGTAGAGGTGAAGGTCCGAGCCGCAGATCGCGGTGGAGGTCACCTTGATGATGCAGTCGCGCGGATTGACGATGGCGGGATCGTCGACGGTGTCCATGCGGACGTCATGCTTGCCGTGCCAGGCGAGCGCTCTCACAGGCCCATCTCCTCGAACTGCTTGGGATTCATCGCCGGGGTCGCGACCTCGCCGGTCTCCAGATACTGTTTGAGGCGCCGCAGGTCGCGCCGCGCCTGAATGCCGGGCTCGCGCTGGAACATCTTGGCGATCAGCTTGCCGATGGCGCCGCCGGGCGGATCATAGACGATCGTCGCGGTGACAACCGTGCCGCGCTGCCCCGCGTCGCGAAACTCGATCCTCCCACCATTGGGCACCTCTGCACCGGGTTGGGACTGCCAGGCGATCAGCGCACCCGGCTGATCCTCGGTGACAAGCGCGTCCCACTCCACGGTGCCGTGCGCGGGCGCCTTCACCACCCAGTGCGAGCGGCGCTCGTCCAGCAGGTCGATCCGCTCCACATTCTCCATGAAACGGGGGAGGTTCGAGAAGTCCCGGAAGAAGGCGTAGACCTCTTCGGCCGGACGGTTGATGGTGACGCTGCGGCCGATCAGTGTATCGCCGCGGCTTTCCGCCAGGACCGTGCTGGCCCGCTCTTTATCTTCACGTTGCTTGGACGTCGCCGGTGGCGCGTCATCGCGCATCGAATGTTCGATCATGGGATTCACCTCAGTCGGGGCTGCCCCTTCCAAGCGACGAGCCCCGACGTTGTTCCGCTTTTCCGGGCCCTGGGGTGCCGGAAACACGCTGACGTGGATCAAGCCGGACCGGGAATGGGTGCCATCCCGCACGTCTTTGGGATCGCAGGCCAAACAAGATTGATCGACTTTAATGCGCACCCATCCGGCGGACGGTTACCGCAGGAGGAAGAAGGGGCTGTACACCTGTGCCAAGTTGCTTCGCCGATCGGCTCGGCGGGATCATCGAGCTGACCGCAACGGAGATCGAGGCGCTCACCCGGCTTGAGGAGCGCGAGCGCACGCTGCGCCGCAACGCGCCTTTGCTGCGCGAAAACGACAGGCTTGGCGAACTGTTCGTATTGCGCAGCGGCATGATGATGAGCTGCGCTATCCTGGACAATGGCAGCCGCCAGATCCTGCGGTTTCTGTTCCCGGGTGACATCATCGGCGCCGCAGCGCTCGCCTATCGCCATGCGCCGGAAACGGTGGTCGCGCTGAGCGAGAGCGTGGTCTCGCCCTTCGACCGTAGCCTCCTGACCCAGTTGACTACCGAACACCCGCGCCTCGCCGCGGCGATGCTGGCGCTCGACCAAATCGAGCGTGTGATGCTCACCGATCGGCTTGCCGGGCTGGGCCGCACCTCGGCCAAGGCACGGGTCGCCTCCATTCTGCTGGAGGTGCGCGACCGGACTCAGCACCTGAGCGCACGCGGCGGCGACGCGGCATTCGTGCTGGGGCTGACGCAGGAGGAGATCGGCGACGCGACCGGCCTGACCGCGGTGCACGTCAATCGGATGATGCGCCAGCTGGAGGAAGAAGGGCTGATCGGGCGCGAAGGCGGCCGGGTGACTCTCACCAACGAGGCCGCCCTGCGCCGCGCCGCGAATTACGTCGACCGGACCGCCGGCCTCGATCTGGGCTGGCTGCCGCCCAGCCGGTAGCAGGCGCCCTCACCTACCGGGTGGCGACGTTGTCCAGGAACCAGCGGTAGCTGGATTCAACGCCCTCGCGCAGGCCGATCTTCGGCGTCCAGCCGAGCGCGCGCAATTTGTCGCCGCTCATCAGCTTGCGCGGGGTGCCGTCGGGCTTGCTGGTGTCGCGCACGATCTCGCCGGTGAAGCCGACCACCTCGCAGATCAGTTCGGCCAGTTCCAGGATCGTCACGTCGGTGCCCGAGCCGACGTTGACATGCTGCGCATCCGAATAATGCTGCGCGAGATACACCACCGCATCCGCGCAATCGTCGGCGTGCAGGAACTCGCGCCGCGGGCTGCCTGTGCCCCAGATCGTCACGCTCTGCGCGCCCGCCAGCTTGGCCTCGTGCGCCTTGCGCATCAGCGCGGGCAGGACGTGGCTGGAGTTGAGATCGAAATTGTCGAAGGGGCCGTAAAGGTTGGTCGGCATGCCGGAGATGAAGTCGCGGCCATGCTGCTTGCGATAGGCCTCGCACAACTTGATCCCAGCGATCTTGGCGATCGCATACCATTCGTTGGTCGGCTCGAGCGGTCCGGTCAGCAGCGCATCCTCCACGATCGGCTGCGGCGCCAGCTTGGGGTAGATGCACGACGAGCCCAGGAAGACCAGCTTGGCGACGTCGCTGCGGTGCGCCGCCTCGATCACGTTCGCCTCGATCATCAGGTTGTCATAGAGGAAGTCGGCAGGATAGCTGTCGTTGGCGAGGATCCCGCCCACCTTGGCGGCGGCGACGAACACGACCTCGGGGCGGGCGTCGGCCATCCAGCGGCGGACCGCCGCCTGGTCCTGAAGGTCGACCACGTCGCGCCCGGCCTGGACGATCTCGCAATCCTCGCGTCCCAGCCGCCGCACGATCGCCGAGCCGACCATGCCGCGATGCCCCGCCACCCAGACGCGGCGCCCTGCCAGCGAAAACTCGGCCATCGTGATTCCCCAGTCCGTTTCCACACCACCCTGCTTCACCGCCGCAACCGGCGCAACCGGCTCGGGCAACCCGTCGCAAACCGCACATGGGGGCTGTCCCCGCCACGATGGTCGTGCCAAGGGCGCGCGCGGACGTGCGTGGGAGTCCGGCAATGACGGCTTTGGGTATCTACGGCAGTGCCGGACGAATGGGACGCGCCATCGCCCAGGTTGCGGCAGCCGAAGGCGTGACGGTCGCCGGCGGCGTTGATGCAGGCGGCGATCCGCTGCCGCTGGCGCGCGCGGCAAGCGCGCTGGTGGATTTCTCCACCCCGGGCGCGCTCGACGCGCATCTTGCCGCGGCGGTGGAGGCGGAAACCCCAATCGTGATCGGCACCACCGGGCTGACCCCCAGGCACCATGCCGCGATCGACGCCGCCGCGGAACGGATCGCCGTGCTCCAGACCGGCAACACCTCGCTCGGCGTCACCGTGCTCGCACTGCTGGTGCGCGAGGCGGCCAGCCGGCTCGGCGCCGAATGGGACATCGAGATTCTCGAGATGCACCACCGCCACAAGGTGGACGCGCCATCGGGCACCGCGCTGCTGCTGGGCGAGGCGGCCGCGGCTGGGCGCGACACGACGCTGGCGGAGGTGCGCGTCGACGGACGCGCCGGGCTGGTCGGCGCGCGCACCGAAGGCACCATCGGCTTCTGCTCGCTTCGCGGCGGATCGGTGATCGGCGACCACAGCGTGATCCTTGCCGGCGAGGGTGAGCGGATCGAGCTGAACCACCGCGGCGAGGACCGGGTGATCTTCGCGCGCGGCGCGGTGCGCGCGGCGCTTTGGCTCGCCGGGCAGCCTGCCGGGCGCTACAGGATGGCGGACGTGCTGGGGCTGTGAAGCGCGCCGACGTCGTCGAGTTCTACAGCCGCCTCGCTGCTGCCAATCCCCACCCCGAAACCGAGCTGCAGGCCGGCAATCCCTATCAGTTGCTGGTCGCGGTAGCGCTCTCCGCACAGGCGACCGATGCCGGGGTCAACCGCGCGACGCGGGCGCTGTTCGCCGAGGTGCACACCCCACAGGAGATGGTGGCGCTCGGGGAGGAGGGACTGCGCGCGCACATCAAGTCGATCGGGCTGTTCAACACCAAGGCGAAGAACGTGATCGCGCTGTCGCGGCTGCTGGTCGAGCGGCACGACGGCACCGTGCCTGCCGACCGCGACGCGCTGGAGGCGCTGCCCGGCGTCGGCCGCAAGACCGCCAACGTCGTGATGAACTGTGCGTTCGGCCTCGAAACCTTCGCGGTCGACACGCACATCTTCCGGGTCGGGAATCGCACAGGCCTCGCCCGCGGCAAGACCCCGCTTGCCGTGGAACGGGCGCTGGAAAAGGCGACTCCCCAGCCCTTCCGCCTGCACGCCCACCACTGGCTGATCCTGCACGGACGCTATGTCTGCAAAGCGCGCAAGCCCGAATGCTGGCGCTGCATCGTCGCGGACCTGTGCGCCTACAAGCCCAAGACGCCGCCACCCTCCGCCGCCGCGACGCCGGGGGAAGCCAAAGCCGGGCGGATGCGTTAAAAGCGGCATGCCTTCCAGGCAAGGAGTTGCCGCATGCGTATCCTGCTACCCATCACCGCCCTGCTGCTCGCCGCCGCACCCGGCGCCGCGCGCGACCGCAACGCCGTTCCCGCCGCGACACCCACCGGAGAACCGCAGACCTGCATCCCGCTGCGCGCCATCCGCGAAAGCCTGGTGCGCAGCGACCGGGTGATCGACTTCCGGACGGGCGGCGACCGTTACTATCGCGTCACCCTGCCGCAGAACTGCCCGGGCCTCGGCTTCGAGCGTCGCTTCGCTTATGCTACCTCGCTGAGCCAGCTCTGTTCGAACGACATCATCACCGTGCTCAACCAGACGCCAGTAATGCGCGGCGCCAGCTGCGGGCTGGCGCCGTTCCAGCCGGTGACGATTGCGAAGCAGTGAAGACGGGGCTGGCGTTGCACCGCGGAGCGCGCTAATCGCCTCCTCCACGCACTCGTAGCTCAGCTGGATAGAGCGCTGCCCTCCGAAGGCAGAGGCCACAGGTTCGAATCCTGTCGGGTGCGCCATCCTTCGAGCACGGTTACGCGGCGGGGTGATCGCTCGGCCCGGCGGTCCATGTCGCGATCGCTTCCATCGCGACCCTGCCATCCGCATCGATCGTGCGAAGCGTCATCGGCTCGCTTCCGGAGCGCTCCAGCGTGAGCGACGCGCCCGCAAAGGCGGGCGACAGGCTGCGGAAGGAGAAGGCGTGCAGGTCGTGCCGGGGCTGAGCCTCGATCGCAAGCCGCAGGAGTAAGGTAGCCTGGAGCGGTCCATGGACCACAAGATCCGGATAGCCCTCCACCTCCCGACAGTAGTCTTGGTCGTAGTGGATGCGGTGCGCGTTGAAGGTGAGCGCCGAGTAGCGCTGCAACAGCACCGGCGTGGGCAGGAACGTCCCGGGTGCGGCCGGTGCCGGTCGCCGCGGCGGGGCGGCGGCGGGCGCCCCCGCCTCACGGTAGACGATGTCCTGCCGCTCCTCGATGACGGTCACCTCGCCGACGGCATAACGGTGGCTGAGCATTAGGAAACACAATGGCCCGCTGCGCCCCTGCTTGAGCGCCACGTCGACGATGCACGAGGTGCGATCGACGACATCGCCGACGTGGAGCGGCGCGTGGAAGCGAAGCGATCCGGCCGCCCACATCCGCCGGGGCAGCGGAACGGGCGGTAGGAACCCGCCGCGCAAAGGATGCCCGTCCTCGCCGAGACCCGCGGTCGGGACAATATCCGGGCACAGGCACCAGTGGATGCCGGGCGGGGCCTTCTCCCCGGCTGCATGGTCGCCGGCGTCGTCCAGCACCGCGGCTAGGCTCGCCGCCAGCCGCGGCGTCACGATGTCGCGCATGGTCCGCTCCCGGCCGATCCAGCCGCGCAGGTGATCGATGTCCACCGCCGCGCCCGACATCAGAAGGATCGCGGCAGGCCGAGGACATGCTCGGCCACGTAGGAGAGGATGAGGTTGGTCGAGATCGGCGCGACCTGGTACAACCGCGTCTCGCGGAACTTGCGCTCCACGTCATATTCGGACGCAAAGCCGAAGCCGCCGTGGAACTGGATGCACGCGTTTGCGGCTTCCCAGCTCGCCTTGGCGGCGAGATATTTCGCCATGTTCGCCTCGGACCCGCACGGCAGGCCGGCATCGAACTTCCGACACGCCTCGTAGCGCATCAGGTTGGCGGCCGAGATTTCAACATACGCCTCCGCAATGGGGAACTGGACGCCCTGGTTCTGGCCGATCGGGCGGCCGAAGACGACGCGGTTGCTGGCATAATCGACGATACGGTCGGTAAACCACAGCCCGTCGCCGATGCATTCGGCCGCGATCAGCGTCCGTTCCGCGTTCAGCCCGGTCAGGATATATTTGAACCCCTCGCCCTCTTCCCCGATCAGGTTCTCGGCCGGGACTTCCAGATTGTCGAAGAACAGCTCGTTGGTCTCGTGATTGACCATGTTGGTGATCGGCCGCACCGCCATCCCGCTCTTCATCGCGGCCGGGATGTCGACGATGAACAGCGACAGACCCTGCGACCGCTTCTTCACCGTTTCCACCGGGGTGGTCCGCGCCAGCAGGATCATCAGGTCAGAATGCTGGATCCGGCTGATCCACACCTTCTGTCCGTTGATGACGTAGCGGTCGCCGCGCCGCACCGCCGTGGTCTTGATGCTGGTCGTGTCGGTGCCGGCGGTGGGCTCGGTCACGCCCATCGATTGCAGCCGGAGTTCTCCGGCCGCGATCCTGGGCAGGTAGCGCTGGCGCTGCTCTTCCGATCCGTGGCGCAGCAGCGTATTCATGTTGTACATCTGACCGTGGCAGGCGCCCGAGTTGCCGCCGGACCGGTTGATCTCCTCCATGACCACCGAGGCCTCGGTCAGGCCGAAACCCGATCCGCCATAGGCCTCTGGGATCAGCGCCGCCATCCAGCCCCCTGCGGTCAGCGCATCCACGAACGCTTCGGGATAGGCCCGCGCCTCGTCCACCTTGCGGTGATATTCGGGCGGGAACTGGGCGCACACCGCCTGCACGCCGGCGCGGATATCCGCGAACTGCTCGCGAAACGGATCGATCTCAGGCACGGCGACTCCTCTCCGCGCCCATGCCTGTGCCAGGCACAGGGGTCTTGGCAACAGCGTTGCGGACGATCGTCGGGCATGGGCAGCCGGAATGCATCTTGCCCCCTCGTCCCAGGCCCGTAAGCCGCACCTGTTGATCCTTGCAGAATTCCGGAGACGTTTTCCATGAAGACCCGCGCCGCCGTTGCGTTCGAGGCCAAGAAGCCGCTGGAGATCGTGGAGCTCGACCTGGAGGGCCCGAAGGCGGGCGAGGTGCTGGTCGAGATCATGGCGACCGGCATCTGCCATACCGATGCCTATACGCTGGACGGGCTGGACAGCGAGGGGCTGTTCCCCAGCGTGCTGGGTCATGAGGGCGCGGGCATCGTTCGCGAGGTGGGCGCCGGCGTCACCAGCGTGGTGCCGGGCGACCACGTCATCCCGCTCTACACCCCGGAATGCCGCCAGTGTAAGTCGTGCCTCTCGGGCAAGACCAACCTGTGCACCGCGATCCGGGCGACGCAGGGGAAGGGCCTCATGCCGGACGGGACCACCCGCTTCAGCTACAAGGGGCAGCCGATCTTCCACTATATGGGCTGCTCCACCTTCTCCAACTTCACCGTGCTGCCCGAGATCGCGGTCGCCAAGATCCGCCAGGACGCGCCGTTCAAGACCAGCTGCTACATCGGCTGCGGCGTTACCACCGGCGTCGGCGCGGTGGTCAATACCGCCAAGGTGCAGGTGGGCGAGAACATCGTCGTGTTCGGGCTGGGCGGCATCGGCCTTAACGTGATCCAGGGCGCCAAGCTGGCGGGCGCGGCGCGGATCATCGGCGTCGACATCAACCCTGCGCGAGAGGAATGGGGCCGCCGCTTCGGCATGACCCACTTCCTCAACAGCAAGGGGCTGAGCCGCGAGGAGACCGTCGCCAAGGTGCTGGAGCTCACCGATGGCGGCGCCGACTATTCCTTCGACGCGACCGGCAATACCGAGGTAATGCGCACCGCGCTGGAGGCATGCCACCGCGGCTGGGGGACCAGTGTGATCATCGGCGTGGCGGAAGCCGGTAAAGAGATCGCGACCCGCCCGTTCCAGCTGGTGACGGGCCGCAACTGGCGCGGCACCGCCTTCGGCGGCGCCAAAGGCCGCACCGACGTGCCCAAAATCGTCGACTGGTACATGAACGGCATGATCGAGATCGATCCGATGATCACCCACACGCTGACGCTGGACGAGATCAACAAGGGTTTCGACCTGATGCACGCGGGCGAGAGCATTCGAAGCGTCGTGATCTACTGAGGCGGAGCGGGATCAATCAGGTCCCGTTCGCGCGCAGAATGCGGCGGCGGGGCCTCAGTTGCTTCCATCCGAGCGAGGGACGACAGCGCCACGCGGACGACCAGCACCTGCGCCTCAAGCCGCGCCGCGACCAGCCGCGCGACATCGGCAGTGATGCCGGCGATCTCCAGCGCGATCTCCAGCTGGTCCCCCGCTCGCGATACATCCAGCCGGTCGGGCACCAGCGATCGCTGCGCGATCACCCCCAACACCCGGCACAGCGCCTGCGGCTCCGCCAATATAGACACGTGGAAACGATGGGTCACGCGCCCATCCCCGCAGCGGCGGATCGCACCGGCGGCGCCCTGTGGCGAGCAACTCTCTTCGGCATGCCACGACCTCTTCCCTGGCGAGTTGTGATGCCCCGTCCACCGCGGCAGATCCCCGTCGACTTTTCCACCGCTTTGGCGCAGGGGGAACAGATCTTTCGGAGATGGACCGGATGGAGGATGGAATTGCCGGACTCGACCGGTTCGAGATCAAGATCCTGCGCGAGCTACAGCGCGATGCCGGCCTGACTACCGGCGAGGTCGCGGAGCGGGTCGGCTTGTCGACATCGCCGTGCTGGCGGCGCATCGACCGGCTGCTGCGCGAAGGCTTCATCCGGAAGCGGGTGGCGCTGGTGGATCGCCGCAAGGTCGGCCTCAACGCACAGGTGTTCGCGCAGGTGAAGCTGAACGCGCATGGCCGCGCCAATCTGGAGGAATTCAGCGCCGCGGTGCGCGATATCCCGGAGGTGATCGAGGCCTATGTCCTGATGGGGGCGATGGATTTCATGCTGCGCATCGTCACCGCCGACATCGACGCCTACGAGCGCCTGTTCTTCGATCGCCTGAGTCGCCTGCCGGGCGTGCAGGAGATCACTTCAACGGTGGCGCTGTCCGAGATCAAGCGTTCGGACGAGCTGCCGATCTAGCGGGGCGCGGCGGATTGGGTCAGGCGGTGTCCCGTTCGATCCGGACCAGCAGCGCGCCTTCGCTGACCTGCCCGCCGGTCTGCGCATTCAGTTCGGCCACAATGCCGTCAAAGGGCGCGACCAGGCTGTGCTCCATCTTCATCGCCTCCAGCGTGACGAGCTTCTGGCCCTTGGCGACGCTGGCACCCGCGGCGACCTCCACCGCGATGATCCGGCCCGGCATGGGGGAGAGGATCGCACCGTCGGTGGCGGCGCCCACCGCACCACTGCCTCTTGGAGCGGCCAGCCGAAATGACCGCGCTTCGCCGAGGAAAAAATGCGTGATCTCGTCGCACGCTTTGTCGTCGCTCGGGTAGATCGTGGTAATCGGGTAGATCGTGGTAATGACGTGCGTATTGCCCCGATCGTCGACCATACGAACGCTGACGTCCGGTTCCCGATTCAGCCGGAAGCCGGCACAGGCGTTGTTAACGGCACCACCAACGAGCTGGCCTGCGATTTCGCTCAGATGGTCTTCGAGCGGCGCCGTCACTGCGGTCAGGCCATCGATCTTGCGGGCAATGAGCCCAGTATCGACGTTGCCTGACCGAAAGTGCTCATCGAGACAAAGGCGGCCGAGGAAGGCCGCATTCGTTCGAACCGGCCAAACCTCGACGTCGGTGGTTGCTTCCCAAAGTTCCTCGATGGCGCCGAGCCGGCTCGACTCATGCACGATCAACTTAGCGATCATGGGATCATAGAATGCCGACACCTCGCCACCTTCCTCGACGCCCGTCTCGATCCTGATGAAGTCCGGAAGCACTAGGTGTTCGAGAGGACCCGTCGAGGGAAGGAACCCCGTCGAGGGGTTCTCCGCATAGAGCCGCGCCTCCATCGCCCAGCCGTCGATCGACAACTCCTCCTGCCGCTTCGGCAACCGCTCGCCGCTGGCCACACGCAATTGCCACTCGACCAAGTCGACGCCGGTGATCTCCTCGGTCACCGGATGCTCGACCTGGAGACGGGTGTTCATCTCCATGAACCAGATACGGTCGGCGCGCAGGCCCTCGCTGGCGTCGGCGATGAACTCGATCGTGCCGGCGCCGACATAGTCCACCGCGCGCGCCGCGCGCACCGCCGCGCCGCAGACCGCCTCGCGCGTCTCGGCATCCATGCCGGGCGCTGGCGCTTCCTCGATCACCTTCTGGTGGCGGCGCTGGAGCGAGCAGTCACGCTCGAACAGGTGGACAACCTCGCCGTGGGTGTCGCCGAACACCTGCACCTCGATGTGTCGGGGCGAGAGGATGTACTTCTCGATCAGCACACGATCGTCGCCGAAGCTGGACGCGGCCTCGCGCCGGCAGGATTGCAGCGCGTCGGCGAAGTCGGCCGGGGCGTCGACGCGGCGCATTCCCTTGCCGCCGCCGCCCGCCACCGCCTTGATCAGCACGGGATAACCGATCGCGTCCGCCTCGCGCTGGAGGCGCTCGGGCGTCTGGTCTTCGCCAAGGTAGCCGGGCGTGACGGGCACGCCCGCGGCGATCATCCGCTGCTTGGCGGCGTCCTTGAGGCCCATCGCGCGGATGCTGTCCGGCCGCGGGCCGACCCAGATCAGCCCGGCGTCGAGCACCGCCTGGGCGAAGTCCGCGTTCTCGGAGAGGAAGCCATAGCCGGGATGGATCGCCTCCGCCCCGGTCTCCAGCGCCGCGGCGATGATTCGCTCGCCGACCAGATAGCTCTCGCGCGCTGGCGACGGGCCGATGTGGATCGCTTCATTCGCCTGGCGGACATGGAGCGCGTTCGCATCGGCGTCGGAGTAAACCGCCACGGTGCGGATGCCCAGGCGGCGGGCGGTGCGGATCACGCGGCAGGCGATCTCCCCGCGATTGGCGATCAGGAGGGAGCGGATCATGCTGGGCGTCCTTCGGGAAGTCATGCCGGGCGACGGTGAAGCAGCGCCGAGCGCAGGCAGCGGCAGACCACCTCGTCGCGCTGGTTGAGCAATTCGTGCCGAAACGTGACCACACCCGCGGTCGGGCGCGACCGGCTCTCGCGCAGTTCGGCGACCTCGCTGGTCGCGCGCATGGTGTCGCCGATGAACACGGGCTTTGGCATCACCAGCTGGTCGTAGCCGAGGTTCGCCACCAACGTCCCCAGGGAGGTGTCGCCGACCGACAGCCCCACCATCAGCGCGAAGGTGAAGGTGCCGTTGACGAGAATCTGCCCAAACTCGCTCGCCCGCGCCGCCTCGGCATCGAGGTGGAGCGGCTGCGGATTGTGGGTCATGGTGCTGAACAGCAGGTTGTCCGTCTCGGTGACGGTGCGCCGGATCTCGTGATCGATCCGGTCGCCCACCTGCCATTCGTCGAAATATCGGCCCGCCATCGCGCTACATCCGGAACACGCCGAAGCGGGGCGCTTCGGCAATCGGCGCGTTGAGGCAGGCGGCGAGTGCCAGGCCCAGCACGTCGCGGGTCTGCACCGGATCGATCACGCCATCGTCCCACAGGCGCGCGGTGGCGTAATAGGGGTTACCCTCGTCCTCATATTTCTGGCGGACGGGCGCCTTGAAAGTTTCCGCCTCCTCCGGCGTCCACCTGTCGGCATCGCGGTGCACGGTGGCAAGCACGGATGCCGCTTGTTCGCCGCCCATCACGCTGATGCGGCTGTTGGGCCAGGTGAACAGGAAGCGCGGCTGGTATGCGCGCCCGCACATGCCGTAATTGCCGGCACCGAAGCTCCCACCGATCAGCATTGTGATCTTGGGTACGGAGGCGGTGGCGACGGCGGTGACCAGCTTGGCGCCATGCTTGGCGATACCCTCCGCCTCGTACCGGCCGCCGACCATGAAGCCCGAGATGTTCTGGAGGAATAGCAGCGGCACGCGCCGCTGGCAGGCGAGCTCGATGAAATGTGCGCCCTTCTGCGCGCTTTCGCTGAACAGCACGCCATTGTTGGCGAGGATCGCGATCGGCTGTCCCCAGATATGCGCGAAACCGCAGACCAGCGAGCTGCCGTACAGCGCCTTGAACTCGTGGAACTCGCTGCCGTCGACCAGCCGGGCGATCACCTCGTGCACATCATAGGGCGCGCGCACGTCCTGCGGCACGATGCCGTACAGGTCCTCGGGCGGGAAGCGCGGTGGGCGCGGGTCGCGCCGGTTGACCGCAGCGGGCGCCTGCTGCGGCAGGGTGGAGACGATGTCGCGCACGATGGTGAGCGCATGCTCGTCATTCTCGGCAACATGGTCGACCACGCCGGACTTGCGCCCGTGCGTCTCGGCGCCGCCCAGGTCCTCGGCGCTGATCACCTCGCCGGTCGCGGCCTTCACCAGCGGCGGTCCGGCGAGGAAGATCGTGCCCTGATTGCGCACGATCACCGTTTCGTCCGACATGGCGGGCACATAGGCGCCGCCGGCGGTGCAGCTACCCATCACGCAGGCGATCTGCGGGATGCCGAGCGCGGACATTTGCGCCTGGTTGAAGAAGATGCGGCCGAAGTGGTCGCGGTCCGGAAAGACCTCCGCCTGGTGCGGCAGGTTGGCGCCGCCCGAGTCTACCAGATAGATACAGGGTAGCCGATTCTCCTGCGCGATCTCCTGCGCGCGCAGGTGCTTCTTCACGGTCAGCGGATAATAGGTGCCGCCCTTCACCGTCGCGTCGTTGCAGACGATCATGACCTGCCGGCCCGAGACGCGGCCCACGCCTGCGATGATCCCGGCGCCGGGCACCTCGTCGCCATACATCCCGTTGGCGGCGAGTTGACCGATCTCCAGGAACGGCGCGCCGGGATCGAGCAGCCGCTCCACCCGGTCGCGGGGAAGCAGCTTGCCTCTGCTGACGTGCCGCTCCCGCGACGTCTCACTGCCGCCCAGCGCCACCGCCGCGACGCGCGCGCGCAGTGCCTCGGCCAGCGCACGATTGTGCGCGGCATTGGCATGGGACGCTTCGCCATCCGGCGCCAGACGGGTTTCGAGGACGGGGGCGGTCAACGGCGATCTCCTGATCGGGGTTCGACGAGAAGGTCCATGTCAGGTGCGCTTCCGTGATCGGTGCTGGACAGAATTGTCTCCCGCCGTCGGGTGCGCAGGCAATCGCCCGTCCCGCAAGATATGTTGATCGGCGTGGCGGCTGGCATGATCGGCATCGTACGAGCCGAAGCCCTGATTGGCCAAGCCTCTTCGCCAAGCCATGTCAGCCCGGCCTGCTCTGGCGGCCTTTTCGCACCGTCACGGCCCTCCGCCGCATCGGGCATTGCGCCGACGCAAGCGAGAGCCCATTCAAACGGCATGGAGCCGCAGACAGTCACCATCGCCGACGTGCCCGCAATGCCGGATGCGGGCGTCAGACTGCTGAAGCGTCGGTTCGGCCAAGTGCGATGCTTCCTGGAATATGGCGCGGGCGGCAGCACCGCCCTGGCGGCGCAGCACGGGGTGCCGAAGATCTATTCGGTCGAAAGCGACGCCGCCTATGTCGCGGCGGTGGAGGCCAAGGTCGCTGCGATCGGCTCCGGCAGCAATCTTCACGCGATATACGCGGATATCGGTCCAACCGGTGGCTTCGGCCACCCGCGGGACCAGAGCGGCATCGAACGCTGGCCCGCCTATTCGGCCCATGTCTGGGACGTCATGGCCGGGGCGGGCGACACGCCCGACATGATCCTGGTGGATGGACGCTTCCGCGTCGCCTGCTGCCTGCGCAGCTTTATGAAGATGTCCGAGAACGCGATCCTCGTGTTCGATGACTATTTCGATCGCGAGGACCGCTACGGCATCGTCACCCGCTTCGCTCCGATCGTGAAGCAGGTGGACAGGCTGGCCCTGTTCCGCAAGCCCAGGGACGTCGATCTCGCGGCGATGGAGGAAGTCTATCGCGAATATGCCGTCAAACCGGCGTAGGCCGTCCGAAGCCAGACGATCGGGCTGCAGCTTCTCCAGCCCACAAGCATCGGCTGCCGTCTGCGCACTTTCCGACGCAGATCCTGTGCGTTAATCGAGATCAATGCCGCCAGCAGATTGACTAACGCAAGTTAGCGCGATGCCCGATCCGCTTTGATTCGGGCCGGGATCGGGGCAAAAACATGAAACCAGATCCGTCCACTCAGGGTTGAAGCACCGCCACATCGGCTTTCACCCTGAAGCATTGGACGATCCTCATGTACTATCATGACAAGCGGCTGCAATATCCGGTTGAGGTCACCAATCCCGATCCAGCGTTCGCGCGCATGCTGCAGCAGGCGATCGGCGGCGTGGAGGGTGAGATTCGCGTCTGCATGCAGTATTTCTTCCAAGCCTGGGGCAATCGCGCACCGACCACCAAGTATCGCGACATGCTGCTCAACACCGCCACGGAGGAGATCGGCCATATCGAGATGCTCGCCACCGCGGTGGCGCTGAACTTAGAGAAGGCGCCCGCCAGCCTTCAGGAAGAAGGCGTAAAGGATTCAGTCGTCGGCGCGGTGATGGGCGGCGAGAACCCGCGCCACCAGATCGAGGGGCTGATCCACAAGAACCTGCTCTCCGGCGGGCTCGCGGCGATGCCGATGGATTCGGACGGCGTTCCGTTCAACATGAGCCACATCTATGCCAGCGGCAACGTCGCCGCCGACATGTACTGCAACGTCGCCGCCGAGAGCACCGGCCGGGTGCTGGCGGTGCGGCTGTACAACGCCGCGCATGATGAGGGCATGAAGAAGATGCTCCACTACATGATCGCGCGCGACACGATGCACCAGCAGCAATGGCTGGCGGTGCTGGAGGAGCTGGGCGGGCCGGCGGCGAACATGCCGATACCCAACAGCTTCCCGCAAGAGCAGGAAGACCAGCAGAACAACTACAATTTTTACGTCCATTCGCTTGACGGCAGCTATCCGGAAGGCCGCTGGACCAGCGGGCCGACGCTGGACGGCAAGGGCGAATTCACCGTGTTCCGCTCCGAGCCGCTCGGCGAGGAGCCGGTGCTGGGGCCGGCGCGGCCCGACAGCGGCGCGCAAGACAAGCAAATCGGCTGAATCACGTTGCGGGGCGGGCGCTCTCGCCGGCCCCGCGTCCCCACGCAAAAAGGGAGTCCCTTCAATGGCCATGTCTCAGGCAGATGTTCTCCAGGACGTGTTCGTCACCGGATTGAAGAACGCGCATGGCGTGGAGCACCAAGCGCTCGCGCTGATCGACCGCCAGCTTGATCATCTCGGCAATTATCCCGAGGTCGCCGACATGCTGCGCCGCCACCGCGCGGAAACGGAGCAGCAGATCGTGCGACTGGAGGAAATTCTGGATGCGTTCGGCACCCAGCGCTCGCTGCTCAAGGATATGGGCCTCAGCCTTTCCGGCAACATGGCCGCTCTGGCGCACGTGTTCGCGCCCGACGAAATCCTCAAGAACAGCTTCGCCAACTTCGCCTTCGAGAATTTCGAGGCTGCGGCGTACAAGTCGCTGATTACGCTTGCCGATTCCGGCAGCTTGACCCAGCACCGCGCCGCCCTTCAACAATCGCTCACCGAGGAGCAGCGCATGGCCGCCTGGGTGGATGAGAACAATGCCGCGCTGACGATGAAATATGTCGAGCGCCGTGCCGCGGGCGAGACCGCGAGTCATTGAGCGGATAGGCCTTCGCGTCGCCGCTATGCTCTGATACGCGTCTCCGAAACGAAGAGGAGACAGGCATGGCGGCACCCCAAGCGACGGAGGAACGGGCCTCCGGCTATGCGTGGTACGTTCTGTCCATCCTGTTCGTCGTCTATATCCTGAACTTCGTCGACCGGCAGGTGATCTCGATCCTGGCCGAGGACATCAAGCGCGACCTGAACCTCCAGGACGAGGACCTCGGCTTCCTCTATGGCACCGCGTTCGGGGTGTTCTATTCTCTGTTCGGCATCCCGTTGGGGCGCCTAGCCGACAGCTGGCATCGCGTGCGGCTGATGACGCTGGGCCTCGCCCTGTGGTCGGCGATGACCGCCTTATCCGGCCTGTCGCGCACCGGCGGGCAGCTCACCGCCGCGCGGATCGGGGTGGGCGTGGGCGAAGCGACCGCAAGCCCTGCGGCCTATTCGCTGATCTCCGACTGGTTCCCCCGGCGGCTGCGCGCCACCGCGCTGTCGATCTATTCGGCAGGTATCTATGTCGGTGGAGGTTGTTCGCTCTTCATCGGCGGACTGGTGGTGCAGGGCTGGAATCGCGCGTATCCCGACGGCGGTCCGCTTGGCCTGGTCGGCTGGCAGGCGGCGTTCATGGCGGTGGGTCTTCCCGGCCTGTTGCTCGCGCTGCTGGTCGCGACCATGCGCGAGCCAGTGCGCGGCCAGTCCGAGGGGCTGGCAACCCCGCCCCATCCTGCTCCGTTCCGAACCTTCTTCACAGAGTTGGTCACCATCGTGCCGCCGCTGACGCTGATCGGCGCCGCGCAAGGCGGCGCGAGGGCGCTGGGGGTGAACCTGCTTGCGGCCGGCGTGACGATGGGTGCCGTGGCGCTACTGGTCGCGCTGGGCGAGCCGATCGCGCAATGGAGCGCAGTCGGCCTGGGCTTTTATGCCGTCTTCTCCTGGGCGAGCGCGCTGCGGCGGCGCGACCGGCCAACATGGACCCTGATTGTCGGCACCCCGGCGTTTGTCTGCACGGTGGTCGCGTACGGGCTCAACGCCTTTCTCAGCTACGCTGCAGGATTTTGGGCCGCGCCTTATGCGATGCGCGTGCTCGGCGTTGCGCCAGCCGAGGCCGGTCTGATTCTGGGCGCGAACGGCGCGCTGTCGGGCTTCCTCGGCGTGACCATCGGCGGCATGCTCGGCGACCGGTTGCGGCGGCGGCATCCGGCGGGGCGCCTGGTTATGGTGATCCTAGGCGCGGTGCTGCCGGTGCCGTTCCTGATCGTCGGCTTCACCGCTTCCAGCACCTGGGTGCTTTATCCCTGCCTGTTTGTGGCGCAGCTGCTGGCCAGCCTGGCGCTGGGATCGGCGGGGGCGACGACGCAGGATCTGGTGCTTCCTCGGATGCGCGGGACGGCGACCGCGACCTTCTTCATCGGTACCACCCTGCTCGGGCTGGCGCTCGGGCCGTATCTCGCCGGTCGGGTGTCGACGCTGACCGGCAGCCTGTCGACCGGCATGCTGTCGCTATTGCTCACCGTCCCGGTGACGCTGACCGCAGCCGTGCTCGCCTGGCGGCTGGTCCCCGCGGCGGAGGCGACGCGCGAGGCGCGGGCCCGGGAAGCCGGCGAAGCCTAGACCCAGCGCCACACGCCTGCCGCCCATCCGGCGAGCGGCAGGTGCGCCCAGCTCGCCGCCAGCCACACCACCAGCCCGCCGCCCAGATCGTGGCCGCGGAAGCCGGCTAGGCGCGCGCGGCCGGCGGAGATGGCGGCGAGCGGCCAGTAGCTGGTCCGCCGTTCCCACGTCCGCCAGAAATCGGGCTGGAGCGCCTCCTTCTTGCGGTCCTGCATCACCGCCCCGACCAGCGCCAGAAAGGCGATGGCCACGCACAGCACGATGTTCGACCGCTCGGGCAGCACCATGACGTGCGCGAGGCTCCACAATGCGAAGGACCACATCATCGGGTGGCGGGTGATCGCGAACACGCCGCGTGCCTCGGGCACCGTTCTCTGCGCTCCGGTCGGGTCGGGCCCATTTGCATCCGGAAGGGCGGGATTGCCGATCAGCGATCCCATCAGCAGCACGCTGGCGAGCAGCATGATCGCGGTGGCGACCGCCCAGAGGCCATCGCCGACCGGCCAGAGCAGCGGGCTCATCGGCGCCGCGCGGTAGGCGAGCGCCAGCCACACCAGGGTCACCGCCGCGACGAGGCTGTAGAAGCCGAGGAATGGCCCCTCGCCGATCCGCGCGACCAACGCGCGCCGGAGCGGGTGCGAAAGGAGGAAATGCGTACCCACGAACACGGCCGTAGCCGCCAGCACATTCCCCATCGCACCCTCCCGGTTATTGCACGCCGTGCATCCACTTCTTGATCAGCGGCGAGGCGAGCAGCAGCAGGAGGCCGATGCCCGCCGAGACCAGCCCGATCGTCCAGAACACATCGTTGTAGGTGTCCAGGCTGACCTTGAGGTTGGTCACCTGCCCGCCCACCGTCTCCACGCTGGCGACCTGCGCGACGATGCCCGCGACATATTGCGCAACCGAGATCGACAGGAACCACACGCCCATCATCAGCCCGACGATGCGGGCGATCGACAGCTTCGTCACCATCGACAGCCCGACCGGCGAGATGCACAGTTCGGCCAGCGAGTGGATCAGGTACAGCCCGGCGAGCCACCAGATCGCCACCTTGAAGTCCGCACTCGCAAACTGCCCGCCCCAGACCAGGAACAGGAAGCCTGCGCCGACGCCCATCAGCGCGATCGCGAACTTGACCGGTATCGAGGGCTCGATCCCGCGCTTGGCGAGGCCGGTCCATAGCACCGCCATGATCGGCGCGAAGATGATGATGAACAGCGCGTTGAAGAATTGCGTCTGCCCGGCATTGATCGAGAACAGCCCGAACACGGAAAGGTCGGTGTTGCGGTCGGCATAGAGCGTCAGCGACGAGCCCGCCTGCTCGAACAAGGTCCAGAACACCACGTTGAACACGATCAGCACCATCGCCGCGAGCATCATCTGGAACTCGCGCCCGTCGCCCACCTGCCAGGACCAGATCAGGATCGCGGGGACGCCGAGGAGGAACGTCCCGAACAGCAGCTTGCCCATCAAGGACAGCGAGGCGATGTAGCCGACGATGCCCGATCCCGGCATCGGCTCGGGTGCGTTCATCAGATTGGTGAACAGAAGGTAGAACAAGGGGATGCCGAGCGTCGCGAGCGCAAAGATGCCGAGCGTGCGGGTGGCGGGCTGACCCGCCGGCGGCTCGCCATAGCCGCCCAGGCGCCCACCATCGAACTGAATCAGCGCGAACGAAAACAGCATGCCCACCGCGGCAAGCCCGAAGCCGGCCCACCAGCCCACCGCTTCCGCGAGGAACGGACACAGCAGCTGCGACCCGAATGAGCCCAGGTTGATGCCCATGTAGAATATGGTGAAGCCCGTATCCCGGCGTCGGTCCCCGGGCGCGTAGAGTTCGCCCACCATGGTCGAAATGTTGGGCTTGAAGAAGCCGTTGCCGACCGAGATCATGCACAAAGCGAGCAGCATCACCGTGACGAAGAACGGGCTGCGCTCCGCGTCCGAGACGAAGCCGTCGGGCTGGACGTGGCGGGCGATCGAGCCGTCGGCCGCGAGCAAGTCGACCGACTTGTCCTCATTGCCCTTGATCTGCAGCCGCTGCGCGCCGTCTACCACGTAGCGGGTTTCGGCGCCGTTCTGCTGGACGACCTCGATGGGGTAGCGCTGCCCGTCGACCGTGGCGAAGGGCGTCGCGGTCTGCCCGCCGAAGCACAAGGTGAAATAGCCGATGCTCATCAGCAGCGCGCCGAACTTCACCGCGCGCTTGGAGCCGAGATACTGGTCCGCCAGATAGCCGCCGATCAGCGGGGTCAGGTATACCAAGGCGGTGAAGCCGCCGTAGAGGCCTGTCGCCTGCCGGTCGCCGAAGATGAAATGCTTGGTCAGGTAAAGCGTCAGCAGCGCGCGCATGCCGTAGAAGCCGAACCGCTCCCACATCTCGGTGGTGAACAGCCGGGCGAGCTGACGCGGGTGGCCGAACCATGTCGCTTCGGCGGCCGGGTTGACGTGGCTGATGTCCGGCTCGCGCGGGGTGTCCGCGGTCGGGGTCTCGACCATGTGGCTGATACGCTCCCTGTACTTGTTTCAGGCGAGACTAGCGGCTGTACCGCGGGTGTAAACCATTGGCCGCGCGGCCACCCCTGGCTAAGGGGCGTTGATGTTCAACGACACCTCCTCTTTGCTCTCGCATCTCGCCACCCGCCGCTCGGGCAAGCCGCGCGATCTGGTCGCGCCCGGTCCGTCGCGCGAGGAGATCGAACGAATGGTGGCGCTGGCGACGCGCACGCCCGACCATGGCAAGCTTGCGCCTTGGCGCTTCGTGACGGTGCCGGATGCACGCCGCGACGCCCTCGCGCACCTCCTCACCTCCGCCTATCGCACCGAGAAGCCGGAGGCCGGGCGGCTGGAGATCGAGGCGATGGAGCAGTTCGCCCGCCAGGCGCCCGCATTGGTGGTGATGCTGTTCTCGCCCAAAACGACCAGCCATATCCCGATGTGGGAACAGGAGTTGTCCGCGGGCGCCGCGGGAATGAACCTGCTCCATGCCGCGCACGCTTTGGGCTATGCCGGCGGCTGGCTGACCGGCTGGCCCGCTTTCTCGGATGCGGTGCGCGACGCCTTCGGCGCCGTGCCCGAGCGGATCGTCGGCTTCTTCTTCCTCGGCACCCCAGGCAAGCCGCTGGAGGAGCGGCCGCGCCCGGAACTAAGCCAAATGCTTTCCGATTGGGGATAAGGGACTCGACGCCTCGCCCCGGTGCTGTATTAAGACGGCATGACAGCGCTGAGCAGCGAGGACAGCCCGGTCTATATCCGGTTGCGTGGCACAATCGCCGCGGCAATCCTGCGCGGCGACTATCGCTCGGGTGACCAGCTGCCCAGCGTCCGCGCGCTCGCCGCCGAGCACGGCGCCAATCCGCTTACCGTCGCCAAGGCGTATCAGTCGTTCCAGGACGGTGGCTATGTCGAGGTGCGCCGCGGCGTCGGCATGTTCGTGCTGCCAGGCGCGGCCGAGCGGCTGCGCATCGCCGAGCGCGAGGCGTTCGTGGCCCAGCAGTGGCCGCGCATCCGCGACCATATCGCGCTGCTCGGGCTCGATGTCCGCGAGCTGATGGGCGAGCGGGTCTGAATGATCGCCGAGGCTTGGGCGCAGGAAGGGCATAGCGGCACCGCGGGCGTCCGGACCGGCCCCGAGCTTTCCGATCTGGCGCTGTTCGCAGTGGCGGTGCTGATCGTCTGGTTCGTCCGGCGCAACCTGCGAAAGCGGCACCGGAAGGATTGACCGGGCTTGCCATGACGGGCACTCGCCCCGGCATGGCCGACGACATGCTCGACCGCCTTGAGGCGACGATCCGGACCCGCAAGGATGCGGGGGCGGTGAAATCCTATACCGCCAGCCTGTTCTTCCAGGGCCGGCGTAAGATCGCGCAGAAGCTGGGCGAGGAAGCGGTGGAGACGGTGATCGCCGCCTGCTCAGGCGACGATGCGTCGATCGTTCCGGAGGCCGCCGACCTCGTCTTCCACCTGCTGGTGCTGCTCGCCGATGCCGGCCTCTCGCTCGACGATGTGCGTAGGGAACTGGCGCGGCGGGAGGGCCAGTCGGGGCATGACGAAAAGGCCGGCCGGCCGCTCTCCTTCCGACCGGAGTGATGCTCAGCCCTCGATGATCTCCCGGATGCGCCCCGCCAGCGCCTCCATGGCGAAGGGCTTGGTGATCATCGCCATACCGGGCTCGAGGAAGCCGGAAGCCAGCGCGGCGTTCTCGGCATAGCCTGTCATGAACAGCACCTTCAGGCCGGGCCGGAGCGCGCGGGCGGCATCGGCAAGCTGGCGACCGTTCAGTCCGGGCAGGCCAATGTCGGTGACCAGAAGATCGATCGTCCGGCTCGACTGCACCACCGCGAGACCGCGCGGACCGTCCTCCGCTTCGATCGCCTTGTAGCCGAGGCCGGCGAGCACCTCGACGATCAGGCCGCGGACCACCGGTTCGTCTTCGACGACGAGGACCACCTCGCCGGCGTCGGCGGGCGGCGCCTCCCGAAGGCCGGGCAGCAGCTCCTCCGGCTCGTCCTCGCCGCGGAAGCGCGGCAGGTAGAGCTTGATCGTGGTCCCCTGCCCTTCCTCGCTGTAGATGCGCGCATAGCCTTCCGACTGGCGGGCGAAGCCGTAGATCATCGACAGGCCGAGCCCGGTGCCCTGGCCGATCGGCTTGGTGGTGAAGAACGGCTCGAACGCGCGCGCAATCGTCGCCCTGTCCATACCCGTGCCGGTATCCGTCACGCAGATGCAGACATACTGCCCCGGCTTCACGTCCCGCTCGCTGGCGGCGTAAAGGGAATCCAGATGCGCGTTGCACGTCTCGATCGTCAGGCGTCCGCCCTCCGGCATCGCGTCGCGCGCGTTGATCGCAAGGTTGAGGATCGCGCTTTCCAGCTGGTTGGGGTCGCAGCGGGTGAGCCAAAGCCCGCCCGCAAGCACCAGTTCCAGCGAGATCCGTTCCCCCAACGTCCGTCGGAGCATGTCCTCCATCGAGGAGACCAAAGGATTGGCACGCACCGGCCGCGGGTCGAGCGGCTGGCGGCGGGAGAAGGCGAGCAACCGGTGGGTCAGCGCCGCGGCGCGATTGGCCGAACCCTTGGCGCCGGCCAGCCAGCGCTGGAGATCGTTGGTGCGGCCCTGGGCGATCCGGCCTTCCATGATGTCCAGGCTGCCTGTGATCCCTTGCAGCAGATTGTTGAAATCATGGGCGATACCGCCGGTCAGCTGGCCAACCGCTTCCATCTTCTGGCTCTGACGCAGCGCTTCCTCTACCGCGCGCTGCTCGGTGATGTCGCGGCCGACGGCGTGAACGCGGCCCTGGTCGGGCACCGCGGTCCAGTCGAGCAGTCGGTAGCTCCCATTCTTCGCGCGGTAACGGTTCTCGAAGGCAAAGGTGGTCGCGCCATCGGACAGGCGGGAGAGCTCGCCCGAGGTCTGCTGGCGATCGTCCGGGTGCAGGAAATCGCCGAGATTGCAGCCGACCATTTCTGCCTCGTCCCAGCCAAGCAGCCTCTGGGCGGAAGGGTTGACGGCGGTGATGGTGCCGTCGAACTCGCAGACCAGCATCAACTCCTGGCTCAGCGTCCACAACCGATCGCGATCCTGCGCATAGGCGGCCTCGACCATCTTCTGCGCCTCGATCTCGGTGCTGGTGCCGACCCAGGCGGTCACCGCGCCGGCCGCGTCGCGCAGCGGCACGGCGCGGGCAAGGTGCCAGCGATAGGTGCCGTCGGCGGCGCGCAACCGGAACTCGACCTCAAAGGTCTCGCCGCTGGCAATCGCGGCGCGCCAGCGTTCGGCGGCGATGCGACGGTCCTCGGGATGGATGATCCCCGTCCAGCGATCGCCGTCCAGGCTGCCGGGGACCACGCCGGTGAACGCATAAACCCGGTCGTTGAACCATTCAAAGCGGCCCGAGGCGCTGGCGAGCCAAACCTGATTGGGCATGTTCTGCGCCAGCGCGCTGAACTGCGCCTCGCTGCGCTCCAGCGCCTGCTGGGTGCGATGGCGGTCCGTGACGTCCTGGACCACACCGACCAGCCGAACGGGATTACCCGCCTCGTCGCGTTCATATTCCGCCTTGCGGGCAATGATCCGCTCCTGCCCGTCCTCGGCCCGGCGGATGCGATATTCAACGTCGAGCGGGGCACTGCCCGAGCGGCGGCGCGCGTCGTCGGACACCAGCCCGACATCCTCCCGCACGACCAAATGCTCCAGCCTTTCCGCAGGCAGCGCATCGACGGGTTCCAGCCCGAAGATCCGGCAGAATTCGGGCGTGCCGCTGACGATGCCGGAGGCGATGTCCACCGCGAACAGGCCGATCCCGCCGGCGGCCTGGGCACGGCGCAGTTGATCCTCGCTGATCCGCAGCGCTTCCTCGGCGCGATACTGCTGGGTGCGGTCGCGGATCAGCTTGACGAAGCCGATCGCGCGCCCGTCCGCATCGCGGAGCGGCGACATTTCGCTGAGCCCCCAGAAGCTTTCGCCCGTCTTGCGCAGGTGCCAGCGGGCATCATGCGCGCGGCCGGTGTCCAGCGCCTCTCGGCGCTTGGCGGCGGGGCGGCCGAGCGCGCGGTCTTCGGGGGTGAAGAAGGTGCCCATCGGCCGGCCGAGCATCTCCGCCTCCTGCCAGCCCAGCATCGCCGCCGCCCCGGTGTTCCACAGCGTGATCCGGCCATCGAGATCGGTGGCGACGATGCCATAATCGACCGCGCTGTCGAGGATCTGCCGGTGATACGCCTCCTGCGCCCTGAGCGCGCTCTGCGCCCCCACCCGTTGGATATGCGCCCAGGACCGTTCGGTGACCTCGCGGATGATGGCGAGGTCATAGTCCGTCCACTTGCGCGGCGCGCGGTCGTGGATCGCCATCAGCGCGGTGAGCCGCCCGTCCTTGACCAAGGGCATGCAGATGGTGGCGGCGATGCCGATGTCCTGGAAGGTCTTCGCCTCTTCCGGCGCCAGTTCGGCAAGATTGTCGTGGATGATAGGCGGCTCGCCCGCACCCAGGTCGGTCACCGCACGGCGGCCGAAATCGGCGAGGCTGTAGTGCCCCAGGATCGAGGGCGAACCCTCGGCATGCCAGTTACCGCGGATAGTGAAGCCGTCGCCGTCGGCGTCCATGTCGGCATAGGCGCAGTTGGACAGATGGAGGTGTTCGGCGGTCCGCCGGGTGGTGATCGCCAGGATCTCGTCGGCATCGCGGCTGGCCGCCACCGCCCGGCCGAGATCGTCGAGGAAGCGCAGCCGCGCCTCGCTTTCCTCCAGCGCAACGCGGACGTGGTGCGGTTCGGTCATGTCGACGACGATGGCGAGCACGCCGGCGGGCCGGCCGTCGTCGCCGCTGACTGGCGCATAGTCCAGGTTGAGCCACACCTGCTCGGGGGCGCCGTGGCGCTCCAGCGTCATCGGATAGTCGCGGTAGCTGAGCGTGCCGCCGGAAAGCCCCACGCGCAGCACGTTGTCGTTGAAGTCGGCGACCTCCTCCCAGCCCTCGCGCACCGCCGAGCCGAGCAGGCGATCGTCCCGAGCGCCGGAGAAGCGGCCATAAGCGTCGTTGTAGAGCATCACGCCGATCTCGCCCCACAGCAGCACCTGCGGCACCGGGCTGCGCAGCATCAGTCCCACCGTGTGGCGCAAGCTCTGCGGCCAGCCGGCGATCGGCCCGATCGCGGTTGCGCTCCAGTCATGCGCGGCAATGCGCGCGGCGAGATCACCGCCGCCGGCCAGGAACTCCAGCCCTGCCGTTTCGCTCAACCGATCACCCCTTTTCGTCGCGCCTTGCCGGCCTTATGCCCCGCCCAATCCCGCAAGGCGAGCGGAGGTTCCCTCGAGCGGCGGCGAGAGCTTGCCGACCTCGTTCCCCCAGGCGTCCCAGCCGGGCCGGTCGGCGCGGGAGAACAGCTCCAGCTTGCTGGCCGCCGGGTAGAGCCGGTCGATCGCCCCCGCCACCTCCTCCGGCTTTTGCGAATGCGCGCGCTTGGGCGCCAGGATGACGTTGGGGACGCCCTCGTCGGCGAGCGGCATCGGCCGGCCGCGTGCCACCCGGCTGGCGGCGAGGACGTATTCGGCGGTGGGCTTGACGATCGACGGCCGCACCCCCTGCGCGCCGATCGGCCCGCCATCCTTGCGCGCCTTGACCCAGACGAAGGCGACGCCGCGGAAGAACAGCCCCCAATGCGCCAGGCACGCCATCGCCACGTCCAGCCGCGGCGAGGTGGCCCAGAGGAACAGCACCCCCTTGTCGGCCAGCAGGTCCGGCACCGGCAGCCGGGCGATCTCCTCATCGGGCACGGTGGCGTAGAACTTCGCGGCGGCGCCCCATTTGTCCTGCTGGCCGTAATAGGCCCAGGGCGGATCGGCGAGCAGCACGTCGTAGCGGCGATCGGGCAGGTCCTGCCACAACATCACATTCCCCTGATCCGCGCGGCAGCCCCCGCGCCGCGCCCGCCCGAGCCTAGCCCGCTGGCGCCGGAAGTCACGCCCGCTCGACCCGCAGCATCCCCGCGGGCGCCGGCCGGCAGACCTCGGCGGCGGAGAGCGAGCCGTCCAGCCAGCCCGCCCATTGGTCGCGCTGGGGCAGCACGACCTGGCGGCGGTGATAGGGCGCGACATCGGGGCCGGGATCGCAGGTGAGCATCGCGAACGCCTCGCCGGCGGCGCCCTCGCCCAGCTTCGGCTCGCGGCGCCACACCCCGGCGATGCAGAACCAGGGCGGATCGAACGCGGGCACGCCGAACGCATCGGGCGCAAGGGTGAAGCGCCATTTGGTCTTGCGCGCGCGCTTGGGCGCATCGGGCGGGGGATCGGTGAACTCGAAGAAGGCGTCGACCGGGATCAGGCAGCGGCCTTCCTGCGGGAGCGAACGCCCCTCCGAGCGGAAGTTATACACCGGACGACCGCCCTGCCCCGGCCAGCTCCACCGCCGCATGCTCCCCTCCACCGCGCCATCGGCGGCGCCGCGCAGGATCAGCGTACCGTCGGTGATCCGCACCGATTCGAGCGGTGCGAGATTGGGCAGCCCCTCCGGGAAGCGGAGCGGGATGCGGAGCTGGGCGAAATCCTCGCGGATCTGGCCCAAAGCGATGCGGCGGGCGGCCTCGTTGCACATGCACGGATGCTAGGCGGGAGCGGGCGCGCACGGCAAGCCGACCTGCTCCTCCGGCGGAAGCGCGCGCACGGCGAGGAGGGCGGCGAACTCGGTGCGCTCGCGCTCGCGCAGCACCGCGACTTCGGCGAGCAGGGGCGCCTCCCAGACCTCCTCCTCTTCCGCGGTGAGCGTGCGGTGGTAGTCGTCCTCGCCATAGCTGCCTTATTCGAGGCCGTCATAGTCGGCGGGCGGCGGATAATCGGTGAGCCAGCCCTTGTCGGGATCCTGCCACACCCGGTCGGGATCGCCGAACCCGTCCTCCGCCCCGACGAATTGAGACGGTTGAGGGCCGTGCGCGGTTTCGGGCGGCGCCTGCTCCGCAGCGAGGTCCGTCTCCGCCTCCTCCACCGGGTCGGGCGCGAGCCCGACGAGGCCGATCGCCTCGGCGCGGCGCCACTGGTCCGCGGTCCAGCCGTCGCGGCGGGCGGGATCGAGATCGGCCGCATCGACCTCCGCCCCGGTGGCGGCGCCGGTGCGCAGGAAGCGATCGGCGGCGGCGAGCGCGAGGATCGGCTGGAGATCCCGCCCTTCCTCCACCCCTTCGCCGCGGCGGGCGAGGAACAGGCCGGCGCGCGCGGGGCCGCCGTCCTTCTCGACGATGTCGAGGAAGGCGTCGAACTCGCCCGCGACCATGCGCGCGGCGGCGGTGTCCGCGTCGGACGCCTCCTCCACCTGGCGATCGAGCCGCCGCAGCAGGGTGGTGGCGAGGCGATTGTCGTAGCGGAAGCGGGTGACCTCGCTGCCGTCGTCGCGGGTGACCGTCTCGTTCTGGCCCTGCATCGCGCGTTCGAGCAATTTGTCGGCCAGCGTGTCGCGCGCGATCAGTGCCGCGGCGCGCCAGCCGAGCGCGAACGCCCGCCCGCGCGCGGTGCGGCGGAAGGCGTAGGCGGACTGGGGCGACAGGCCGACCGCGAAGGTGGCATCCTCCACCGTGTCGCCATCGGCGATCTGCTCGAGGAAGCGGCGCTGGTTCTCGGGCGTCCAGCTGCGCGGCGGCAGGCTGCGCCCGGCGGCGCTCTTCGCCTCGGCGGCATCGAGCAGGCTGCGGACCTGATCGAGCGCTTCGCCGGCGGGTGAATTGATCATGGCTGGCCCTCCAGTGTGGAACGTAGAGGGAGCATCAGATATGTCGGAACGGGGGCTGTAGGAAAGCCCGCCGCGCGAGAAATCAGCGGAGCTGATTGCGAGCCCGGCGCCGAGCGCCGGCGGGCTCGGCCGGCGGCGCCCGAAGCGCCGTCCGACGCGGCTTCGCCGCGGCGCCGCCCTAGCGAGCGGGCCCGCTCACCATTTGCCGCCGGCGTCCTCGATCGCCTTGAGCAGCGCCTTCTTGGAGGCGGTGCGGCGCAGGCCCGAGTTGCGCGGGGCCTCGGGGTTGCCGAGTTCGGCGCTGCGGCGGGCGAGATCGCGACCGAAGGCGGCCATGTCGATCACGGGTTCATCGGACGGCGGGGATGTCTTCGATGCCATAGTCGCCACAACTCTCGTCGCGGATGCGACGATCCAGATAGACGCGATCGAGGTCAGGATGAAGGGCGAAGAGAACGGCCGCCTGCTCGCCCATCTCCGGCGCGGCGCCGCTCGCCAGCTGACCCATGCGATCGGCGATCATGTCTTCCACGGGCAAGATCCGAAACGGCGCCGCTTCGCCTTCCGGCCGAACGAGGCGGAGGCGGGTCTGGTCGACGCTGCCACCAAGCGGGGCGCTGGCGACGATCTCGACGCCGAGCTGGAGGTCGGGATGGATCCAGCCGAACGGCGTATGCCCGGGTCCGCCCGGCCGGACGAAGCCGTGGGCGCGCAATTCCTCTTCGAGCTCCGGCTGAACCGGAGAGGCAAGATCGATATCCCCGGTCATCAGCGCGCTTGCCGTGTAATATTCGACGGCGGCACCACCCACGAGAATCGGACGAGGCAGTCCACGGCGATGCATGGCCTCGCTGACCCGCGCGAGCAAGCGGAGGCCAGCGACGAGTTCGGCGCGCCAGGGAGAGGTGCCGTCGGCCATGCCGATGCTTGTTGACGCTTCGATGGCCGGAGACAAGGTTCGCGTCCGCGAGGTAATGACGCTCGAAGGCGGACAGTGGCCGCCGGGTAATCTCGATGAGGAAGGCCAATGAGCGAGAGCAAGCCAAATACCGAGGCCGCCTGGCTTGACCCGGCGGACGATGCACCGGAACTGACCGACGAGATGCTCGACATCGCCGAGTTCTCGATCGGCGGCAAGGTGATCCGGCCGGCGACCGGCTATCTCGGCCCCAACGGCGTCATCCGCGGCCGCCCGCCCTCGCGCGAGCGCAGCAAGCAGCAGGTGACGCTGCGGATCGACCCCGACGTGATCGAGCGGTTTCGCGAGGGCGGGCCGGGGTGGCAGGGGCGGATGAACGAGGCGCTGCGGAAGGCGGTGGGGTTGTAGGTGGGTTTGATGTCCCCGGAACGTCGAATTCTATAAACCTGCATGTCAGATCGACAAAAAGCTGGGCACCGCCACCATCTCCGATTTGACGTTGACTTCGGCAGCGAACCCTATTCAACGATTCACCTAAATCTCCGAAGCCGCTTCGTCTTCTCGATTCTCCGACAAGTTACTCTCTCGCAGAGAGTCCAACGCGTCAGCAACTCTCTGCAGCGCGGAGTTTCTTACATTTATTTTAGCCAAGTCAAAGGTATGTCGAATTATCTCTTGATAATTCTTAAAGTTGCTCCCTGACGGGGCTACGATGTCTCTTCCGTCAATGCGGCCGGCTAAATTTCCGCCTTCATCCCAAACCCACAAAACGTACACCACCTGCTCACCAGCAGCGCTTTTATCAACGTCCACCTGAAGTTTACCAGCCTTTGTTCTAAACGAGTCTTTGGCGTGCTCCCTCCAAATAAGACGATGATTAGACGAGAGAGAGTAAACATTATCCACTATGCGTGCCTGAAGCGTCTTATTATCAAGCATCATAGATACCTTTCTGGAAGTCAATAAGCTTAGAGTCCAGCATATTTATAATTCGCCGCGCTCTAGCCACAAGATCAACAGCGTCAAAACTTATTTCTTTGTCGATACTATCGTCAATCTGCTGAATCTGATGGAGCAAGAACTCCGCATCTTCTCTGGCCTGTAGAGATACTTCAGCATCATCGACCAATAATCTTGATATTCTATTCAGATACCCCTGAGCATCCTCAAGAGGAGAAAGGGTAAGCTGAATGTTTTTTGATCTTATAAAGGCAAGAACTTGCCTCAGTGAATTTGTTGCGCGTGACACTTCAACAGAAACATCAAATACCCCGGCCTGGTTTTTCAACTCATCCGCCTTTGCCTTCGCAGCCTCAGCAGCATCTCTGGTTTTCTTGACCTGATAGATAGTAAACCAAAAGCCTAATGCCGAGATAACTAGGCCCATAATTGTGAGTATCAACCCCACACCGCCGACCACAGCTGAGTTATCCTCGCTAAACAAGCCGACCTCTCCCCGTGATCTTCGAACAAAGTATAATACTAAGTTCTGCGCCGCAAGTTCACTCCGCCGCCTCCGCCCGCACCTTCCCCAGCAACGGCGCCAGATACCGCCCGGTGAAGCTCCGCGGTTCCGCCGCCACCGCTTCCGGGGTGCCGACCGCGACGATCTCGCCGCCCTTCACGCCGCCCTCGGGGCCGAGGTCGATCACCCAGTCGGCGGTCTTGATGACATCAAGGTTGTGTTCGATCACCACCACGGTGTTGCCCTGCTCCACCAAAGCGTGGAGCACTTCCAGCAGCTTGCGCACGTCCTCGAAGTGGAGGCCGGTGGTGGGCTCGTCGAGGATGTAGAGCGTGTTGCCGGTGGCGCGGCGCGAGAGTTCCTTGGCGAGCTTCACGCGCTGCGCCTCGCCGCCCGACAGGGTGGTCGCCTGCTGGCCGACCTTGACGTAGCCCAGCCCCACCTCGACCAGCATCGCCATCTTGTCGCGGATCGGCGGCACGTTGGCGAAGAAGCTGGCGGCGTCCTCCACCGTCATGTCCAGCACCTCGGCGATCGACAGGCCCTTGTGCTTCACCTCCAGCGTTTCGCGATTGTAGCGCGCGCCGTGGCAGACGTCGCAGGTGACGTAGACGTCGGGCAGGAAGTGCATCTCGATCTTGAGCACGCCGTCGCCCTGGCATGCCTCGCAGCGGCCGCCCTTGACGTTGAAACTGAACCGGCCGGGCTTGTAGCCGCGCGCCTGCGCCTCGGGCAGGCCGGCGAACCAGTCGCGGATGCAGGTGAAGGCGCCCGTATATGTGGCCGGGTTCGAGCGCGGGGTGCGGCCGATCGGCGACTGGTCGATGTCGATCACCTTGTCGAGGTGCTGGAGGCCGACGACCTTGTCGTGCTTGCCCGCGAGCAGGCGCGCGCCGTTGAGCTCGCGCGCGGCGGCGGCGTAGAGCGTGTCGAGGGTGAAGCTAGACTTGCCCGAGCCGGACACGCCGGTGATGCAGGTGAAGGTGCCGAGCGGGATGGATGCGGTGACGCCCTTCAGGTTGTTCGCGGTGGCGTTGTGGACCGTGAGCTTCTTGCCGGTGCCCTTGCGGCGCTTGGCCGGGAGCGGGACCATGCGGGTGCCGTTGAGGTAGTCGGCGGTGACGCTTTCGGTGGAGGCGAGCAGTTCGGGCACGGTGCCCTGCGCGACGATGCGGCCGCCGTGGACGCCCGCGCCCGGGCCCATGTCGATGACGTAATCGGCGGTGCGGATCGCGTCCTCGTCATGCTCCACCACCAGCACGGTGTTGCCGAGGTCGCGCAGGCGGCGCAGCGTGGCGAGCAGCATGTCGTTGTCGCGCTGGTGGAGGCCGATCGAGGGCTCGTCGAGGACGTAGAGGACGCCGCTGAGGCCTGATCCGATCTGGCTGGCGAGGCGGATGCGCTGGCTCTCGCCGCCCGACAGCGTGCCGGAGGTGCGGTCGAGGTTGAGGTAATCGAGCCCGACGTTGTTGAGGAAGCCCAGCCGCTCGACGATCTCCTTGAGGATCGCGCGGGCGATTTCGGTCTGCTGCGGCGTGAGATGCCCGGGCAGGTCGGTGAAGAAGGCGAGCGCGTCCACCACGGAGAGGCGGGTGGCGTGGCTGATGTCCTGCATCGCCACCTTGACCGCCAGCGCCTCGGGCTTGAGGCGCGCGCCGTGGCAGGTCTCGCACGGCTGGGGCGACTGGTACTTGGCCAGCTCCTCGCGCATCCAGGCGCTCTCGGTCTGGAGCATGCGGCGGGTGAGGTTGCCGATCACCCCCTCGAACGGCTTCTTGACGTCGTAGCTCTTCTTGCCGTCGACGAAGGTGAGCGTGACGGGCTTGCCGCCGGTGCCGTGGAGGATGATCAGGCGGACCTCGCCGGGCAGGTCCTTCCAGGGCGTGTCGATGCTGAACCCGAACTCGCGCGACAGGCTGCCGAGCACCTGCATGTAGTAAGGCGAGGGCGGGTTGCTCTTCGCCCAGGGGACGATTGCGCCCTTCTTGAGGCTGAGGTCGTGATTGGGGACGACGAGGTCCTCGTCGAAGATCAGTTTCTCGCCGAGCCCGTCGCACGCCGGGCAGGCGCCCTGGGGGGCGTTGAAGGAGAAGAGGCGCGGCTCGATCTCGGCGATGGTGAAGCCGCTGACCGGGCAGGCGAACTTTTCGGAGAAGACGATGCGGTTGGCGGGGACGCCGGCGTTCTTCATCGCGCCGCCGGAGGCTGCGTCGTCCTCGCGCCCGGGCACCACCGCGTCAACCAGATCGACATAGGCGAGCCCCTCGGCGAGCTTCAGCGCCGCCTCGAAGCTCTCCGCCAGCCGCGTGGCGATGGAGTCTTCTGAGTTTTTTGGGCGCACGACGAGGCGGTCGACCACCACCTCGATGTCGTGCTTGTACTTCTTGTCGAGCGCGGGGGCCTCGTCGATCTCGTAGACCTCGCCGTCGATGCGGACGCGGGTGAAGCCAGCCTTCTGCCATTCGGCCAGCTCCTTGCGATACTCGCCCTTGCGCCCGCGCACCACGGGGGCGAGCAGGTACAGCCGGGCGCCTTCGGGCAGCGCCAGCACCCGATCGACCATCTGGCTGACCGTTTGCGCGCTGATCGGCAGGCCGGTGACCGGCGAATAGGGGACGCCGACCCGCGCCCAGAGCAGGCGCATGTAATCGTAGATCTCGGTGACGGTGGCGACGGTCGAGCGCGGGTTGCGCGAAGTCGTCTTCTGCTCGATCGAGATCGCCGGGCTGAGGCCCTCGATATGGTCGACGTCGGGCTTCTGCATCAGCTCCAGGAACTGGCGCGCATAGGCCGAGAGCGACTCGACATAGCGCCGCTGCCCCTCGGCATAGATGGTGTCGAATGCGAGGCTGGACTTGCCCGAGCCGGACAGGCCGGTGATCACGGTGAGCGTGTCGCGCGGGATATCCACGTCCACGCCCTTCAGGTTGTGCTCGCGCGCGCCGCGCACGGAAATGGTGGTAAGGGGCATGGGGGCGTTCTACGTCCGTTCTCGTAAACCGTACAGCCCGACAGATAGGCAGCCCTGCCTTGCCCTGCCATATGCCGGTACCTGCCGGCCGTCACCGGTTGCGCCGCGAACTGCGACGGTGATAGTCGCGACGCGAGTTTCGGGGGACGGACGATGGCAAGGAAGCGGCAGAGCGGTTCGGTTCTGACGGACGTGGGGGACACGATTGGCGATGCGCTTTTCTCCGCAAAGGGCACAATGGTTTTCATTGCCGAGGCTGGATCGGTGGTCGCCTACGATAGCGAGACCGGCACCCGTGTGCGGACCTATGCGGTCGGGGCGCAGCTTGGTGCGATGGACGTGTCAGCGAACGGCCGGTTCGTGGTTGTCGCGGAAGAACAGCTGACGAACGGGACGGCTTCATTTTACCGCCTAGATCTGCGCACGGGCGATGTGTTGGATATCAGCATTCCGGGTATCGCGCGGTGTTCGGATGTTGCATTTTCTAGCGACGGTTCGATGCTGGCAAGCAGCAATGGAAAACTGTTTCGTTTCGATCCATCCGATATGTCGCACGAGCGGATCCTTGACCTGGGACAGACCGCAGACATCATCTTGTCTGCAAGTGCAGACCATCGGAATATCCTGGTGGATGCCTACACCAGCAACGATCTTCCGCTGTTTGTTTACACAGCCGGGCGGGGCATCACCGCGACGCACCACGAATATTACGATCCCTATGCCGGCGCGAGCCTCCGGTTTCCGGAGCGCACCGTGAGCGCGATCTCGCAGGATGGACGCCTGATCGTGCAGGGCTACGGATTGGAGATATTCGACGGCAAGTTGAACAGCCTCGTGTCGCTTTCGGATCGCTACCCCTGGCTGGCAAGCGGCGATCCGGTCTTCCAACGCAACGGCCCGAGCGGGCTCGTTTTCGATGCATCGGGCGATCGCCTGTTCGTGCTTCATCAGCAGACCCTTGTCACCTTCGACACCCGGACGTGGACGGTGATCTCCGGGTACCAACTGGATGAAAAGGTGGTCTATCCGCAGCAGGGCTGGAACGACGGCGTTCAGCGCAATGACTGGGGAAACACGCTGCAACTCAGTCCCGATGGCAAAACATTGAAGATCTATGGCGCCGAGCAGATTGTGCTGGTCGAGGTCGCATCGCTGCCTGCCGTCGATTGGACCATCGGCGACGATCGGATCAGTGGCGACGGCAATCTCTACGGCTACGAGGGGAACGACGTCCTCACGGCCACCGGGCCCCGCGCAGCGACCTTGTATGGCGGCCTAGGCGACGACACCTATCATCTCACCCGTGCGAGCCAGGTCGCTGTGGAATGGGACGGCCAAGGCTATGATACAGTCCATGCCCAGTTCAACTTCTTTGGCCATGCGCACATCGAGCGCATCTTCCTGGTCGGCAACAAAGCCAACCTTGCTCAAGGCAGCGATGGCGACAATGTGATCGTCGCAGGTGCCGCGGCAGCGCGCTTGTACGGCTTCGGCGGCAACGACGAACTGCAGGGCGGGCTCAAGAACGACCAGTTGTATGGTGGCGACGGTGACGATCGCATCATTGGCCGAGGCGGGAATGATCTGCTTGAAGGTGGCGCGGGTGCAGACGTACTGATCGGCGGTGATGGGCGCGATCGCTACCTGGTGGATCAGGGTGATACCGTGGTGGAGGCTCGCGGCGGCGGAGTTGACACCGTGGTCGCGCAGGGCAGCCACTCGCTTGCCGAAAATGTCGAGAACCTGGAACTAACCGGCACTGGCGGGATCGGCACCGGCAATGCGGCCAACAATTTGCTGCAAGGTACTGCCGGTTGGGACACGCTGAACGGACTTGCCGGAGCCGATCGATTGATCGGCTACGACGGATACGATTGGCTGGACGGCGGAACTGGCGCCGACACGCTGCTGGGCGGCGTCGACGATGATGGATATGTTGTGGATTCCGCGCACGATCGCGTGATCGAGCATGCGGGAGAAGGTATTGACTACGTCTATGCCACCGTAAGCATGGTTTTGGCGAGTAACGTAGAAGAACTCTATCTGCGGGGTACAGCCTCAATCAACGGTTCTGGCAATCGTGGTGCGAACGGCATTGCAGGCAATGCTGGAAACAATGTGCTCGAGGGACTAGGCGGCGACGATCTCCTGGTCGGGCAGGACGGAGATGATCAGCTGTTCGGCGGTGATGGCGCCGATATCATGTCGGGCAATGCCGGACTGGATATTCTCACCGGCGGCCGTGGCGCTGACGTTTTCCAGTTCGGCACATCTCTCATCGGGGTTGCCCAATCCGCAGCCGACCGTGTTGCCGATTTTAGCCAGCGAGATAGCGATCGTATCGATCTCACGAATGTCGTCGCCAATGGCGGCGACCTTTCCTTCGTGGGCGCTGCGCGCTTTTCCGGCACCGCCGGCGAAGTGCGTTTCACTCGCAACGCAGGTCAGACGGTGATCTCGATCGATATGGACGGAGACAAGGTCGCGGACGCGTTCATTCGCCTGGATGGTGTCTTCGCTTTGCGCGCGAACGATTTCGTGCTCGCTCCGGCCGAAGCTACCCGGTTCTCCGGGGTGCCATATGACGTTTTGAGCAACCCGCTCCCGCACATCGCCGATGCGCCTGGAGCATTGTGAGCGCCGGCGCGGCGACCGCGTCGGCGCGAAACGTGCGGGATCAGGACTGACCGCCCTCGCCCTCCTCTCCGCCTGCGCCTCGTACAAGCCGGTCAGCGACACGCCGGTGAAGATCGGCCGCCCGTATGTTGTGCGCGGCACCACCTATATGCCCGCGGCGGACCCGGCCTATGACATGCTGGGGCGCGCGAGCTGGCATGGCAGCGAGTCCGGCAACCGCGTCGCCAATGGCGAGAAGTTCCGGCCCAAGGCGGTGACCGCCGCCCACCCGACGCTGCCGCTGCCGACCTATGCCGAAGTGACGGCGCTCGATACCGGGCGCACGATCCTGGTGCGGATCAACGATCGCGGGCCATTCGCGCGCGGGCGGATCATCGATCTGTCGCGCGGCGCGGCGGAGCAACTGGGCGTCCGCACGCAGGGCCATGCAGCGGTGCGGGTGCGTGTCGTCCAGCCGCCGGAGAAGGACCGCAAGCGCCTGCGCAAGGGAAAGCGCGCGCCCGAGCGGCCGCGGCTCGGCGCCGCGGCGCTCGCCCGCTTGCGCGCGCAATTCGATGCGGCCGTCGCTGCCGGACAGCTATCGACGCGGTGATCGGGCAGAAGCGACAGAACAGATGCCCTTTTCGGCATTTGGGGCCAAAGTATCTGTAGTAACGAGATAAGCCGTCACCTCCAAAAATTCGCCTTCTTGTCGAATTCGTACAATCGCTCGCACCAAAGCGGGTTCATTCCCCCGCAACGTCTCGATCACGAGTCGATTGAAACAGGGGGTTCATCATGGCATCCGCTGCTCGCCTGAGCGCGCGTCCTGTCGCGCGCGCGGAAATCATCGTCGACTTCGAACTGGCCAGCGTGCTCGCAAGCACGCGCTGGAACCATGCCGCACCGGCACCCGCGCCGGATAGTCTATCGCGTGATACCGGCCTGGCCGGCACCACGCCCGATCTTGCCGCACCTTCCCGGAATGCGGCGGCGACCAGCACCGTCGCGGCGTGCGGCTGCCCCTGCTGCGGCTGGACCGGCTCGGACGGTGTCGCCGCGATGGGCGGGGTGAGCACGCCCTACGACCCGCTCTTCAACGGCACCGGCGATGCGGTGACCAGCGTGGCGCGCACCGGCGACCAAAGGATCGACGCGCTGCTGATCGGCACCCGCTGGTCGGACGGCTTCATCACCTATTCCAACCCGGATTCGGCGGCCGACTATCAGGCGGGCTACAGTTCCGACCAGGACGGCGACGGGATCAGCGCGCAGAACGAGGGCTTCTCCGCGTTCAGTGCGCAGCAGATGGTCTCGATGCACGCGGCGCTGAACTCCGCCGTGTACACGCAGCTCGCCGGCTCGGTCGGATTCTCGGTGGAGGGCTTCACCAATCTCGGCATCGACTTCGGCACTTCGGGTACCGGCAACGGCACGATCCGCGCCGCCAACTCGAGCGATCCGGGAACGTCCTATGCCTTCTACCCCAACTCAGGGTTCACCGGTGGCGACACCTTCATCGGCCCGTCGGCGCGCACGCCGACCGCGGGCAATTATTCCTGGCACACGATGTGGCACGAGCTCGGCCACTCGCTCGGCCTCAAGCACGGCCATGAGACCAGCGTCTATGGCGCGCTCCCCGCGGCGTATAATTCCAACGAATATTCGATCATGACCTACGCCACCTTCATCGGCGACACGCAGGGCGGCGTCGATTACGAGACCTGGGGCGCGCCGCAGACCTTCATGATGCTCGACATCGCCGCTCTCCAGGCGATGTACGGCGCCGATTATTCGGTGAACTCCGGCAACACCACCTACAGCTGGAGCCAGACCGGCGGCGAAACCTATGTCAACGGTTCGCTGGCGATCGATCCGGGCGGCAACCGCATCTTCATGACCGTGTGGGACGGCGGCGGCATCGATACCTATGATCTGTCGAACTACACTTCCAATTGCGAGATCGACCTGACGCCGGGTAGCTATTGCGATTTCAACTCGGGGCAGAGCGCCTATCTGGGCGGCGGGCCGAACAGCGGCTACGCGCGCGGCAACGTCTTCAATGCATTGCTCTTCGGGGGCAACACCGCCTCGCTGATCGAGAATGCCAACGGCGGGTCCGGCAACGACACGATCACCGGCAACCAGGCGGACAACACGCTGCGCGGCAATGGCGGCAACGACGTGATGAACGGCGGCGCCGGCACCGACACGCTCTATGGCGGCGAGGGCAACGATTCGCTCAACGGCGGCGGCGGCAACGGCGACCGAGCCTATGGCGAGAACGGCAACGACACGATCTACTGGGGACCGCCCAGCCCCTCCTCCGCGCGCTACATGAGCGGCGGCGCGGGCATCGACACCATCGCCGGCGGCGGCACCAGCTTCGGCACGGTGACGTTCAACCTGGGTGCCGGCACCTACGACAACGGCGGCGGCTTTGCCGAAACCTGGGTCGGCTTCGAGAATTACTACAATTACGGGGTCGGCAACGAGATCGTGATCGGGTCGAGCGGCAACAACCGGCTCCAGACCGGCTCGGGCAGCAATGTGCTGGACGGGGGAGAAGGCGAGGACGTGCTGCTGGGCGGTGCGGGCAACGACACCATCTATGGCGGCTTCTCCACCGATACGGTTTATGGCGAGGCGGGCAACGACCTGTTCGTGATCCGCGGCACCGCCACATCCACCGAATACGGCGACAACACCGACGGCGGCGCCGACGTGGACACGCTCGATCTGGCGCAGGTGGTCCAATATGGCGTGATCCTGAACCTGACCGCGGGCACCTGGCAGTACAACCCGGCCTATGGCCCGGTGTGGACGATCGCCAACGTCGAGAACGTCAACGGCACGCAACTGGCCGACGTGATCACCGGCAGCAGCGCCACCAACATCCTGCGCGGCAACGGCGGCAACGACACGATCAACGGCGGCGGCGGCGCGGCCGACCAGATGTACGGCGACGGCGGCAACGACCGGATCTACTGGGCGCCTTCGCCCGGTTCCGCGCGGACCGTGGACGGCGGTGCGGACAACGACACGATCGACGGGGGCGGCGCCAGCTTCGTCAACTCGGTCACCTTCAACCTGGGCGCCGGCACCTACACCTATGCCAACGGCGGCTTCACCGAGAGCTGGACGAACTTCGAGAACTACTTCAACAACGGCACCGGCGTGGAGGCGGTGATCGGCACCACCGGCGCCAACGTGATCACCACCGGTTCGGGCAGCAACGCGCTGAGCGGAGGCGGCGGCAACGACACGCTCGACGGTGGCGCGGGCGACGACACGATGGACGGCGGCACCGGCATCGACGCGGCCGACTATCGCACCGCCACCGCCGGAGTCACGGTCAACGCGCAGATCGCGGCCGCGCAGGCGACCGGCGGCAGCGGCACCGACACGCTGATCGGGATCGAGGCGCTGTGGGGATCGGCGTTCGCCGACGTGCTGACCGGAACCGGCACCTCCGGCGGGTTCGTGCGGGGCGGCGACGGCAACGACACGATCTTTGCCGCAGTCGGTTCCGACGACCTGGACGGCGGCGCCGGCACCGACACGCTCGACACCACCTTGTGGGACGGCGACTATGTGGTCGACCTGACCACCGGCCTGACCAACTTCGGCGGCGAGCTGATGATCAACTTCGAGAACATCATCTCGGGTGACGGCAATGACGTGCTGACCGGCACCAACGGCGCGAACCGGATCAGGGGCGGCATCGGCAACGATTCGCTGATCGGCGGGCTGGGCAACGACCTGCTCGATGGCGGCGCCGGCCGCGACACCGCGAACTATTCCTCGGCGACCGGCGCGATCACCGTCAACCTGTTCCGCGACGTCGAGCAGAACACCGGATCGGCGGGTCGCGACACGCTGATCCGGATCGAGAACGTCATCGGCTCCGCCTTCGACGACACGCTGACCGGCAGCAAGATCGCCAACACGCTGAACGGCGGCGGCGGTGACGACAGCCTGGTCGGCGGCGACGGCAAGGACCGGCTGATCGGCGGTGGCGGCGTGGACATGCTGACCGGCGGCAAGGACGCCGACGTGCTCAGCGGCGGGGGCGGCAAGGACCGGTTCATCTTCGCCGCGGGCGACAGCAACGGCAGCAAGACCGACACGATCACGGACTTCGACACGGCGTCTGACCGGATCGACCTGTCCGCGCTGGCGGAGGACCTGGGCGCGCGACTGGACTTCATCGGCACCAGCGCCTTCTCGAACACCGCGGGCGAAGTCCGCTACCGCGCGGTCGGCAGCGACACCCGCGTACAGGTCGACACCGACGGTGACGGCAGCGCCGACCTGACCATACTGTGCACCGGCGCGATCACGTTCGAGCAGAACGACTTCGTGCTGGCCGCCCCTTCCGCCCTGCCGCTGTTCGGCTGAGCGGCACGACACCCCGGCCCATCCGCCGCCTCATGCGGCGCGGGCCGGGGACCAGAACGAAGAATGCAGCAACGGCCCGGCGGTCCGCACCGCCGGGCCGTTCGCGTAGAAGCCCCGCCAGGCGTCGCGAGCGACGCTTTCGAGCGGGCCCCCAACCAACCTGACCCGTTCGTTCTGAGCCAAACAGAAGCACTTGGTGAGCGTTGCGCCTGCCCCCTTCGACTGCCTGCCAAGGCAGTCGCTCAGGACGGGCTTCGACTTCGCTCAGGGCGAACGGAGGTAATGCAGCCTGGCCGAGAACCTCTCTAGCCCCGCGGTGCCGCCGCCGTCTTCACCGTGCACGGCCCGCGGTAGAGGTGCTGCATGTCGAAGGTGGCCGCGTCGGTCGCCTGGGTCATGAACAGCATCGCGGTGCCCGCCGCGGCGTCGATCGGGTTGACGATGATCAGGTTGACTCGCGGCTGGTCGATCGTGGTGGTCATCTCCACGCGCTGCGGCCACAGGTCGATCACCCGGTCGAACCGGTTCGGGAAGCCCCGGGTCAGACCGTCCGGATCGGCCAGGATGCGGGTGCGCGGGTTCACCGGATCGGGATCGTCGGTGGCGTCGGGCGGCGGGGTGGTGCGCGCCGGGCCGCCCGGCAGCAGCAGGCTGAAGGCGTGCTTTCCTTCATAGACGATCTCCGCATCGGTCTGCTCGCGGCTGGGATCGGGATTGGTGATCCGGCCGAGCGTGCAGCTGAGCGTGCGATCGGGCAGCATAGCGGACTGCGCGGTGGCGGCCGCCGTCGGCGCGGCCACCGGCTGTTCTGCGACGGGCATCTCCGGAGACGCGGCGGGCCGCGGCGTGGGAGCCGATGTCGGTGAGGATTGCGCCGAGCAGGCGGCGGGGAACAGCGCCAACAGCGCGGCGGCACGGGCGATACGCATGATCGCGCCGCCTAGCGCGCGAATATGTCGAACCGGAGACACGGGCGGGCGCAGCCCGGGCCCCGTGTCAACAAACTGCAACAGCCTGCTGCCACCGCGCGGCCAGGTGGGTGACGGGGCAGTGATTCTCAAAGGCTTCCTTTGTGCGGGCGGGCTGGCTGCGTCGGCATTCGCCACGGCGGCGGCGGCGCAGTTGACCCCGACGATCCCGGACACCCCGGTGGCGCTGCCTGCCGAGCCGTCGCCGACGCCCCCTGCCCCGCTGGGCGGCGAGGATCGCAACCGTGCGGTCCAGTGCCTGACCGCGGCGATCGCCTATGAGGCGGGGTTCGAGCCGACTGCGGGACAGGAGGCGGTGGCCGAGGTGATCCTTAACCGCGCCCGATCGGGCCCCTTTCCGCGCAGCGTCTGCGGCGTGGTGTTCGCCGGGTCCGAACGGCGCACGGGCTGCCAGTTCACCTTCACCTGCGACGGATCGCTGCGCCGCCGCCTGCCCGCGCGGGTGATGGCGGCCGCGCGCAGCGTCGCGGAAGCGGCGCTGGACGGGCGCAACCCGCTGCGTGTGTCCGGTGCGGCCTGGTATCACGCCGACTACGTCTCTCCTTATTGGGCGCCCAGCCTGGTGCGCGTGGCCAAGATCGGCGCGCACATCTTCTATCGCGCGCCGGGACTGGGCGACCGGACGATCGCCGCGCGTTCCTTTACCGCGAGCGGCGAGCCCGCGATCGCCGCGCTGGCGGTGCTGGGCCGCTTGCCGGACGCGGCGACCACGGTGTCCGCGGCGGCAGCCCCGGCGCGCGCGCCCGCAGCAGCGCCCGCCCCGGCCTTCTCGCTCTGGGGATTGGCTCCGAAACGGTGAGGCCCTGCAACGACGGGCTGTTGCTGGCGCGGGATTTCCCTAGAGTAGCGGAAAACCAGGGGGTTGCGGAAATGCGGGGGACCAGGCGGGCGCCTTTCGAGGACGGAAGTGACCGGATCGTCGGATTGTCGGCGATGGAGCGGCAGGCGGGAGTGAGCGCCGCGGTGGTGCCTGGCTCGAGCATGGACAGGCAGATCGACTATATCGCCGGGATCGACAGCGAGGGCCGGCTGGTTGACGCGTCCTATTGGAGCGGCCCTGGCGACTCCACCGCGTTCAAGTTCGGCACTGCCACGGCGGGAACCGGCGCCACGGTCAGCTGGGCGATCGACCCCGTCTCCCGATGGGGCCCGGTCGAGACCGCGACCATCGAGCGAGCGCTGGCGATGTGGTCCGCGGTCGCCGACATCACCTTTGTCCGCGCGACAAACGCCTTTGATGCCGACCTGCTGCTGCAACGCGGCTTCGACGAGGCGGCCTATGCGCGGATGTCGATCGATCCGGGTTCCGGCACGACGCTGGGACAGCATGCCGCGCAGGCGGTGATCTCGATCGATCCGCGCATCGAAGGGTTCGACCTGACCGGATCGCTGGAAAAGGTCGGCGGCTACGGGTTCGCCACACTCCTGCACGAGATCGGCCACACCCTGGGCCTGGGCCACGCCGGACCGTACAACGGCAGCGCCGATCCCGCCACGCAGCAGCGCAGCGCCTACGACAACACGATGTACACGACGATGTCGTATTTCAGCTGGTTCGACGACCTGCGTTACAGGCCGACGACCCCCGTTGCGACCGACTGGGGCTACGGTGCCGACGGTTATTACCGCACGGTGGGGCATACGGTGATGCAGCTGGACATCGAGGCGATCCAGCGCCTGTACGGTGCGCCCGAAGCGACGCCGCTGGGCGGCGGCGTCCGCTTCGGCTACAACAGCAACATCGCCGGGCCGCTGCGCGCGCTGTACGATTTCGACCTGAACGGCGCCCCGATCGTTACGCTGTTCGCGACGGGCCGGGGCAACGTGCTCGACCTCAGCGGCGCATTCGGATCACGGATCGACCTCAACCCCGGTGCATTCTCCAGCACCGACGGGTACGAGAACAACATCGCCATTGCGCTGAACACCGTGATCGAGACCGCGATCGGAGGTGACGGCTCGGACAGCATCATCGGCAGCGCCGAGGCGAACAGGCTCTACGGCATGGGCGGCTTCGACTATCTCGTCGGCGGCGCCGGGGACGACCTGCTCGACGGCGGCGACTACGACGACAGAATGACGGGCGGTGCGGGCGACGACCTTTATATCGTCAATACGGCAGGGGATCAGTGCATCGAGAAGGCGGGCGAAGGCCATGACACCGTCAGAAGCCTGAGCCAGGTCTACAGGCTGAGCGCCTCGGCCGACATCGAGGTACTGATCTTCATCGGCAACGGCGACGCGCGCCTGGGTGGAAGCGGCGTTGCGAACGAGATCACCGGCGGGATCGGCGATGACGTGCTGACCGGCAATGGCGGCGCGGACACACTTCGCGGCGGGGCGGGCGACGACACCTATGAGACGGACGGAATCGACCGCCTGATCGAAGCCGCGAACGGCGGCCACGACCGCGCGGTGCTGACCGACGGATCCAGCCTGACGCTGGGCCGGTGGGTCGAGGATGCGGTGATCGGCCGCGGGGTGGGCGGCGCGACGCTGATCGGGAACGCGCTCGGCAACGCGCTGACCGGGGGAACCGGCGCGGATCGCCTCCACGGCGGGCGGGGCGACGACATCCTCGCGGGCGGAAGTGGCAACGACTGGCTGGACGGCGGCGCGGGCGCGGACCGCATGGACGGCGGGGAGGGCAACAACACCTATCTGATCGACGCCGCCGCGGACGTGATCGTCGGATCCAAGCGCGGCATGGATAGCGTGATCGCGGAGATCGACTATGTCCTCGCCGTCGGACTCGAGAACCTGACGCTGACCGGCGACGCGCGCGCGGGCACGGGAAATGGCGCGAACAACCGCATCACCGGCTCGCGGGGCGCGGACACCCTGAAGGGGCTTGCCGGGAATGACCGGATCACCGGTGGAGACGGCGCGGACGTGCTGACCGGTGGCCGCGGCGCCGACCGCTTCGTGTTCGATCCCGGCGATACCGGCGCGATCGCGCGCAGGAGCGACCTGATCACGGACTTCGCCCGCGCGGACAAGGACAAGATCGACCTGTCCGCATTCGGCGAGGACCTGCACTTCATCGGCCTGCGGGCGTTCAGCGGCACCGCGGGAGAGGTGCAGCGCACGATCCAAGACGGCGAGACGCGACTCCGGGGAGATCTGGACGGCGACGGCCAGGCGGACTTCGTCATCCGCCTGGCCGGCGAGGTCATGCTGTTCGCGGGAGACCTGATCCTCTGATCCGGACCAGCCGTGCACCGGACGACACCTAATCAGGTGTTGGCGACGTTGGCCGGCCCGGTCTGCGCGTTCATGCCGCCGCGGTCCTCGACGAGGGTCGGCGCGGGGCCGGTGGCGGGGCGCAGCGCCTCGCGCTCGGCGGCGGGGACCGGCGCGGTCGGATCGGGGCGGAATGCCTCGGGCGCGCGGTCCGTACCCGGGATGGGCGCGTCCGGCGCGAGATCGGGCGCTTCATGCTCGCCATTCTCCGCCGCGCGGAACGGCGGGCCGAACAGCGCATAGAGCGCGGCGCCCGCCACCGCGGCGGCCCCGGCGATCCCGGCGGCGAGGCCGACCCGGCGGGTGCGGCGATCCTGCTTGCGCGCGGCGGCGGTCTTCTTCGACTTGGGGGCGGGTTTCTTGCTCATGGCCGCTCAACCCGCGCCCGGCGCAACCGTTCCGAAAGGCGCGTTCCGAGCGGGCGGGTTGCGAAGCCGGCGGGCGGGAGTAGATAGCCGCGATGGACCGCATCCTCATCCGCGGCGGGCACCGCCTGTCCGGCCGCCTGCCGATCTCCGGCGCCAAGAACGCCGCGCTCACGCTGATGCCCTGCGCCTTGCTCACCGACGAGCCGGTGACCCTGCGCAACCTGCCGCGCCTCGCCGACGTCGACAGTTTCGGCCACCTCCTCAACCAGCTGGGCGCCTCGACCCGGATCGAGGGGAGCCGCCCCGACGAGTTCGGCCGGGTGATGACGATCCGCACCGGCCGCCTCACCTCCACCGAAGCGCCCTATGACATCGTCCGCAAGATGCGCGCCTCGATCCTGGTGCTGGGCCCGATCCTGGCGCGCGCGGGCGAGGCGCGGGTCAGCCTGCCGGGCGGCTGCGCGATCGGCAACCGGCCGATCGACCTGCACCTCAAGGCGCTCGAAGCGCTGGGCGCGGAGCTGGAGACCAGCGCGGGCTATGTCACCGCGCGCGCGCCGAACGGGCGATTGCAAGGCGGGCGCTTCGCCTTTCCGATCGTCTCGGTGGGCGCCACCGAGAATGCGCTGATGGCGGCGGCGACCGCCAGGGGCAGCAGCCGGCTGGAGAATGCCGCGCGCGAGCCCGAGATCGTCGACCTGTGCCGCCTGCTCCTCGCCATGGGTGCGCGGATCGAGGGCGTCGGCACCGAGACGCTGGAGATCGAGGGCGTCGATCGCCTCCACGGCGCCACCTATGCGGTG